>JBIKOJ010000024.1:0-35556 GCA_044358135.1 Acetobacteraceae bacterium | reverse complement strand
GGTGAAGGTGGGCGAGGCGATCCAGGGCTTCCTGCGCCGCGTGGGCGTGGACTGGAAGCTGCAGGCCTGGGACAGCACCATCGCCCCGGTGAAGATGGGCGAGCAGGACTACGAAATCTGGTCCGTCACCGTTCCCTACATCTCCGCCGGGGACCTGATGGCGCTGTATTTCGACAGCCGCAACATCCCCACGCCGAACCGCATGAACTGGAAGGACGAGCGCACCGATCGCCTGCTGGCCGAGGCCAAGGGCGCGCTGACCGCCGCCGACCGCGCACGTGCCTTCGGCCAGGTGCAGGAGCTGGTAACGCGCGAGCATCTGTGGATGCCGGTGGCCAACATCACGCTGTTCACCGTGCACAACAAGCGGATGAAGAACGCCCGCGGCCATCCGCAATACGCCATCGGGTTCTACAAGGGGCTGGATTTCACGCCATGACGAACGATGCCCTGCTGGAGGTGCGCAACCTGCGCACCCACTTCAACACCGATCGCGGCCTGTTCCGCGCGGTGGATGGCATCAGCTTCGATGTCGCCCGGGGCCGCACCGTGGGGCTGGTGGGCGAGAGCGGCTGCGGCAAGTCCGTCACCTCGCTGTCGATCATGGGCCTGGTGCCCTCGCCGCCCGGCGTGGTGAGTGCGGATGCGCTGCGCTTCGAGGGGCGGGACCTGCTGGCGATGCCGGCGGAGGAACGGCGCATCCTGCGCGGCGGCAAGATGTCGATGATCTTCCAGGAGCCGATGACCTCGCTGAACCCCGTTCGCACCATCGGCCACCAGATCATCGAGGCGGTGCGCGCCCATACCGATCTCTCCCACGCCGCGGCGCGGGACCGGGCGATCGAGGTGCTGGACCTCGTGCGGATCCCCTCGGCCAAAAGCCGGGTGGATGAGTATCCGCACCGGCTTTCCGGCGGCATGCGCCAGCGGGTGATGATCGCCATGGCGCTGGCCTGCGACCCCGCGCTGCTGATCGCGGACGAACCCACCACGGCGCTGGACGTGACGATCCAGGCGCAGATCCTCGATCTGCTCGGTGACCTGCAGTCGCGGCTGGGCATGGCGATCCTGATCATCACCCACGACCTCGGCGTGATCGCGGAGATCGCCGACGAGGTGATCGTGATGTACGCGGGCAAGATCGTGGAGAGTGCCCCGGTGAAGCAGCTCTTTGCCGATCCGCAGCACCCCTACACGATCGGCCTGCTCGGCAGCATCCCGCGCCTAGGCGAATACCGCGAGCGCCTGGCCACGATCGAGGGCACGGTGCCGAGCCCGGCGAACCAGCCGAAGGGCTGCCGCTTCTCGCCGCGCTGCCCGTTCTCCGATGCGCGTTGCCGCGACGAGCCGCCGCCGCTGCGCGTGCTGGAGGAGGGCCACGCGGTGGCGTGCTGGAAGGCCCCGGTGGAACACTTCGCGGAGGTGGCGGCATGAACATGCTTGCGCAGGCCAATACGGTGGGCATGTCGGTGGTGCCACCGGAGCCCCCGGTGCTGCAGGTCGATCGGCTGGTGAAACACTTCCCGGTGCGCCGCGGCGTGGTGTTTTCCCGCGTGGTGGGCCAGGTGCGCGCGGTGGACGATGTGAGCTTCGAGGTCGCGCGCGGCGAAACGCTGGCGCTGGTGGGTGAGAGCGGCTGCGGCAAGTCCACCACCGGGCGGCTGATCCTGAAGCTGCTGGAACCCACCAGCGGCTCCGTGCGGTTCAAGGGGCAGGAGATCGCGGGGCTGGACAAGCAGGCGATGCGCCGCATGCGCCGCCACCTGCAGATCATCTTCCAGGACCCCTATGCCAGCCTCAACCCGCGCATGACCGTGGGGCAGATGCTGGCCGAGCCGCTGATCCTGCACGGCCTGGCCGATGGCGAGGCGGCGATCGAGGCGCGGGTGCGCGAGCTGCTGCAGGTGGTCGGCCTGCTGCCGGAACACGCGCGGCGCTACCCGCACCAGTTCTCCGGCGGCCAGCGCCAGCGCCTGGGCATCGCCCGCGCGCTGGCCGTGAGCCCCGACCTGATCGTGTGCGACGAGCCGGTGAGCGCGCTGGACGTTTCGATCCAGGCGCAGGTGGTGAACCTGCTGCAGAATTTGCAGCGCCAGTTCGGCCTGTCCTACCTGTTCATCGCCCACGACCTGGCGGTGGTGAAGCACATCGCAGACCGGGTGGCGGTGATGTATCTTGGCAGCCTGGTGGAAATTGCCGACAAGCGCACGCTGTTTGCCATGCCGCGCCATCCCTAGACCAAGGCGCTGCTGTCGGCGATCCCGAAGCCGGATCCGACCATCGCCCGCGGCCGCATCCTGCTGCCGGGCGACGTGCCGAGCCCGCTGGCGCCCCCCACCGGCTGCCGCTTCCACACACGCTGCCCGCATGCCCAGCCGCGCTGCAGCCAGGAGATCCCGGCGCTGCGCGAAGCCAGCCCCGGCCAGAAGGTCGCCTGCCATTTCTTCGAGCAGATCCCGGTGCCGCCCAACCTCACCGGCGAAGGCAGTGCCGCCACCGGCAAGTTCGCCGAGCGCCTGGCCCTGTTCGAGGCCGCCAAGCAGCGCAAGGCGGACGCTGCCTGACCCCGCGCGCGCTGGCATGCTTGTTGCCAGCCCCCTACCCGTTAAGATGCAGTCAACGCGGCGACGGGGTGTTCACGGGCATGAGGCGGCGGCGAGGTGCTTAAGACGCAGGCATACAACACGGGCAACGACACCGTTTGCTTCGACGAGATGCTGCGGCCGGATTTCTCGGCGCGGGAGTGCTACCGCACCCTGTTCGAGTGGCTGCAGCGCCAATCCCCCGGCGGGATCCGCGCCAAGCAGGCGGAGGCGGATGCGATCTTCCGCCGCCTGGGCATCACCTTCGCCGTGTACGGCGCGGCGGAGGCCAATGAGCGGCTGATCCCGTTCGACCTCATTCCGCGGGTGATCTCGGCCGCGGAATGGCGCTTCCTGGAGCGGGGCATCGAGCAGCGGGTGCGGGCGCTGAACGCCTTCCTGCACGACATCTACCACCGGCAGGAGATCGTCCGCGCCGGGCGCATCCCGTCGGAGCTGGTGAACGGCAATTCCGCCTTCCTGCCGCAGATGATGGGCTTCGACCCGCCGCGCGGCGTGTATTCGCACATCATCGGCACCGACATCGTGCGCACCGAGGAAGACGGGTTCTTCGTGCTGGAGGACAACCTGCGCACCCCCTCGGGCGTGTCCTACATGCTCGAGAACCGCGAGACGATGATGCACCTGTTCCCGGAGCTGTTCGCGGCGCACCGTGTGGCGCCGGTGGAACGCTATCCCGAACTGCTGCGCCAAACCCTGCAAAGCGTGGCGCCCTCGGGCTGCGACGGGGAGCCGGCGGTGGCCGTGCTCACGCCCGGCATCTACAACTCCGCCTATTTCGAGCATGCCTTCCTGGCCGACCAGATGGGCGTGGAGCTGGTGCAGGGCAGCGACCTGGTGGTGGAGGATGGCGCGCTGTGGATGCGCACCATCCGCGGCCGCGCCAGGGTGGACGTGCTGTATCGCCGCATCGACGATGCCTTCATCGACCCGCTGAACTTCCGCCCGGATTCGATGCTGGGCGTGCCCGGGCTGTTCGACCTCTACCGGGCGGGGCGCGTCACGCTGGTGAACGCGCCGGGCACGGGCATCGCCGACGACAAGGCGGTCTATGCCTACGTGCCCGACATCGTGGAGTTCTACACAGGGGAGAAGCCGATCCTGAAGAACGTGCAGACCTTCCGCTGCTCCATCGCCGAGGAACGCGGCCATGTGCTGGAGCACCTGGAGGAGCTGGTGGTGAAGGAGGTGCACGGCTCCGGCGGCTACGGCATGCTGATCGGCCCGCGCAGCACGCGCCAGCAGCGGGCGGATTTCGCCGAGCGCATCCGTGCCAACCCCGGCAACTACATCGCCCAGCCCACGCTGGCGCTTTCCACCTGCCCGGCCTTCGCCGGCAGCGGCATCGGCCCGCGCCATGTGGACCTGCGCCCCTTCGTGCTGGTGGGGGATAGGGTGCGCGTGGTGCCCGGCGGCCTCACCCGCGTGGCGCTCAAGAAAGGCTCGCTCGTGGTCAACTCCAGCCAGGGGGGCGGCACCAAGGATACCTGGGTGCTGGAGGATTAGCCGTGCTGGGTCGTACCGCCTCGAGCCTGTTCTGGATGGCGCGCTACATGGAGCGCGCCGAAAACCTCGCCCGCCTCGCCCAGGTCGGCCATCGCGTGTCGATCATGCCCGATGGCATGGGCGGCTACCGGGAGGACTGGAAGGCCACGCTGGCCAGCGCCGGCTGCCTGCCGGCGTTCGAGGCGCGCGGATCCAAGCTGGGCGCGGCCACGGCGCAGAACTTCCTGCTGTTCGACCGCGCCCATGCCAGCTCGATCCGCAACTGCCTGGAGGCCGCGCGCAACAACGGCCGCGCGGTGCGCACCGCCCTCACGCGCGAGATGTGGGAGGCGCTGAACTCCACCTGGATCGAGTTCGCCGCGATCGATCCGGCCGAGGTCGGCCCGGGCAAGATGGTGGAACTGTTGGACTGGGTGCGCCAGCGCAGCGGCCAGTTGCGCGGCGCGATGCTGGGCAGCCTGCTGCGCGACGAGGGCTTCCATTTCTGCCAGCTCGGCACCTTCATCGAGCGCGGCGACAACACCGCGCGCATCCTCGATGTGAAATACAACGTGCTGCTGCCGGTGAACGAGGCACTGGGCGGGGACCGCAACCAGCACCAGTGGGACACGATCCTGCGCTCCGTCTCCGCCGTCGGCGCCTACCGCTATTTCTACCGCGACCGGCTGCGGCCGCGGCAGGTGGCGGAGTTCCTGATCCTGCGGCCGGAAATGCCGCGCTCGCTGCGCTTCTGCTGCGACTTCACCGCCCCCTCCCTGGCCTCGCTGGCGGAGATGACCGGCGGCGGTGCGGCGAGCCTGGCCTTGGGCTCTGCCCTGGCGACGGAGCTGCGCAGCACGGACCTGGATACCATCCTGCGCCACGGGCTGCGCGAGTTCCTGCAGGAATTCCTCGGCCGCAACGCCGCGATCTCCGGCGCCCTCGCCACCGACTACCATTTCGATTGAGCGGGCCATGCGCATCGCCGTAACCCACACCACCAGCTACCACAGCGACACGCCGGCCCGCGCGGTGCAGGCGCTGCGCCTGGTGCCGCGCAGCCTGCGCGGGCAAACGGTGCTGTCGTGGCAGGTGCGAGTGGAAGGCGCGGGCGGCGGGCTGCGCTACACCGATGCCTTCGGCAACGCGGTGGAGCTGATGGCCTCGCACGGCCCGGCCACCAGCGTGGTGATCACCGCCGAGGGGGTGGTGAAAACCGAGGATACCGCCGGCGTGGTCGGCTTCCCGCCAGAGGCGGTGGTGCCGGCCGTGTGCCTGCGCAGCACGGCGCTGACCGAAGCGGACGACGCGATCCGCGCCTTCGCCGCCACCTGCCGGCGAGAGACGGCGTTGGCCACGCTGCACGCGGTGCTGGATGGGCTGCACGCAGCGGTGGCGTATGAAACCGGCACCACCGGCAGCTTCACCACGGCCGCCGCGGCCTTCGCGGCCAGGCGCGGCGTGTGCCAGGACCACGCCCACATCTTCATCGCCGCCGCCCGCAGCCTGGGCCTGCCGGCGCGCTACGTCACGGGCTACCTGCTCACCGAGGAAGCCGATGCCGTGGCACACCATGCCTGGGCGGAGGCAATGACGCCGGATCTCGGCTGGGTCGGGTTCGATGCCGCCAACGGCCAATGCCCGACCGACCGCTATGTGCGCCTGGCCGCGGGGCTCGATGCGGCGGAAGCCGCCCCGGTGCGCGGCGTGCGCCTGGGCGCGGGCAGCGAGACGCTGCAGGTGAACGTGGGCGTGCAGGCCAGCCAATCGCAATCGCAATCCCAGGGCTGATCCGCCCGGCGGGTGACGGGCGCTTTGCGCCGTGGCAGAAACGGCTCGCATCCGGAATCGACCGGTGCCGTGATCCCGAAGGAATGCCGCGTGCGCCTCGCCACCCTCTTTACCGCCCTGATGCTCGCGCTGGCGGCCACCGCCCCGGCGCTGGCCGAAACGCTCACCCTGCGCGTGCAGTCCAAGCACCCGAATGTGGTGGATGTGGAATTCTACTCCCGCACCCGCAACCTGGTGTGGCCGGGGAACAAGCAGGTCTATTCGATCAAGGACGATGACCGCCATTCGTACAAGCTGAGCTGCCAGCCCGGCGAGACGATCTGCTACGGCGCCTGGGTGCGCGGCAACCAGACGGTGTTCTGGGGCGCGGGGCCGAACGGCAAGAACGCCTGCCGCAACTGCTGCTACACCTGCGACGGCGGTGCGGCGGACGTGACCCTGAACCGCTGAGCGATCACGCGCCCTTCGTCTTCTCCGGCGGGAAGCGGCGCAGGATCACCAGCATCAGGATCATCGAGGGCACGGCGGAGAACATCGCCACGGTGTAGTGCAGCGTCCAGCCCAGCCCCTGGGCCATGAAGCCGGAAAGCCCGCCCAACGTGTGGGAGGCAAGGGCGGCGACGGAGGACAGCAGCGCATACTGCGTGGCGGTGAAGCGCAGCGAGCACAGATGCGACAGGTAGGCGATGAACGCCGCCATCGCCATCGCCTGCACGAAGGCCTCCGCCGCCACCGTGCCATACAGCAACTGCGTGTTGCCGGAGTTCAGCGTGAGGATCACGTAGAGCGACATGAACGCCATCTGGGTGAAGCCGGTGGCGATCAGCGCCCGGCCCATGCCCAGCCAGGCCACCAGCGTGCCCCCGGCGGCATAGCCCAGCAGCGTGCAGGTGAGCGAGATCGGCCCCACCGCCAGCGCCACCGTGGCGCGGTCGAAGCCCAGCGAACGGTACAGCGGCGCCAGCATTTTCCCGGCCAGCACCTCGTCCAGGTAGAACAGCGACACATAGGCCAGGATCAGCCAGGCGCCGGGGCGGCCCAGGAAATCGCGCAGCGGGTCGGTGATGGCCGCGGCCACGCGCGCGCCCAGCCCGGGCGGCGGCGGCGGCACCTCCGGCTGCGGCGGCTCGCTGGCCAGCAGCGTCACGCAAACGGCCAGCACGAACAGCCCGGCCACGCAAAGCAGCGCGCCATGCCAGCCCAGCCACCCCACGCTGGCGATCACCCCGGCGCCGGAGGTGAGCATGGCGCCGCGATAGCCCAGCACATAGGCGCCCAGCGCCGGCCCCTGGCTGTCCGGCGGGAAGGTCTCGATCCGCCAGGCGTCGATCGCGATATCCTGGCTCGCCGACAGGAACGCGACAAAGGCTGCGATCAGGAAGGTGGGCAGCGGGTGGGCATGCGGGTTGGACAGCGCCATGGCCGCGATGGCCAGCGCCAGCAGCGGCTGGATCGCCACCAGCCATCCGCGCCGCCGCCCCAGCCGGGCGAAGGGCGCCCGCTGGTCCAGCAGCGGCGACCACAGGAACTTCAGCGTATAGGCCAGCCCGATATTGGCCGTGAGGCCGATCGCCGCCAGCGAGATCCCGCCCTCGGCCAGCCACTGCGTCAGCGTGAAGCCGGACAGCGGCAGCGGCAGCCCGGCGAAGTAGCCGAAGGCGGCCATGGTGAACAGCCGGCGGTCCTGGAGGAAGGGCGGGAGCTTCATGCCGGCATCCTGCCCTTGCGTGCCGCGTCGCCGCCAGCGGCATTGACCGCACTCTGCCCAGCCGCGACGCTCGGGCGATGCTGGTCGGTGAGGAATGGTGGCGGCCCCTGCCGCCGGGGCTGCCGCTTGATGTCGTGCGGCTGCTGGCCGCCCGTGCCCTGCGCGCCTTCGTGGATGGGATGATGGCGGTATTGCTGCCGCTGCACCTGCATGCGCAGGGTTTCTCCCCGCTCGCCATCGGCGCGCTGCTGACGGCCACCCTGGTGGGCTCTGCACTGGCCACGTTGGCGGTCGGTTGGCTGTCCCATCGGCTGGCGCGGCGCGCCTGGCTTGCCCTGGGCTGCGCTGTGATGGCGGCTTACGACCTGCTGCTGTGGCGCTTCCAGCGCGTGAAACCGCCGGAGGAGCGGTCATGCCACGCCCTGGTGGCGTGTACTTTTCCATAAGACAAGGCTGGGCTCTGCCCAGACCCGCCAGGGGCCAAGCCCCTGGACCTTGTTCCTTTAGAAATTAATGGGATCAAAGGGCCACCGGCCCTTTGCGGGTCCAGGGCAGAGCCCTGGCCTTCCCGTGGTTCGATCCATCAGACTGAACGAGGGTCGGCAGAACGCCTCAGTTCGGCTTCTCCTGCGGCACCCCGATCTCCACCCTCAGCATCAGGTCCGGCGAGCGCTTGCGGGTATAGACATTGCCGGTGCCCAGCGTCTTGCCGTCATCGGCCACGTCCAGCCGCCGCAGCGTGGTGGCGGGCGCCAGAGCGAAGCGCAGCGTTTGCGCGATCGGCGCCTCCGCCTCACCGCGCAGGAACACCGGGCCGCGCCGGCCCTTGTCGAACTCCACCACCGCGCCGATCTCCACCGCGCGCGCCTGCATCGACACATAGGCGCCGCGGCCGACGAACTGGACATCGGCCATGAAGGGCACGGTCTTGTCGCCCACCGCCAGCGCCATCGCCCGCTGGCAGCCGGTTTCCGGGCATTCGATCGTGTGCGGCGCGCCCAGCACCTGGCCCGTGGCCGAAAGCTGCGTCACCGTCACCTGCCGCAGGCGGGAGGCCTGCTGCATCGCGCGCGGCGACAGCAGCGGAATCGCCCCGAGCTGCGATTGCAGGGACAGCGGCGCGGTCTGGTTCAGCGGCCCGGCCGGCATGATAGGCGCCTGGGACGGGCTCGGCGGCGGCGGTTGCGCGGCCGCACCGCCCGCGCCGGCGAGCAGGACCGCCATGGTGACGACACGAAGGATCATGGAGGCAGGATACCACGCCTGCCCCCCCGCGCGCCAATGCACTGCGGCGTGATCAGCCAGCGTGGCCGATCAGCCCGCCGCCGCGCGCCGGCGCCGCCGCTCCGGTCTCACCGGCGCAGGGGTCGCGGCCGGGGCCTCGTCCGGGCTGGCCAGCGCCGCCAGGATCGCCTCGCGCAGTTGCCCCAGCCGGCGCTCGTTCTCCACCTTCAGGCCGAACACGTCCTTCACATAGAACACGTCCACCGCCCGCTGGCCGTAGGTGCTGACATGGGCGGAGGCGATCTGCAGCCCCTGCTCGCTGATCGCCGCCGTCACGTCGTGCAGCAGGCCGGAGCGGTCGCGCCCGTTCACCTCCACCACCGTGTGGGTGTTGGAGGCATGGTTGTCGATCACCACGCGCGGCGGCACATGGATCGCGCGCAGCCGCTGCCCCAGCACCGTCTTGTTGGTCTTGCGGATCTCGGCCGCCAGCTTCAGCCGGCCAGAGAGCGCCTGCTCGATCAGCACCGAAAGCCGGGCGAGCCGATGCGGCGCATCGAACACGCCGCCGGCGGCGTCCTGAATCCAGAACGTGTCCAGCGCCATGCCGTTGGTCAGCGTATGGATGCGCGCATCCACGATGGAGGCGCCGGCCACCGCCAGCGCACCGGCGATGCGGCTGAACAGCCCGGCATGGTCGGCGGCATAGACGGTCACTTCCGTCACGGCGCGGGCCGGCAGGGGCTGCGTTTCCACCGTCAGCGGCGCCTGGCGCGCCTCCGCCTCGCGGATCATGCGGGCGTGGCGGGCATGGGTCTCGGGGTCGAAGCTCAGCCAGTAGCCGGCGTAGCCCAGGCCGTGGAAGGTCTCGGTTTCCGCCGCCGGCCAGTCGCCCAGCAGCAGCCCCGCCGCCTGCTTGGCGCGCTGCACCCGCACGTCGCGCTCGGCCGTGGCCAGCCCGCCGGCCAGCACCTCGGCCACGCGGGCATAAAGCTCGCGCAGCAGCGTGGCCTTCCAGCCGTTCCACACTTTGGGCGACACGGCCCGCATATCCGCCACCGTCAGCACCAGCAGCAGCCGCAGCCGTTCCGGGGACTGGATGGTCTCGGCGAGATCCAGGATGGTCTTGGGGTCGTCGATGTCGCGCTTGAACGCCGTCTGGCTCAGCAGCAGGTGGTGCAGCACCAGCCAGGAGACCATCTCGGTCTCCTCCGCCGACAGGCCCAGCGCCGGGCCCACCTGCAGCGCCACGTCCGCGCCGAGCTCCGAATGGTCGCCGCCGCGACCCTTGGCGATGTCGTGCAGCAGCATCGCCACATACAGCGCGCGGCGGGACTGCATGTGGTCCACCAGGCCGCTGGCCACCGGCGCGATCTGCGCCAGCTCGCCGCGCTCCAGCGTGTTCAGGATGCGCACCGCCTCGATCGTGTGCTCGTCCACCGTGAACACGTGGTAGGTGTCGAACTGCATCTGGCCGACGATCCGCGCCCAATCCGGCAGCAGCCGGCCCAGGATGCCGGTTTCGTTCAGGATCGAAAGCCACGCCGCCCCATCGGCCCGGTTGTGCTCGGCATCGCGCCCGCACAGCAGGTCCAGGAAGATCGCCGCCGCCTCCTTGTTGTCGCGCAGCCCCTGCACCCGCCGCTCGTTGCGAATCAGCTGGCGCACCGTCAGCGGATGCAGCGTCAGGTGCCGGTCGCGCGCCACCTGCAGGCAGCGCAGCATCTGGATCGGCTCCTTGTCGAACTCGCGCCCCGCGGCCGGCAGCAGCTTGCCGTCCGCCAGCACGAAGCCCTGGCCCTGCAGCTTGGCATCCGCCTCCCGCGCCGCGGCCGGCGGGCCGAGCGCGGCACGCACCAGCGCCGGCTCCAGCACCCGGGTCAGCCGCGTCACCTCGCGCGCCGTCAGGAAGAAGTGGCGCATGAAGCGCTCCACCCCATCCTGCCGTCCGTGGCGGGTGTAGCCCATGCGGGCGCCGATCACCGGCTGCAGGTCGAAGGTCAGGCGATCCTCGGCGCGGCCGGCCACGTAGTGCAGGTGGAAGCGCAGCGTCCACAGGAAGTCCCAGCTGCGCCGCATGTGGCGGTGCTCGTCGGCGGTCATGATCACGCTGCCGGGGGTGGCGGCCTTGTCCACCAGGCGCTCGAAGGTCGCGTCGGGGAAGATGTAGCGGTTGATCCAGTACAGCGTCTGCAGGTCGCGCAGGCCGCCGCGGCCTTCCTTCACGTTCGGTTCCACCACGAAGGGCGTATCGCCGTAGCGCCGGTGGCGCGTGTCGCGCTCGGCCTGCTTGGCGGCGATGAACTTGGCCACGCCGGCCTCCACGCAGGCGGACCGGAACGCGCCCTGGAACTCCGCGAACACCGCCGCATCGCCGGCGATGTGGCGGGCATCCAGCAGGGAGGTGCGCACCGTGATGTCGCCCTTGGCCTCGCGCAGGCAATCGGCGATCGAGCGCGTGGCGTGCCCCACCTTCAGCCCGAGATCCCACAGCGCATAGAGCATGAACTCCACCGCCGCCTGCGCCTCGCGGGAGGCATCGCCCGGGGTGAGGAACAGCAGGTCGATATCGCTGAACGGCGCCAGCACCCCGCGGCCGTAGCCGCCGGTGGCCGCCAGGCTCAGCCGGCCGATCTGGTCGCCCTTGCCCGCCTGCGCCGTTACCGCCAGGGCGTGCTCGTGCAGGGCGAGCACCAGCGTGTCGGTCAGCCGGCACAAAGCGCCCGCCGCCTCCAACCCTTGGATGCGCCCTTCCTCGAAGCTGTCGCGCACCATGCCCTGGATTCGCGCCAGGTGCCGGCGCAACACCGCCAGGGCCGCATCCCGTTCCAACGGCGCCCCGTCCGTCCCGCGCAGGGACTGGCGAAGCTGGGCGAGCGCGCTGTCGGCCAGCGCTGGCAACGTGACGGGGTCTAGCATCAAGGGGCGATGTTAGCCCCCCACGGCGCGAGCGCAACAGGCGCATCGCACGGAAGGCAGGCCATCTCCACCGCCGGGACGCGGCCGAAGCACCAACGGCGGCGCTTTTTCGGCAATCTTGACGATCGGCTAGGATTTTCGCCGCGGCCGGCCTGCCGCCCCAGAGGCGCACCCGCCACGGCACCGCACGCCCCGCCGGGGCACGCCTGTTGTGCCAGGCTACGTCAATGATTCAGTGAGATATCCGTGAGACTTCGTGTGCCCCGGCAAGCCTCGCACGCCAGGTGCCACGGCCATTCCACGGCCCGCGTGCGGCATCTGCAAGACGCTGCGCAGGGACTGCGGACGCGCTCCTTCGGCCCGCCGTTAACGCGCTGTTCAGGCCGACCCGACTAAACATTCCGCAACGTGCCGCACAGAGGCGGCGCTGCCGCCCAGGCGGGCGTCCCTGTCGTGCAGAACGAGGCCAGGAGCATGATGCCACGTCCAGACCGTTCCCCCGCACCGACGCCCCGCTGATGTCCGGGCAGCATTTCCTCGCCTCCGACCGCGCGGCGCAGGGCCTGCCGCAAGGTGCCCACGGCCGGCACGGGATGCTGGCGAACGGCCTGCGCGCCGCCTCCGCCCTGCCCGGCCGGCTCGGTGCCGGAACGCCGCGCGCCCTCATGTTCCTCGCCGTGGGCGCCGCCGCCGCCGTGGTGGCGCTGATGTTCGCCGGCACCCGGCCCGCCCAGCCGCCGCGGATCATCCAGCAGGCCGCGGCACCGGCCCCTGTCCTGTCCGCGCCTGCCACCAGCCCGGCCGCCGCCACGCAATTCGCCGCGCTGGAGGGCCGCATCCTGGCGCTCGAAGCCACCCTGGCCGAGCGCGGCAGCCGCGTCGCCGAGGCCACCACCCGCGCCGAGGATGCCGCGCGCACCGCCCGCCTCGCCTCCGATACCGCGACCCTGGCCGCCTCCCAGGCCAGCGCCGCCCTCGCCCAGGCCCGCCCGCAAGACCGGCTGGTGCCGGCGCTGCTCAACCTGCAGATGGTTGCCGCCACCGCGCGCCCCTGGCACCGCGAGTTGCGCGCCCTGCTCGATCTCGATGCCGGCCAGGCCATCCCGGCCCCGGTGGTGGAGGTCCTGACCAGCCATTCCCTGCGCGGCGTGCCCACCGAAGGCGAGCTGCACGACCGCTTCGTGGCGCTCACCCCGGCCATCGCCTGGCGCATGCCGGCGGAGAACGGCGTGCTGGACCGCGCGCAGCTGAACATGCGCGCCGCCCTGTCCGGCATTGGCCTCGTCGCACCGCCCCCGCCCGGGGAAGCCGATGCCGCCACCGCCAGCATCGCCGAGCGCCTGCGCCGTGGCGACCTCGCCGGCGCCGTGGCCGATGCCGCCGCGCTGGACAAGCGTGCCGAACCCCTCCTGGTGGGCTGGATGGCCCAGGCCCGTGCCCGCCTCGCCGTCGAACAGGCCCTGCGGGAGACCATCCTGACCCTGCTGGCCCGATCCCCACCGCAATAGCCGCCCCATTGCTTCGCCTTCCGGCGGCACCGCCGCCTGCCACCCCGCCCCCCTTCCGCATGCCGCCCTTCCCGCCCCGTGCGGGCGAACGCCGGAGCTGTCCCTTGACCCGAACCACCGTGAGATCCCTGTTCCTGGGCCTGCTGGCCATGGCCGCCACCGCCGCGCAACCCGCGCAGGCCCAAGGCGTGCTGACCCTGCGCGACCGCCTCATCTTCGCCAGCTCCAACACCGCCGGCCGCGTGGCAGACCTGCTGTCCGCCAGCTTCGCCGAGCGCTGGGGCACGGAGATGCGGCCGGAGGTGCGCCAGGTCGGCTCCAACCAGGCGCTGGCGCTGTTCTGCGGCGGCGTCGGGCCGGAAACGCCGGACGTGGCCATCTCCACACGGCGCATGCCCTCCGGCATCCAGCAATCCTGCCGCATGAACGGCGTGCGCGACGTGGTGGAGCTCAAGCTCGGCTTCGGCGCCGTGGTGCTCGTCGCCCGGCGCGGCGACCCGATGCCCCAGCTCTCCGCCCGCAACCTGCAGGAGGCGCTGGCCGCCGAGCGCCCCACCAGCGACGGCATCTTCGCCCCCAACACCTACACCGCCTGGTCGCAGATCGCCCGCGGCCTGCCGCCCTCGCCGATCCGCGTGCTGGTGCCGCGCGGCGATTCCGGCACGCGCCAGCTGTTCGAGGACCTGGTGCTGGAATCCGGCTGCCGCGACATCAAGGAAATGCGGCTGCTGTTCGATGCCGGGTTCCGCCGCAACAAGTGCATCACCCTGCGCACCGATGGCCGCGTGGTGGAGGTGCAGGAAGACCAGACCGTCGCCACGCTGATGTCGAGCCCCCCCGGCACGCTCGCCGTCGTCACCTTCGACGAGGCGATGCGCAGCGGCGGCAACCTCATTGCCCTGCCGCTGGACGGCGTGCTCCCCACCATCGCGAGCATCGCGTCGATGGATTACGACCCCACCCGCGTCGTCTATCTCTACGCCAAGCGCCAGCATGCCCGGAACAAGCAGGGCGTGGGCGTGGTGCACGGCGTCGCCGAGCTGCTGACCGAGGCCTCCAGCGAAAGTGCGACCGGCCCGGCCGGCTTCCTCGCCCGCGCCGGCCTGGTCTCGCTGCCGCCCGCCGAGCGGGTCACGCAGCGCTCCATCGCCGAGCGCATGTCGACCATGTCGCTGAACTGACGCACCGCGCCCGAAGGATGCCCGCCATGATCACCACGATGCTGCGCCGCCTCGCGCTCGCCGCGCCCGTTCTGCTCGCCACCCTCCCCGCCTTGGCGCAACCCGCCGCCCAGCCCCGCCCTTCCGTCAGCCTGCCGCTGCAGGACCTGCCGGATGCCGACAGCTTCACCGAGCGGGCGGAGCGCATGTGGGACAGCGTGGTGGGCCTGTTCCGCTTCCGCGACACCGCCAGCTACTACATGCACCGCAACAGCACGCTGGACCGCGGCCACGCCAAGGCGCGCGACGACCTCACCGCTATGATGGACGTTGCCGGCTACAAGCTGAAGGAGATCGAGAGCACCGTCTCCCTGCTGCCCTCGCTGCAGATGACCTTCGGCCAGGCGCGCGAGCTGACCGATTCCGACCGCGAATACGTGGAACGGTTCCTGGATCGCCACGCCCTGCGCAACCCCGGCCCGCTCGCCGCCCTGCAGCGCATGATCGTGCGCTCGGTGCTGGAGGCCTCCGACCTCAACGGCCTGGCCGTGGAGAAGGTCGAGATCGACATGTTCCCGCTGCCCAAGGTGAAGGTGGTGGTTGCCCCGTCCGATGCGCCGCTGGGCCTGGATGCCGCGCGCATCATGCGCTCCATCGAAACGCTGAACCGCCGCCTGCAACAGATGTCCAACCGCTCCAGCGGATTCGAGGTGCCCGAGGTGGTGCCCGGCCCCGGCCTGCGCACGACCTCCCAGCCCTCGCTCTAGCGCGCGCCGGCTGCCGCCTCCGCCCACTCCCCGAAAACCGTGGATCCGCCATGCCCATGAATGAGAACGACACCCGCCTTCGCTTCGGCGAGCTGGTGCGCCTGCACACCAACGGCCGCCGCTTCCTGGACCGGGACACCGAGCGCAAGCTGATGGAGGAAGGCCTCACCCGCTACAACCTCAGCTTCGACGAGGCGCGCGGCGTGGTGCGCGCCGCCGTGGCCGATACCGACGTGGCGCTGGAACACGACCTGGCCGGCACCTCCACGGAGCTGCTGCGCACCCTGGCCGACCGCCGCGGCCAGGTGGGGCGCGACGATTTCGAGAAGGCCGCGGCGTTCTACCGCGCCCGCGCCGGCAAGCGCATCACCCTGGCCGAGGCGCGCCAGCGCATGAAGGCGCTGATGGAGGAATCCGACCTGCAGCCCGCCCGCTCCGGCCGGCTGATCCGCACGCGCCGCTGGTACCGCCAGATCGAGGCCTGACGGTGCAAGCGCCACGCCGCCCGCGGAGACCGCGCTGATGGACGCGCTGCTGGTGCAGAGCATCGCCTCCCTGCCCACCGCGCTCGCGGCCCTGGTGGCCGTGGGCCTGCCGATGCTGCTCGCGATGGGCGTGGGCCTGGTGATCCTGTCGGTGTTCACGCCGCAGGAGCTGGCGCTGAACGCCGATGTCGGCCGCGCCAAGTTCTCCTTCATCGTGGAGATCTACGCGGTGGTCGCGGCCCTCGCCCTGGTCGGCGCCTGGGACATCTACCAGACCACGCGCGACACGCTGCAGAAGGAAACCAGCGCGCTCTACATGCTGGCCCACGCCACCGACAGCTACGCCCTGCCGCACCAGGGCGCGGCGCGCGAGGAGATGCGCGGCGCGCTGCGCGGCTACGGGGCCGCGGTGGTGGAGCAGGACTGGCCGAAGATGCAGGCCGGCGCCCCCGGCAGCGCGTCGGACGCCACCTTCACCCGCCTGTCGCGCGCCTTCATGCTGCCGGAGCCGGAAACGCAGGCGCAACAGGCGATCGCGCAGAACACCGCCCAGTGGCTGCTGCAGATCGCCGAGGCCCGCACCGCCCGGCTCTCCGTCGGCACGCGCACCCTTACGATGCTGGTATGGTTCCTGGTGCTCACCGCCTCGGTGTCGGTGCTGCTGTTCCAGTGGTTCATCGGCAGTGCGCACCTGGCGCTGCACTACACCATGGGCGCCGTGATCGCGCTGATCGTGGGCGTGGTGCTGCTGGTGTCGATGAAGCTCGCCTTCCCCGTCGTCGGCGACTCCGCGCTGCTCTCGCCACGGCCGTTCCTTGAACTGATGAGGCTGCCGTGAGCCGCGCGCCCCGTTCAGTGCGCCGCTGCGCGGTGGCGCCACGCCTGCAGACCCAGCAGCGCCAGCAGCAGCAGCCAGAAGCCCAGCTGCGCCATGCCCCAGGCCAGCAGCCGAGTGGCGATGTGCATGGCCAGCGCGGTGAGCACGGCCATCACCACGAAGCCGACCAGCCCCAGCCAAAGGGACCGGCCCGCACAGCCGCGCCAGAGCGCACCGACCCCCACCAGCACGGCCCCGGCCGTCAGCCAGCCCGCAGCCATCTGCACCAGGCTGCCCCCGGCCATCGCCGCCAGCGCGCCACGCAGCGCCGCGAGCCCGGGCAGGGCCAGGCGCAATGCCTCCGCCGCATCGGCCCGCTGCCAGGGGCCGTTTGCGGCGAACAGGCGCACCGGCTCGAAGCTGGCACGGTCCGGCGCGGCCAGCAGCAGGGCGGCGGCACCGGCCAGCCCGGCGAGCAGTGCTGCCACGCACAGCATGGCAGCCGGCGCACCCAGCTTCTCCGCGCCACGCAGGAACAGCGCGGCCGCGCCCACCAGCGCGCCCCCCACCAGCACGATCGCCACGAGCATGGCCGCCACGCCCACGATCACATCACGCTCCCCTGCCCAGCCCGCGCCGCCGTTCTAGCGCCGCGCCCCCGGGCTGGCGACAGGCTGTGGGCCCTGCTGGCGATTTTGCTCGCCGCCCTCGCCCTGCTGCCCGCCCAGGCCCGCGCCGCCGATCCGATCGTGGCGCTGATGCTGCCCGGTGGCATCTGCGAACTGCGCCAGGTGCCGGCCCAGGCACTCGCCGAGCTCACCCTGCAACTGGAACAGGCCCGCCAGGACGCCGCCGGCCTCGCCCAGCGCCTGGCGGTGGATGCCGCCTCCGCCCGCTATGCCGGTGCGCGGGAAGCGGTGCCGGGCTTCGGCGCCTGGGCCTACGACTGGGTGCAATCCTACGTCACCGCCTACCGCATCGCCGGGCGCATGGTCACCAGCGCCGCCGCCTCGCTGCGCGGCGACCAGAAGTCGATGGCCGATGGCGTGGTGGAACAGATGGCCGAGCCGATGCGCCGCGCCTTCGTGGAACGCGTGCTGGTCCGCGCCGCGCCGCCCGAAACCATGCGCCGCGACCTGGAAATGGCCGCCGCCCTGGTGGAGGGCAACTGGAACCGCGCCCTCGCCGGCGCCCTCGCCCCGCTGCGCGCCTTCCCGGAGGCACCGCCCACCGCCACCGCCACGCTGCGCCTGGATCCCGAGGCCGCCGGCCGCGCCGCCGCGGTAACGCTGCACGCGGTGGGGGACGGCGGCGCGGCGAACGCCTCCCCCGGCAGCGACCCTGCCTCGCTGTTCTTCCATTCCCTGCGCCCGCTCGCCGCCCGCGTCAGCGCCCTGATGCTGCGCGCCACGGAAGCCGGCTCCATCGTGGCCACCGTCGGCGCCGTGGGGTACCGTTTCGGTGGCGTTCCGGGCCTGGCCGCCGGCACGCTCGGCGGCGTCGGTGCCTACTGGGGCATCGACTGGGCCTTCAATCGCGCCGATGCCGCGCTCAACCGCGAGGATTTCGAGGCACAGTCGCTCGGCGTCATCGCCCGGGCCGAATTCGCGGTGGCCGAGGAAGCCCGCCGCGAGGTGCTCGCCGCGCTGGATGCCCGCGTCGCCCGCCTCGCCGCGCGCGGCGGCTGCCCCGCCAGCACCACCGCGGGGGCCACGCCATGAACCACATCAGCTGGGATGGCATCGCCGCACGGCTGCTGTTCTGCCTGTTCATCGTCTTCGCCACCTACAACCCCTCGGGCAGGTCGTACTGGCACTGGCTCTGGGCCGGGGAGGCGGGGTTCTGGACCCGGCTCGCCGTCGGCCTCGTGCTGCTGCTCACCCATCTCGCCCTGTTCTTCACCCTGCGCGGGGTTCTCGGTTGGAAGGGTCTTGCGCTCGTCACCGTCACGTTCGTGGCGCTGATGCTCGCTGCTGGAGAGATCGGCCTGGCCCAGCTCTCCGGCTCGTGGTCCGGCACCGCCCCGCTGGTGCTGGTCAGCCTGCTCTACACCTTCGGCCTCAGCTGGTCCCTCGTGCACCACCGTGCCTCCGGCATCACCCATGTGGATCCCGTGAAATGAGCGCAACCCTCGCCCCGCCTCCCGCCGCCACACCTCCCCAGGAAACGCCGACAAAGGCCGATGCCTTCGTCGTCTCCTGCATCGATCCCCGCACCACCGGCGGCGTTGCCGCCCTGCTCGCCGCCCTGGGCCGCGAGGATCGCTACAGCGAGCTGCGCGTCGCCGGCGCCGCCCTGGCCGCGCTGGATCCCGCCTCCCCCGCCGCCACCGTGCTGTGGGAGAACCTTGCCGCCTCGCGCAAGCTGCACGGCATCCGCAAGGTGACGTTCCTGAACCACCGCGACTGCGGCGCCATGCACATCTGGGCCGGCCGCCGCCTGGCCGACGACCCCATGGAGGAGCAGCGCCGCCACACGGAGGTGCTGACCCGCGCCGCCGAGGAAGTCCGCCGCCGCCACCCGGACCTGCTGGTGGAACTGAAGCTGATGAACCTGGACGGCACCACGCAGGTGATCCCCTGCGCCGCCTGCATCCCGGCCGGCTTCCAGCCCAGCAGCGTCGGCCCCGCCGCCCAGCTGCTGGCCGATGTGCCGCCGGAAGGCATGGTGCTCTCGCCATCGCGCATGCAGGGCACGCAGCCGGATCCGCAGGGCTTCGCCGCCCTGGTGCGCGTGCGCGCCGAAGGCCCGCCGCTCTCGGCCGCGGCGGAGCTTTCGCTGCTCTCCGAAGGCATCACCCGCTACGGCCTCACCGCCCGCACGGCGCAGGAGGTCAGCGGCAGCGTGCTCGCCACGCTGCGCCCGGCCGGCGCCGGCGCCACGCGCGATGTGCGCGAGGTGTTGCGCACCCGCGCCGATGCCGCCGGCCGCATCGGCCAGCAGGATGTGCGCGCCGCCGCCAGGCTTTATCGCCGCCTGACCGGTCCGGGCACCAGCCACCTGGAATCCGAACGCCGCGCCGCCGCCCTGGCGGAGGAGGAAGGCCTGGTGCCGCGCCCCAAGGGCCCGTGGCCGTTCCGCTCCACGCGCTGGTTCCGCACGCTGGTGCAGCCCGCCCCCCAGGCGCCAAGGCGGCCCATGGCATGACCCTGCGCACCACCCCCCTCGCCCTGGGCACCCTCGCGCTGGCCACCCTGCTCGCCGCCACCCCCGCCGCCGCACAGGAAACCGGCGGCTGGCTGGACCGCTTCAACCGCCAGGTGTTCGAGCTGAACGAGCATCTCTCCAACGGCGTCGATGCCCTGCGCCAATCCCTGCCGGATGGCTTCGCGGTGCCGGACTGGCTCTCCCAGGGCGCCGGCAACATGCTCGGCAACACCATCAACGAGCCGATCACCGCCTTGAGCCACGCGCTGTCCGGCGATTTCGGCCTCGCCGCCGGCTCGCTGCGCCGCTTCGGCACCAACCTCACCCTCGGCCTCCTCGGCACGCGCGACGTGGCCACCGAGATGGGCATGGAGGTGCCGCGCAACGATATCGGCCTGGCCTTGTGCCGCCACGGCGTGCCGGACGGCCCCTACGTGGTGCTGCCCATCGTCGGCCCGCGCACGCTGCGCGATGCCATCGCCGACCTCGTGGTCACCAACGCCATCATCTACGTGGCCGTCATCCCGGTCTTCGGGCCGGTGCCGGGCCTGATGACCCTCCTGGTCATCGAGGCGCTGGACGAAGCCGCCGCCCTGGCCATCGCCCGCCAGATCGACTCCGCGCACGAGCGCGGCGGCACCTACGACGACGTGCGCGAACGCTACGTGGCCGGGCGCACGCTGCGCTGCGGCGGCGCCTAGCGGGGCGCGGGAATGCACATGCGGGCCGGAGTTCCGGCACCCCGCACCGATCAGCAGAAGGACCGAGGTCTATGAAGACAGCCCAATTCCTGGCCGCAGCCGTGGCCCTCGCGGCCTGCGCCGGCGCCCTGCCTGCACTGGCCCAGGGCACCGCCAAGCCCGCCACCCCCGCCGCGCCCGTGGCCGCCGCCGCGGCCGCCCCGGCGGCCGCCCCCGGCGCGCTGGAGGCGATCCGCGCCCGCGGCCACCTGCTCTGCGGCGTCTCCCCGGCCACCCCGGGCTTTGCCCTGCAGGATGGCCGCGGCGAATGGCGCGGTCTCGATGTGGATTACTGCCGCGGCGTCGCCTCCGCCATTCTGGGCGATGCGGCCAAGGCCCGCTTCGTGCCCGTGCCCGCCGCCGACCGCTTCGACATGCTGCGCCGCGGCGCCATCGACATCCTGGCCCGCGCCACCACCTGGACCCTGGAGCGCGACGTGGGCGAGGGCGCCAGCTTCGCCGCCGTCACCTATTTCGATGGCCAGGGCTTCCTGGTCCGCCGCGCCAGCGCCGTCAGCCGCGTGCAGCAGCTGGATGGCGCCAAGGTCTGCGTGGAGGCCGGCACCACCTCGGAACAGAACCTCGCCGAATACGCCCGCACCATGCGCCTGCGCATCACCCCGGTCGCCGCGCGCGGCGCCGATGCCACCCGCGCGGCGTTCATGGCCCAGTACTGCGATGCGCTCACCAGCGACACCGCGGCGCTGGCCGGCTTCATGGCGCAGCAGGGCAACAACGCCGCCAACTTCGCCATCCTCTACGAGGTGATCTCCAAGGAGCCGCTGGGCCCCGTGGTGCGCGAAGGCGACCGCAAGCTGTTCAGCATCGCCCGCTGGGTCCACTTCGCCATGCTCGCCGGCGAGGAGCTGGGGCTGGACAGCAAGAACGTGGCCGAGATGAAGGCCGGCCCCGCCGGTGCGCTGGCCGAAGCCGGCCAGGAAGTGCAGCGCCTGTTCGGCGTCACCGGCCGCTCCGGCGAGTTGCTGGGCCTGGATGCCGATTGGGGCGCCCGCGTCATCCGCCAGGTGGGCAACTACCGCGAGGTGTGGGAGCGCAACATCCAGCCGCTGGGCCTGCAGCGCGGCCTGAACCTGCTGTGGAACCAGGGCGGCCTGCAATACGCGCCCCCGATCCGCTGAACCCTGCCACCTCCCCCTCCCGCCCGGCACACGTGCCGGGCGGGCCCTGCCCCATCACCGGCCGGGCACCCGCCCGCGGAAGGTCCGCGATGACCGACATCCTCGAACACGTGCAGGCCCGGCCCCATGAAGCCGGGGCCGATGCCGCCTTCCGCCCCAGCGAATACACCGGCTTCCTGATCCACGCCGTGCAGGCGGCCACCGCCGGCCGCCCCCTCGGCAGGGTGGTGGAAATCGGCGTCGGCTCCGGCGCCGTGCTCGCCAGCCTCGCCGGCCGTGGCGCCACCAGCCTCACCGGCACCGATGTCGACCCCGGCGCGATCCGTGCCGCGCAGCGCCTGATGGACAGCCTGGGCCAGCCGGTTGAACTGGCCTGCGGCGACCTCTGGGCCCCGCTCGCCGGCCGCCGCTTCGATCTCGTGCTGGCCAACCCGCCGCACTTCCCCATGCTCGCCCCGGGCTATGCCGGCCGGCCGCCGCAATGGAGCTTCGGCGGTCCGGATGGACGGCGCGTGATGGACCCGCTGCTGCGCGGCCTGCCGAAGCATCTCGCCCGCGGTGGCCGCGCCTATGTGGTGCACAGCGCCTTCCTCGGCCTCGCCACCACCCACCGCCTGCTGGCCGAACGCGGTCTCGCCGCCCGCGTCGTCGCCTCCAGCCTCATGCCGCTGGCGCCCGAAAAGCTGCCGGTGATGGCGCCCGCCGTGCTGCACGGCGCCGGGCCGGAGGCGATCCAGCGCATCGGCCCGCACGTCTTCCTGCGCACCGAGGTGCTGGAGATCACAGCCACCGGGCCGGGAGACGCCTAGCGCCATGCGCCACCTCCTCGCCGCCCTCCTCCTCCTCGCCGGCCTCGCCACCCCCACCCGCGCCGACACCTCAACAACACTCCAGGCCCAGCTCGACCAGGCCCGCGCCCGCGCCGCCGCCGAAGGTTGCGAGGCCATGCCCCGCGACAGCCTCGCCGCCATCCTCTGCCAGGGCCATATCCGCATCGGCGTGCGCGGCAACTACCCCAATTTCGGCATCGCCGATGGCCTGGGCGCCGACACGCGCCGCGCCGGCTTCGAGATCGCGATCGCCCACGCCATTGCCGCCCATCTCGGGGTGGAGCCACGCCTCGTCACCGTCACCCCGGCCAACCGCATCGCCAACCTCGTCGAACGCCGGGTGGACCTCGTCATCGCCACCATGGGCCACACCCAGCAGCGCGACGAACAGGTGCGCTTCATCCGCCCGCACTACTACCAGTCCACCACCGTGGTCGTCGGCGATCGCCGCATCCCCGCCCGCAGCCTGGAGCAGATGGCCGGCCGCACCGTCTGCGTGCCGCTCGGCAATGCCGACACGCTGCACCTGGTGCAGAACGGCGTGCGCCTGCTGATCTTCGACAGCCCGCAACAGCTGGTCG
The DNA here is from genome assembly GCA_044358135.1 of Acetobacteraceae bacterium. Lineage (GTDB taxonomy): Bacteria > Pseudomonadota > Alphaproteobacteria > Acetobacterales > Acetobacteraceae > CAMDGX01. The sequence goes on along the minus strand of JBIKOJ010000024.1, from coordinate 12,652 downwards.
ATGCACTCAAGCGCGAGATCTGCTCCCTGGCGATGCACGACGACAGCTTCTTCAGCAACAGCTTCGCCGACCCCGCCTTCGCCGCGCGGTTCGAGCAGAAGCTCGCCATCTCCGCCCTGCCCTGGGGCATGGCCACGCCGCCCGGCAGCGACCTCGCGCCCTTCCTCGACGGGCTCAGCGCCCAGTGGCACGCCGAGGGCCGCTTCCTTGCCGCCGCCGCCGGCTTCCCGATCGCGCGCGGCTTCCTGGAAGACCAGCGCAGCCTGTGGTCCAGCCCGGCCTGCACCACCGCCGGAGCCACCCCCGCCCCCGGCTGCCTCGGCAAACCGTCGGACACCACCCTGCCCCCCACCAGCTTCGCCCCGGATGTGGACCGGTTCGAATCCTGGCTGCGCACCACGCTCGGCATTTCCATCACCCTGCCCATGCTGAAAACCGAAGTGGCGTTCGAAGCCTTCCTGCGCGGCATCGTCTTCTCGCTGGTGCTGGTGGTCGGCTCCATTGCCTCCACCCTGGCACTCGCCCTGCTCTTCGCCAGCGCGCTCTGCGCCCGGCCCGCCGCCGCACGCATCGCCGCACGCACCATCACCGGCGTGCTGCAATGCTCGCCGCTCGTGCTGCTGCTGTTCTTCGGCTACATGGTCGCCAGCACGCTGGTGCCCTATTCCGCCACCGTGGCGCTGATCCTCGCCGTGGTGATGATCGGCCTCTACAACGGCAGTTCCGCCGCCCAGGCGATCGGCGAATTCCACGCCACCCAGCGCGGCACCTCCACCACATGGCCGCCCCTGCGCGGCGCCATCCAGGGGGCCGCGGTGCAGATCATGTCCTTCCTGGTCAACGCCACGAAATCCAGCGCGGTGGCCAGCATGGTCGGCGTGCCGGAGCTGCTGAACGAGCTCACCGACATCACCTCCTTCACCAGCGAGCGCATCATGACCTACTCGTTCCTGCTGGTGTTCTACACGCTGCTGGTCAGCCTCGTGGTTACGCTGATGCGCTCGCTCCAGGGCGTCTTCGAACGGAGGGCCGTGGCATGATCGAAATCCTGCCCGGCTTCCTGCCGGTCTTCCTCGCCGGCCTGGTGGTCAACCTCGAAATCGCCGCCGCCTCGCTGGTGATCGGCCTCGCCCTCGGCCTGCCGCTCGCCGCCTCGCTCGGCGCCGGCCGCGCGCTCGCCGCCCCCGCCGGCGGCCTCGTCGGCCTGCTCCGCGCCGCGCCCAGCTTCGTGGTGATGTTCTTCCTGCTCAACATCCTGCCGCGCGAGATCCAGATCGCCGGCCACGACATTCAAACGGGCCTGCTCGCCGTCATCCTCGCCAATGCCGCCTATGCCGTGGCCTATATCGCCGATAACGGCCTGGTGGCGCTGCGGGCGCTCCGCGCCGGCAACATGGCCGCCGCCGTGCTGTTCCTGCCCAACGTCACCCGCGCCTTCTTCGTGCTCACCCTGGCGTCCTCCATGGCCGCCGCGGTCGGCACGCCAGAGGCGATCTTCGTCACCCTGCGCCAGGCCGAACGCCTGCCGGCCCTCTCGGACCAGGTGATGCTCTTCGTCTTCGTGATGCTGTTCTTCGGCGCCGTTCTGCAGGCGGTGTTCGCCGTGATCAACGCGGTGCGCGCCGCGATCCTGCATCGGCTGGTGCCGGCCTAAGCAAGCGCCTTCTTTTTCTGAAGAAAAAGAAGCAAAAAGACTTTTATGAATTGATGCGGAGAGGCCGAGCCCCTCCGCATCAAACGAACGAAAGTTTTTTGGTTCTTTTTTTCAAAAAAGAACCGCTTCCTTCCTCAGCCGACGATCTCGCAGCCCGAAAAGAAATAAGCGATCTCAATCGCCGCATTCTCCGTGCTGTCCGACCCGTGCGCGGAATTGGCCTCGATGCTCTCCGCAAATTCCTTGCGGATCGTCCCGGGCGCCGCGTTGGCCGGGTTCGTCGCGCCCATCACTTCGCGGTACTTCGCCACGGCGTTCTCGCCTTCCAGCACCTGCACCACCACGGGGCCGGAGGTCATGAACGTCACCAGCTCACGGAAGAAGCCGCGCTCGCTGTGCACGCCGTAGAACGTCTCGGCCTGCGCCGTGGTCATGTGGATGCGCTTCTGCGCCACGATGCGCAGGCCAGACGCCTCGATCTTGGCGTTGATCGCGCCGGTCAGGTTGCGCCGCGTCGCGTCGGGCTTGAGGATGGAAAAGGTGCGCTCGGTGGCCATGGTTATGGACCCTTCATGAGGAATCGTGATCGGCCGGGGCTTTAGAGCAGGTGCTGCACAGCGGCAACCCCTTCCCCCTGCGCATCGGGGCGGCTACATCCCCCGCATCATGAGCCTCCTGATCGCACGCGGCGTCGTCATCCGGCTCGGGGGTCGCACCCTGCTGGACAATGCCGACCTCACCATCGACCCCGGCCGCCATGTCGGCCTGGTCGGGCGCAACGGCGCCGGCAAATCCACCCTGCTGCGCGCCATCTCCGGCGAACTGGCCATCGACGACGGCGACATCCGCCTCGCCCAACGCGCCAAGCTGGGCCAGGTGAAGCAGGAAACCCCCGAGGGCCCGAAATCCCTCGTCGACATCGTGCTCGAAGGCGACCCCGAACGCCTCTCCCTGCTGGCCGAAGCCGAAACCGCGCCGCCGGAGCGCCTGGCCGAAATCCACGACCGCCTGCAGGCGATCGACGCCGACAGCGCCCCCGCCCGCGCCGCCACCATCCTCGCCGGCCTCGGCTTCGACATGGCGGCACAGGCCCGCCCGGTGAGCAGCTTCTCCGGCGGCTGGCGCATGCGCGTCTCGCTCGCCACCGCCCTGTTCAGCGCGCCAGACCTGCTGCTGCTCGATGAGCCCACCAACCACCTGGATCTCGAAGCCACTCTGTGGCTGGAAACCTGGCTGCAGAAATTCCCCGGTGCCGCCATCGTCGTCAGCCACGACCGCGGCCTGCTGGACCGCTGCGTGGACAGCATCGCCCATCTCGACCGCGGCAAGATCAACGTCACCCCCGGCGGCTACGACGAGTTCGTCCGCATCCGCACCGAGCGCGCCGCCCAACAGGCCGCCGCCGCCGCCAAGATCGCCACGCAGAAGGCCCACATGCAGGCCTATGTCGATCGCTTCCGCTACAAGGCCAGCAAGGCCCGCCAGGCGCAAAGCCGCCTCAAGGCCATCGCCCGCCTGCCGGTGATCGACAGCGTGCTGGAAGACCACGTCACCCGCTTCAACTTCCCGGAGCCGGCCGCGCTGGCACCGCCCATCCTCACCATGGACCGCGTCTCCGTCGGCTATGGCGGCGCGCCCATCCTGAGCGGCCTCAGCCTGCGCGTGGACCAGGAAGACCGCATCGCGCTGCTCGGCGCCAACGGCAACGGCAAGTCCACCCTGGCCAAGCTCATCGCCGGCAAGCTGGAGCCGGACAGCGGCACCATGCACCGCTCCGGCAAGCTGCGCGTCGGCTACTTCGCCCAGCACCAATCGGATGAGCTGATCCCCAACGAAACCCCGATCGACCACATGCAGCGCGCCCTGCCCCGCGCCCTGCCCGCCCAGGTCCGCAGCCAGCTCGCCCGCTTCGGCCTGGATGCCGACCGCGCCACCACCCCCGTCAAGAACTGCTCCGGCGGCGAGAAGGCCCGGCTGCTCCTCGCACTCGCCACCCGCGACGCCCCCCAGCTCCTGCTGCTGGACGAACCCACCAACCACCTCGACATCGACGCGCGCGAAGCCCTGGTCCGCGCCCTCGCCGATTTCGAAGGTGCGGTCATGCTCATCACCCACGATCCCCATCTCGTGGATCTCGTCGCCGATACCCTCTGGCTGGTCGCCGACGGCACGGTAAAACCCTTCGACGGCGACCTGGACGACTACCGCGCCCTGCTCACCGAACGCGCCCGCCCCGCACCGAAGCAGGATGCCGGCAACCAGCGCGACGAACGCCGCGCCCGCGCCGATGCCCGCGCCGCCACCGCCCCCCTGCGCAAGGCCGCCAAGGACGCCGAAGCCCGCACCACCCGCCTCACCACCGAGATCAGGAAGATCGAGGCCAAGCTCGCCAGCCCCGATCTCTACACCCCCGCCCGCAAGGGCGAGGTCGCCGCCGCCCAATCCACCCTGGCCGCGCTGAAGCGCCAGCTCCAGGCCGCCGAGGCCGAATGGCTCGCCGCCGAGGAAGCCCTCGAAGCCGCCTCCGCCTGAGTCGTTTCGTCACCGGTAACCCGGCCTTTACCCTGCCTGCGCCACCCTGCGCCGCTTCCGCCTGCCCGGGCGGATCGTCACGCCCCAGGGGAAGGCCACGGCCATGGCAGTCACGTTCGCACTCAACTCGACCACCATTGCCAGCAGCGACGGCGGCACCCAGGCGGACCTCGTTTCCGTCAACGGCGGCGACCTCTTCGTCATCACCTTCAGCGACGGCACCCGCATCGCCATCGGCAACTACAACGACCCGGACGGCACCAGCGAATTCGTCGTCGGCACCCCGGTGCCAAGCGGCGCCACAGACACGGTCAACCTGGAACTCATCTCGATCGGCAACAATACCAGCTTTATCGTCTACGATTACGACTTCGGCAGCGTCGGCGCAGCGCTCTACAACTTCAACAGCGGCAGCAACCCCCAAGCCTGCATCCAGCTGCGTTTCAACACCACCATCAACCAGCTGCAGATCGACGTCAGCTACAGCAACACCTACGGCGGCGATACCGGCTACAACACCAACTACAACGGCACTTTCGCCAGCTTCTCTGGCAGCACCGTGCTCTCCTCCACCATCTGCTACCTGGCCGGCACCCGCATCCTCACCGATCGCGGCCACGTCCCGGTCGAGGATTTGCGCCCCGGCACCCTCGTCGCCACCCGCTACGGCGGCCTGCGCCCGGTGCGCTGGATCGGCACCCAAACCCTGCTCGCCCTCGGCGCCCGCGGCATGCTCGCGCCCCTCTGCATCCGCCCCGGCGCGCTCGGCGAGAACCAGCCCGCCCACGACCTCTGGGTCAGCCCCGGCCACGCCGTGCTGCTCGGCGACCACCTCGTCTGCGCCTATCTCCTGGTCAACGGCACTACCATCGTCCAGCCCGCCCACACCGGCGAGATCCGCTACTTCCACATCGACCTCGGCGACCACGACTGCGTCCTCGCTGAAGGCGCCTGGGCCGAAACCTACTACGAGCACCTCAACCGGGAGGCGTTCGACAACGCCGCCGAGTACCAGGCCCAGTTCCCCGCAGCCGCCCCGCGCATCCAGCCCACCTGCCTGCCCTATGTGAACCAGCCCGGCCACCCCGCCCTGCCCGCCTTGCGCGCCCTCGTCGCCGCCCGCGCCCCGCAGCCGGAAACGCCCCACCTCCTCGCCGATGGCGCCGTGATCCTGCCGGATCCCGCCAGCCCGCACGGCACCTGGCGCTTCACCCTTCCCGAACCCGCCACCACCCTACGCCTGCGCTCCCCTGCCGCCACCCCCGCCGAGGCCTTCGGCCGCCCCGACACCCGCCGCCTCGGCCTGCGCCTGCGCGCCGCCACGCTCGAACACGCCGGCACCACCACGGCGCTGGACCTCGCCGCCCCCCTCACCGACGGCTGGCACCAGCCGGAACCCACCATCAGCACGCTCTGGCGCTGGACCAACGGCGACGCCGCGCTGCCCTTCCAGGGCCCCGGCACCCTCACCCTGCACGGCTACGCCCTGCTAGAAGCAGCCCAGCCCACCCGCGCCGCCGCCTGATCCACCCGGCGGTTGCACCACCGCCGGCGCCCCGCTACAGCCCTGCGGCCACCGAACAGCCGCAGCCCCCCATGCCCATCCCCGCCGCCCTCGCCGAAGCCCTCACCGCCCTCGCCCTCTCCCCCACCTGCCACGAGCACCCCCCGCTCGCCACGGTGGAAGACGCCCACGCCATCTGGGACACTCTCCCCGGCGCCCAGGTGAAGAACCTCTTCATCAAGGACGCGGGCAAGCAATACTGGCTCGTCGTCGTCCCCGGCGACCCGCGCATGGACACCAAGGCGATGGCGCCCCTCATCGGCAGCAAGCGCATCTCCTTCGCCTCCGCCGACGACCTGCGCGCCATCCTCGGCGTGGAACCCGGCTCGGTCACCCCGCTGGCCATGATGAACGACACGCAGCACCAGGTCCGCCTCGTCATCCACGCCCCGCTGATGCAGGCCGAAACCCTGCTCGTCCACCCGCTGGTCAACACCGCCACGCTGGCAATGCCACCGGCCGACCTCGCGCGCTTCCTCGCCCATCACGGCGTCACGGCCTCCCTGGTAGACCTCACGCCCGCCTTCCTTCAGGGCTGAGCCGGCTCCAGCGGCACGTCGCGCTTCGGCACGAACGCGCCCACATACAGCCGCAGATAGGCCAGCCGCGCCCGCATCGCCTCCTCCGCCAGCGCGGGCTCGATGCGCCCATGCCGCGCGAAGGACAGCGACCAGATCGCATCCGAAACCGTCACCGCGATCGCGAAGGCCTCCTCCAGCGCCGGCCCCGCCTCCATTGCGAAATGCTGCACCAGCTTGCGGCAGTAGATCCGCGCCACCCGCAACGCGCTCTCCTGGTCCGCGGCGCGGATCGCCCCCCCGCTCTCCGGCCCGAACAGCAGCCGCATCGCCACCGGATGGGCGTTGTAGAACGCGATCGACTGCCCGGCATGGAAGCGCGCGATGTCGGCCCACTCCGCCAGCGCGTCATGCGCCAGCGGCCGCGCCGCCAGTTCCTCCAGTGCCAGCAGATAGCGCTGCGCCAGCGCGATCAGCAGCGCCTGCGGCGTGGCGAAATAATGGTAGACCGAAGCCACCGGCAGCCCCGCCGCCTGCGCCACCTCCTGCAGGCTCACCGCCGTGCTCGCCTGCCGGGCCACCACGCGGTCCGCCGCCTCCAGAATCTCCTCGATCCGCCTGCGCCCACGCGCCTGGCGCTGCGGCGCCTTCCGTTCCCCCGTCACCCCGCCTCCCTTCCGCCAGCGCCCCAGTCTATCGCCAGCCGCACCGCCCGCAAGCCGAATATCTCCGGGAAATTCCCCTTGCTGATCGCTCCTGTCTCCGCATAGCCTCCCGTTAACTCGAATTCTCCCGGCTTTGAGGTGGCGCCCATGCAGGTTCTCCATTCCCCGCTCCAGCGCCGCCACCACGTGAAGAACTTCATGCGCCACGGCCGCTTCGTCATCGGGCGCGACACCCCGGCCCGCGCCGACAACGTGCTGGCCGCCCTGCTCGCCAAAGGCCATACGGCCAGCGAGGCCCCCTGGCACGGCATGGCCCCCATCGCCGCCATCCACACCCCGGAATACCTCCGCTTCCTGGAGACCGCCTGGGCCGAGTGGCGCAAGATCCCCAACGCCGGAGAGGAAGTGTACCCCTACGTCTTCCCCGTCCGCGGCATGCAGCACGGCTACCCCCGGTCCGTCATCGGCCAGGCCGGCTACCACATGCACGACCTCTGGGTGCCGCTGGGCGAGCACAGCTTCCAGGTCGCCGTCGCCTCCGCCAACCTCGCCGTCGAAGCCGCCGAGCGCGTCCTGGCCGGCGCCCCCATGGCCTACGCCCTCTGCCGCCCCTCCGGCCACCACGCCTACACCGACATGGGCGGCGGCCAGTGCTTCCTCAACAACGCCGCCATCGCCGCCCAGCATTTGCGCCGCAAGCTCGGCCGCATCGCGGTTGTGGATTTCGATGTCCACCACGGCAACGGCACCCAGGGCATCTTCTACGCCCGCAACGACGTCCTCTTCGTCTCCCTCCACCGCGACCCCATCGACTACCACCCCTTCTTCACCGGCTACGCCAACGAGCGCGGCGAGGGCGCCGGCCTCGGCTACAACCTCAACCTCCCCCTGCCCGCCCATTCCGGCGATCCCGTGGTGCTCGATGCGCTGGAGGAAGCCTGCACCCGCATCGCCGCCTACGGCCCGGACGCGCTGGTCGTCTCCCTCGGCGTGGACGGCCACGAAGACGACCCGACCGACGGCCTCAAGATCACCCACGAGGGCTTCCGCCGCATCGGCGCCCGCCTGCGCGCCCTCGGCCTGCCCACCGTGCTGGTGCAGGAAGGCGGCTACAACGTGGAAACGATCGGCGCCTGCGTGGCCAGCGCCATCGCCGGCTTCGACGGCAGGGAGAGCCTTTGATGAACGGCATCAACCCCAACAGCACCCGCGCCGCCTACGACGCCGCCCGCGAAGCCGAACTCGCCGCCGTGCAAGGCTGCGCCTATGTCGACGGCACCTACATGCCGCTCGCCGAGGCCAGCATCCCGCTCGTGGAACGCGGCTTCCTGCGCTCCGATGTCACCTATGATGCGATCCATGTCTGGCAGGGCCGCATCTTCCGCCTCGCCGACCACATCGCCCGCTTCCGCGCCTCCATCGCCGGCCTCAAGATGAGCCTGCCGCACACCGATGAAGAGATCGCCGAGATCCTCATCGAATGCACCCGCCGCCAGGGCCTGCGCGACGCCTTCCTCATGCTCATCTGCACCCGCGGCATGCCCTATCCCGGCTCGCGCGACCCGCGCATGAGCCGCAACCGACTCTACGCCTATGCCCAGCCCTTCGTGCGCATCGCCAGCGAGCAGCAGCAGAAGGACGGGCTCCGGATGATCCTGCCCAAGACCCAGCGCATCCCCTCCGCCGCGCTGGACCAGCGCATCAAGAACTTCCACTGGCTCGACCTGACCATGAGCCTGTTCGAGGCCTTCGACCGCGGCGCGGACGTCACCATCCTGCCCACCGCCGACGGCGCCGTCACCGAAGGCCCCGGCTTCAACGTGTTCATCGTGAAGAATGGCGTCCTCGCCACGCCCGACCACAACATGTTCGAGGGCATCACGCGCCGCACCGTCACTGAAATCGCCGCCGACCTCCAGGTGACATGCGAAATCCGCCGCATCCGCGCCGAGGAGATGGCCGAGGCCGACGAGATCTTCATCAGCTCCACCGCCGGCGGCATCGCCCCCGTCACGATGTTCGACGGCAAGCCCGTCGGCACCGGCACCCCCGGCGCCCTCACCACCCGCCTCACCGACATCTATTGGCAACGCCACGCCGACCCCGCGATCACCACCGAGGTCGATTTCACCCCCGCCGCCTGACACCGCCCCCAGATCCAGGAACCGCCATGCTCCGCCGCCTCCTCCTCGCCGGCCTCGCCGGCGCGGGCCTCGCCTTGGCCGCCCCCGCCGCCCAGGCCCAGCCCTCCATCCTGCGCTACTCCGCCTCCGCCGAGCCGCGCGTGCTCGATCCCGTGGTGAACTGGCTCGCCGTCACCCACGAACACGCCTATCTCGTCTACGACAACCTCTTCGCGCTGGACGAAAACAACCGCCCGCAGCCGCAGATGGTCGACAAGGTGGAGACCAGCGCCGACGGCACCGTCACCACCCTCACCCTGCGCCCGGGCCTGGCCTTCCATGATGGCGCCCCCGTCACCACCGCCGATGTCATCGCCTCCATCGCCCGCTGGGCCAAGCGCGACACCACCGGCCGCCGCCTCGTCGCCATGGGCCTCAGGATGGAGGCGATCGACGCCGCCACCGTCCGCCTCACCCTGCCGCGCGCCACCCCGCTGCTGATCGAGGGCCTCGCCAAGCCCACCGGCGCCGCCCTCTTCATCATGCGCGCGAAGGACGCAGAGACGGAGGCCACCACCGCGGTGAAGGAGATCGTCGGCTCCGGCCCGTTCCGCTGGGTTGCCGGCGAATACCGCCCCGGCCACCGCCTGGTCTACGACCGCAACCCCGCCTACCAGCCCCGCCCGGAGCCCCCCTCCAACTTCGCCGGCGGCCGCGCCCCGCGCGTGGACCGCGTCGAATGGGTCATCATGCCCGACAGCGGCACCGCGGTCGCCGCCCTGCAGAACAACGAGCTGGACTACTACGAATCCCCGCCGATGGACCTCGTGCCCCTGCTGCGCAAGCGCACCGACATCAAGGTCGCCGTGCACAGCCGCCAGGGCGCGCTCGGCTTCCTGCGCTTCAACCTCACCCAGCCGCCCTTCGACAAGCCGGAGGCCCGCCGCGCCCTGGCCCTGCTGATGGACCAGCCGGATTTCATGGCCGCCACCAGCGGCGGCGACCAGGAATTCTGGCGCCCCTGCCACAGCTTCACCGCCTGCGGCGGCGCCAACGAGGCCAGGCAGACCGCCGAATGGCTGCACAAGCCCAACCTCGCCGAGGCCCGCGCCCTGCTCGCCAAGGCCGGCCACGAGGGCGCCGCCGTCACCTTCATCGCCCCGGGCGACAACGAGGTGATCAAGAACTTCGCCATCCTCGCCACCGACCGCATGCGCCAGGCCGGCCTCAAGGTCGATCTCCAGCTCTCCGATTTCGGCGCCATGATCGCGCGGCGCGCCAATCGCGGCCCCGCGGCGCAGGGCGGCTGGAACATGTTCCCCATGTGGTCCTTCGGCGCCGAGCTGGACAACCCCGTGGCCAGCTTCATCCTCAGCGCGGATTGCACCGACGGCGCCTATGCCGGCTGGGCCTGCGACAAGCAGCTGGAAGCGCTGAAGGAACAGTGGATGTTCGAAACCAACCCCGCGCAGCGCAGCGCCATCGTGGAGAAGATCCAGGCCCAGGCCGAACAGCTCGTCCCCATCGTCCCGCTCGGCCAGTTCTTCGCCCCGGTCGCCTACCGCACCAGCCTCACCGGCGTCGTCGCCACCACGGTGCCGGTGTTCTGGAACATCCAGAAGCGCTGACCGGTCAGCCGGGCCGCCGCGTCAGGCGGCCCGGTCCATCCGCCGCATCTCGGCCCGGAACGTATCGGTGATGTGCCGCGCCAGCACATCCGTCACCGGCTGCTGCGCATCCCGCCCGCGCGCCATCCGGATGCCGAAATCCGGCAGGTCCGGCAGCCCCTCCTCCCGCCGCACCACCCGCAGCCCCTCCGGCACCCAGGAGATGGTCGAAACCGTCACCGCCAGCCCCGCCATCACCGGCGCATGCGTGCCCATCTGCGAAGCGGAGGTATAGGCCACCCGATACCGCCGCCCCGCCGCCTCCAGCGCCTCCACCGCCGCCTTGCCCCAGGAACAGCTCGTCCGGCTCAACGCCAGCGGCAGCGGGTCCAGCCGGTGCGGCGAATACCGCTCCGAGGTGATCCAGCGCAGCTTGCCGCGCCACAGCTCGATCGACGGCCAGGCCCCGATCTCCTCGCCCTCCGACAGCAGCGAAAGATCCAGCTCCCCCGCCCGCAGCTTCGGCAACAGCTCCACCGACGGCAGGCACTCCACCGCCACCTCAATCCCCGGATGCGTATCGGCAAAACTCTTCAGCACCGGCGGCAGATAGCGCAGCGCATAATCGTCCGGCGAGCCCAGCCGCACCCGCCCCTGCACCACCGGCGTGCGGAAACTCGCCCAGATCTGGTCGTTCAGCGCCAGCAACTCCCGCGCCCGCTCCAGCAGCATCGCCCCGTGCTGCGTCAGCCCCACCTGGCCACCCCGCCCACGGTCCAGCAGCCGCCGCCCCAGCATCGCCTCCAGCCGCTGCATCTGCATCGAAACCGCCGACTGCGTCCGCCCCACCCGCTCCCCGGCGCGCGAGAAACTCCCCTCCTCCGCAATCAGCACGAAGCTGCGCAACAAATCGGGGTCCAGCCCCTGCGGCAGGGGGCCATTCGTCAGGGCGGGCGAGGGCATGCTCATGGCATCATAATTCCTGATACCATCCATCAACGCAATTCGTTTCCTTCATGCCGCACATGCGAAGATACTCCCGGCGTCGACACCACCCATGGAAGGACCCCTGCCATGTCGGCCCATCTCTCCCCCGCCCCGATCGCCCGCGGCCTCGCGCTTTCCGGCCCGCATGTCGTCCTGCTGGCCCGCCTCGCCTGGCGCCGCTTCCGCCGCGCCTACGCCCTGGCCCTGCGCGACGAAGTCTCCCGCCGCAACCTGCGCCGGATGGACGACCACATGCTCAGCGACATCGGCCTCAGCCGCGCCCAGGCCCAGTTCGAGGCCAATCGCAAGCCGTGGCATTACATCTAGAGCGCAAGCAAGCACTCTTCTTTTTCTGAAGAAAAAGAAGCAAAAAGACTTCATGACTTTGCACGCGTGCCAGCCCACTGGCACGCGTGCAAGGTCATAAAAGTTTTTTGGTTCTTTTTTTCAAAAAAGAACCGCTTCCTTCCCTCCGTGGCACCCGGCCGCTAAACTCCCCCTCAACAAGCGGGAGTAAACCGAGATGCCCGAGATCCTGACCCAGGCGCAGATCGACGAGTACAACGAAGTCGGCGCCATCGTCGTGCGCGACATCCTCTCGCCGGAGGAAGTCCAGCGCCTGCGCCGCGTCACAGACCAGATGGTCGAGAAATCCCGCACCATCACCACCCACACCGACATCTACGACCTCGAAGACACCCACAGCGCCGCCCAGCCCCGCGTGCGCCGCATCAAGCAGCCGCACATCGTCGACCCCGCCTATGGCGACCTCGTCCGCCACCCCCGCATCCTCGCAGCACTCCGGGACCTCTGGGGCCCCGCCATCCGCTTCGACACCGCCAAGCTGAACCTGAAATCCGCCGGCTACGGTGCCGCCGTCGAATGGCACCAGGACTGGGCCTTCTACCCCCACACGAATGACGACCTCGCCGCCGTCGGCGTGATGATGGACGACATGGAGCTGGCCAACGGCCCCCTCATGATCATCCCCGGCAGCCACAA
>JBIKOJ010000154.1:0-13021 GCA_044358135.1 Acetobacteraceae bacterium | reverse complement strand
GAACCGCTCTGGCACCGCGCCCACCGCCTCGCCCACCGCTTCCTCGCCCTGTTCGCCCGCTGGCAGTCCAACACCCTCCCCACGCCCAGAATCCGTCCGAAAACCACGCGCAAGCCTGCCGCCCCCACCGCGCCCAAGCCCCTGCGCCTGCCGCGCGCCTTCGGCTGGGCCAACAAGCGCCTGCCGGAAGCCGCCCCCGCCGCCGGATACCTCGAAGACCTCATCGTCAACCGCGCAGCCGAACTGCGTCCGTTCCTCCAGGCCGCGCCGCAAGCCGGCCGCCTGCTGCGCCCGCTCTGCACGGCGCTGGGCATCCGCCCGCCGGAGTATCTCGCGCTCCCGCCCCGCCCCCGCAAACCGCGCCCGCCCAAACCCCCCAAGCCCCCGCGCCCCAGCCTCAACGACCCCACGCTGAAATGGCGCGGCTGGGACCTGGCCGCCGCCCGCGCCTCGATCAAAAAATACGGCCGCTCCTGACCCAGCCCAACCACGCCCTAACTGTTCCGATATCGTAATAAACTTCCTCGGCATCTCCCCCTTGGCCTTTCGCCTCGCAACCGTACATGCTGTAAGCAAACGAACCGCCGCCCAGCGGCCAGCTGTCCGGAGAGAAACCGCCATGACCCAGTTCGGCGTCGCCCAGCCTGTCCGCCGCGTTGAGGACCCCCGCCTGCTGAAAGGCAATGGCGCCTACACGGACGACATCACCCCCGCCGGCGCCCTCTACGGCGTCGTCCTCCGCAGCCCGCACGCCGCGGCCAAGATCACCAGCATCGACACCGCAGCGGCGAAAGCCACCCCGGGCGTCCGCGCCGTCTACACCAGCGCCGACCTCAAGGCCGACAAGATCGGCAACCTCCCCTGCCTGGTGCAGCTCGATAACCGCGACGGCTCCAAGGGCGTCCTGCCGCCCCATCCCGTCCTGGCCGACGGCACCGTGCGCCATGTCGGCGACCCCGTGGCCTTCATCGTCGCCGAAAACCCCCGCGCCGCCCGCGACGGTGCGGAGGCCGTGATGGTCGATTACGACATCCTGCCGAGCATCACCGACCTCGCCACCGCACTGGATGTCGGCGCCACCCAGGTCTGGCCGGAAGCCCCCGGCAACGTCGCCTTCGATTGGGAATGCGGCCAGAAGGCCGAAACCGAGGCCCTGTTCCAGTCCGCCGCCCATGTCACCCGCCTCACGGTCGTCAACAACCGCGTCGTCGTGAACTCCATGGAAGCCCGCGCAGCCCTGGCGGAATACGATGCCGAGTCCAAGCGCTGGACCCTGCGCGCCAACACCCAGGGCGGCTGGCTGCTCAAGAACCAGATCGGCCCGATGATCTTCGGCGTCGAAGCCGATGCCTTCCGCATCCTCACCCCCGATGTCGGCGGCGGCTTCGGCATGAAGCTGTTCCTGTATGCGGAGCACGTCCTGGTCTGCTACGCCGCCCGCAAGCTCGGCGCCCCGGTGAAGTGGGCCTCGGAGCGCTCGGAAGCCTTCCTGTCGGATACCCAGGGCCGCGACAACATCACCCTGGGCGAACTCGCCATCGACGCCCAAGGAAAATTCCTCGCCCTGCGCACCCGCAACGTCGCCGGCATGGGCGCCTATCTCTCCAACTTCGGCCCCTACATCCCCACCCTGGCCGGCAGCACCGTGCTGTCCAGCATCTATGGCTTCAAGAACATCTACTGCAACGTGGTCGGCGTGTTCACCAACACCGTCCCCGTCGATGCCTATCGCGGCGCCGGCCGCCCGGAATCCAACTACCTGATCGAGCGCCTTGTGGATGCCGCCGCCCGCGAGCTGGGCATCGACCGCGTGGAGCTGCGCCGCCGCAACATGGTGGGCCCGGAGCGGATGCCGCACACCACCCCCGTGGGCAAGACCTACGACAGCGGCGATTTCGGCCTCGTGCTGGATCACGCGGTGAAGCACATGGATTGGGCCGGCTTCGAAACCCGCCGCGCCGCCAGTGCCGCCAAGGGCAAGCGCCGCGGCATCGGCATGGCCTACTACCTGGAAGCCACCGGCGGCGACGCCACCGAGCGCGCCGAGATCCGCTTCGCCGATGACGGCTTCGTGGATGTCTATGTCGGCACCCAGTCCACCGGCCAGGGGCATGAGACCGCCTACGTCCAGCTCACCGTCGACCAGCTCGGCATCCCCGGCGAGAAAATCCGCATCCGCCAGGGCGATACGGATACCATCCCCGTCGGCGGCGGCACCGGCGGCGCCCGCTCGCTCTACTCCGAAGGCCAGGCCATCCTGAAGACCGCCACCACGGTCATCGAAAAGGGCCGCCGCGCCGCCAGCGAGGCGCTGGAAGCCGCCATGCCGGACATCCAGTTCGAACAGGGCCGCTTCTCCGTCGTCGGCACCGATCGCGGCATGGACATCCTGACGCTCGCCACCGTCCAGCGCGAGAAGGCCGCCAAGGGGCAAGACGTCACCACGCTGGATGCGGCAGAGATCGCCAACATCGACCACCACACCTTCCCCAACGGCTGCCACATCGCCGAGGTGGAGATCGACCCCGAAACCGGCGTGGTCACCGTGGCGCGCTACTCGGTCACCGATGACGTCGGCAAGGTCGTCAACCCCATGATCGTCCGCGGCCAGGTGCATGGCGGCGTCGCCCAGGGCTTCGGCCAGGCGGTGCTGGAGCGCACCGCCTTCGACCCCTCCAGCGGCCAGCTGCTCTCCGGCAGCTTCATGGACTACTGCCTGCCCCGCGCCGACGACCTGCCGGATATCGAGGTGGAACTGGTCGAAGTGCCCTGCGGCACCAACCCGCTGGGCGTGAAGGGCGCCGGCGAAGCCGGTGCCGTCGGCTCCCCGCCCGCCGTCATCAACGCCATCATCGACGCGCTGTCGCCGCTGGGCATCACCCATATCGACATGCCGGCCACGTCGGAGAAGGTGTGGGAGGCGATCCGCACGGCTGCCTGAGGCAGTCGATGACAGCATGAATTGACTGCCGACGCCTTGCCTCCCACTCTGTCTCGCCCGGCTTGGCCGGGCCGAACGGGGGAGCGCAAGGCGCCATGGCCGAACTCAGGTTCTACGACGAGTCGCCGGTCAACTTCGCCTCAGCACAGATCTTCGCCCCCGGCGCCGAAGTCACCGGCTTCGACCTCACCCGCATCTCCTTCCGCAACCCCGATGGCAGCATCGTCGATGCCACCGGCAGCGGAATCACGGTGGAAGAGATCGGCGGCCTGCTGGTGCCCACCGCCGGCACCATCGGCACGCTGGTGTTCTACGACGCTGCCTTCACCGTGCAGCGCGGCTACATCACCGGCGCCAACACCACCGCCGTGGCGCTGCACACCGCCTGGCTCATCGACGGGGTGGACGTGCTGCGCTTCCTGCTCGGCGGCGCCGACCAGCTCAACGGCAGCGACCACAGCGACATCCTGCCCGGCGGCACCGGCGGCGACTCCATCGCCGCCGGAGGCGGCAACGACCTGATCGAACCCGGCGCCGGCGCCGATTCGATCGACGGTGGAGACGGCGACGACGACCTCGTCTCCTACGCCGATGCCGGCACCGACCCCGCCGCCACCGTGGGCATCATGCTCCTGCTCCCCTCGCTCGTGACCGATCCCTGGGGCTTCACCGATACCCTGGCCGGCATCGAGGCCGTGCGCGGCACCCATCTGCCCGATACCTTCATCGGCGCCACCGCAAACCTGCGCTACGAGCCCCTCGGCGGCACCGACACCGTGCAGGGCGGCTCCGGCATCGACATGGTCAGCTACGCCCCCGATGCCGCATACGGCGGCACCGCCGGCGTCAGCGTCAACCTGATCAGCGGCGTCGCCCGCGACGGCTTCGGCAGCTTCGATGCGCTCGACAGCGTGGAGTGGGTGCGCGGCACCAACGCGCTCACCGGCAACACCGGCAATTACGGCCCGATCAGCGGCGCCTTCGGCGACCACCTGGTGGGCAATGGCGGCATCAACCGCTTCCAGCCGCTGGGCGGCAACGACGTGATCGATGGCCGCAGCGGCACCGACACGATCGACTATTCCCAGGATGCCGCCCATGGCGGCACCGCGGGGGTCACGGTCGCGCTGGGCACGCCGTTCGGCACCGCCACCGACGGCTTCGGCAACACCGACGTGCTGTACGACATCGAGAACGTCATCGGCACCGCCGGCGACGACACGATCGGCGGCAATGCCTTCAGCAACACCCTCACCGGCGGGCTGGGCAACGACACCCTCTCCGGCGGCTTCGGCATCGACACCGCCATCTTCGCCGGCCCGCGGGCCGCCTACACCATCACACCGTCCGGCGACACCCACGTGGTATCGGGCCCCGACGGCACCGATACGCTGGACGGCATCGAGCTCGGCATCTTCGACGACGTGACGGTGGAGTTCGGCACCCCGCACTTCCGGGTGATCGCCGACACCCCGGTGCTGTCGGAGGACACCGGCGCGCCCACGCTGTATTCGTTCCGCATCACCCGCACCAACGGCACCTTCGCCGCGCAGGAGATCGACTGGGCCGTCTCGGGCACCAACGGCGTCGGCACCCGCCCGGCAGACGCGGCGGATTTCGTCGGCGGGGTGCTACCCGCGGGGACCGTGAGCTTCGCGCCGGGCGAGGTGCAGACCACCTTCACGATCGCCGTCGCCGCCGATGCGGTCGGCGAACTCAACGAACGCTTCGCCGTCACCCTCGGCGCGCCGCCTTCCGGCAGCGAGGTCATCCTGCCCACCGCCCGCGCGCTGATCCTGAACGACGATACCAGCCTGCGCGTGCTGTCCCGCGCCACCGATCGGGCCGAGGGCCATGCCGGCCCGCGCAACTACACTTACCTGGTGCAGCGCGAAGGCAGCGTCGCCGGCAGCAGCACCGTGCAATACGCGGTGGACGGCGACGCCGATGCGGACGACTTCGCCGGCGGCATCCTGCCCTCCGGCACACTCAGCTTCGCCCCCGGCGAGCGGGTCAAGAGCGTCACCGTGCAGGTGGCCGGCGACATCGCGGCGGAGGCAGACGAGGCGTTCCGCTTCGTCATCCACACCGCCACGGGTGCTGCCATCCGCCAGGACAGCGCGACCAGCCGCATCCTGGCCGACGATTTCGCCAGCACCGCCGCCGACGAGGCGCTCTCCGGCACCGCCTCCGCCGACGTGTTCCTGCTGGGCGGCGGGCTGGATACGGTACTGGGCGGCGGCGGGCTGGATCGCTTCCTGTTCCAACCCTCTGCCCTCGGCGCGGCCGCCGGCAACGCGGCCACGTTGCAGGATTTCAACCGCGCCGCCGGCGAGAAGATCGACCTCTCGGCGATCGACGCGATCGCCGGCACGCCAGGCAACGACGCCTTCGCCTTCATCGGCACCGCCGCCTTCACCGCGCCCGGCCAGCTGCGCTGGCAAAACGAGGGCGGGATGCGCCTGATCCAGGGCGACGTGGATGGCGATACCATGGCCGACCTGACCCTGTTCGTGCAGGCCGCCGGGTCGGTGAACCCGAGCTGGTTCGTGCTCTAGCCTCGCGCCGCCAGCACCACCCCGCCCAGCGTCATCGCCAGCGCCGCGGCGTGGCGCCAGCCCAGCGGCTCGCCCAGCAGCAGGCCGGAGGACAGCACGCCGATCACAGGGACCATCAGGTTGCCGATCGCGGCCAGCCCCGCCGGCAGGGTGCGCAGCGCCCGGAACCACGCGAGATAGGCCACGCACTGCGCGATCAGGCCGAGGTAGAACAGGCAGAACCAGCCGGTGGGAGTCACGCGCGAAAGGTCCAGCGTCTCGAACGAGAACGCGATCACCCATACCGGCAGCGTGCCGAACACGATCTGCCAGGCCACCATAGGCACCGGCGGCATCTGCACCGGGAAGCGCTTGGTGAGCACCGCGCCGGTGGCGAACATCAGTGCGGTGCCCAGGATCGCCGCCACGCCCGGCAGCTTGGCCCACAGCGCGTCCAACCCGCTGTCCGAAACCGTGCCGGCCATCAGCAGCGTCACGCCCGAAAGGCCGAGCACCAGCCCACCCACGCGTGGCAAAGTCGGCCGCTCCCCCAGCACCGGCCAGGCCAGCACGGTAGCCCAGACCGGCATGGTGTAGGCGATGATCGCCGCCTCCGCGGCATCCAGCCAGAACAGCGAAAGCGGCGCCACCACGCTCCAGCCGCCCACGTTCAGCGTGCCGAACAGGAACAGCCGCCCCCATTGGCCGCGCCGGGGCAGCAGCCGGTCGCGCTGGATCATGGCGATCAGCAGCAGCATCGCCACCGCGGCCAGGGCGGCGAAGATGCGCACGGTATAGGGCGGCCAATCGGCCATCAGCGCCTTCATCACCGGCCAGTTGAGGCCCCAGGCGAAGGCGGTGATGCCAAGCCAGCCAAACCCGCGCAGCGCCACGGGCTGCGATGCGGCGCCGCTCACGCCGGGTCGTACTTCAGGCAGAACGCCTCGGCGGTCATGCTGCGGAAATCCCGCAGCCCTTCGCGCAGCTTCTCATGCGGCCAGTGCCACCAGGCGATGCGCTCCAGTGCCGCGATGATCTCCGGCGCGAAGCGGTAGCGCAGCACGCGGCCCGGCACGCCCACCACGATGGCGAACGGCGGCACGTCCTTGCTCACAACGGCTCCCGCGCCGATCGCCGCGCCGTTGCCCACGGAGACGCCCGGCAGCAGGATCGCGCCGTGGCCGATCCACACATCGTTGCCCAGCGTCACGTGATGGTTGCGGCGCCACTGGAAGAAATCCGCATCGTCCTCGCCCAGCTCATAGGCGGAGGACCGATACGTGAAGTGGTTCAGCGCCACGCGCTCCAGCGGATGGTTGCCGGGGTTGATGCGGGTATGGGCCGCGATCGAGCAGAACCTGCCGACGGTGGCGTAGATGATGTCCGCGTCGGCCACGATGTAGCTGTAGTCGCCGAAGCTGCACTCGCTCACCTTCGTGCGCGCGCCGACCTCGCAATAGGCCCCGAAGGTCGAATCGCGCACCTGGGCGGTGGGGTGGATGAAGGGCTCTGCGCCCAGTTTCTTCGGTGCGGTGGCAGGGTCTTGATACACGGCGTTCTCCTGCGGCCGGGCGATTTCACCGGCGCGCGATGCAGGCTAGTTTGCCCGCGCACGATCGGAGTGGCGATATGTCGGAACTGCAGGGGCGCGTGGCGCTGGTAACGGGCGCAAGCCGCGGCATTGGTGCTGCCACCGCCGTGGAACTGGCCCGGCGCGGCGCCCACGTGGTGCTGATCGCCCGCACCCAGGGCGGGCTGGAAGCCACCGACGATGCGGTGCGCGCCGTGGGCGGCACCGCCACCCTGCTGCCGCTGGACATGCGGGAGGGCGACCAGCTCGACATGATCGGCCCCAGCCTGTTCGAGCGCTTCAAGCGGCTGGACATCCTGGTGTCCAACGCCGCCATCATGGGCCGCGTGACGCCCGCGCCGCATATCGACATGCGGGACTGGAACGACGCGATGGCGGTGAACGTGAACGCCGCGCTGCGGCTGATCCGCAGTTGCGGCCCGCTGCTGCTGGCAGCACCCGAAGGCCGCGCCGTGTTCATCAGCAGCCGCATCGTGATGAAGCCGATGGCCTTTTTCGGCATCTATGGCGCCACCAAGGCCGCCCACCACTACCTGGTGCAGGCCTGGGCGGAGGAGACACGCAGTTCCAGCCTGCGCGTGAACCTGGTCGACCCCGGCCCGGTGGCCACCGCCATCCGCACCGGCGCCTGGCCCGGCGAAGACCGCAGCGCGATGCCCAAGCCGGAAGACGTGGCGCCGGGAATCGCGGCGCTGTGCCTGCCGGGGGAGACGCGGCATGGGGAGATGGTTCGGGTGAGTCCGTTGCCGTTGTAGAAAGGAAGCGGTTCTTTTTTGAAAAAAAGAACCAAAAAACTTTTCCGACTTGATGCGGGAAGATCGGATCTTCCCGCATCAAATTCACAAAAGTCTTTTTGCTTCTTTTTCTTCAGAAAAAGAAGACTCTTCCTTACGCCACTGCCCGCAATGCCACGGCCTTCACTTCGTCGCCCACATGGGAGGCGAAGCTGTCGAAGTTCTTCTCGAACCGCGCGAGCAGCTCCCGCGCCGTGCGGTCATAGGCGGCCTTGTCCGACCAGGCCTGGCGCGGGTCCAGCACTTCGCTGGGCACGCCCGGCACCTGGTCGGGGATCAGCAGGCCGAAGAACGGGTCGCGGTGGTAGTGGGCTTGGGTCAGCGTGCCGTCCAGCGCCGCGCGCAGCAGGGCGCGGGTGTGGCGGATCGGCATGCGGCTGCCGGTGCCATAGGCGCCGCCGGACCAGCCGGTGTTCACCAGCCAGCATTCGGCGCCATGTTCGGCGATCAGGTCGGCCAGCATGCGGCCATAGACTTCCGGCCGGCGCGGCAGGAAGGGCGAGCCGAAGCAGGCGCTGAAGGTGGCGGTGGGTTCCGTGACCCCCTTTTCCGTGCCGGCGACCACGGCGGTGTAGCCGGAGAGGAAGTGGTACATCGCCTGCGCCGGGGTGAGGCGGGCGATCGGCGGCAGCACGCCGAAGGCATCGGCGGCCAGCATCACCACGTTCCTGGGAATGCCGCCGCGCCCCGCGGGCACGCAGTTGGGGATGTAGTCCACCGGGTAGCAGGAGCGGGTGTTCTCGGTCAGGCTGTCATCGGCGAGGTTGAGCTTGCCGTGATGGTCGGCCACCACGTTTTCCAGCACCGTGCCGAAGCGGTGGCTGGCGGCCCAGATCTCCGGCTCCGCCTGTTCCGACAGGTTGATCACCTTGGCGTAGCAGCCGCCCTCGAAGTTGAACACGCCGTCGGGCGACCAGCCATGCTCGTCATCGCCGATCAGCGGGCGGGAGGGGTCGGAGGACAGCGTGGTCTTGCCGGTGCCCGACAGGCCGAAGAACAGCGCCACATCGCCTTCGCCGCCGATATTGGCGCTGCAATGCATCGGCAGCACGCCCTTGGCCGGCAGCAGCCAGTTCATCACGGTGAAAATGGATTTCTTGATCTCGCCGGCATACTCGGTGCCGCAGATCACGATCTGCCGCTGCTCGAAGGACAGCGCGATGGCGGTGGAGCTGCGCACGCCGTCCACCGCGGGGTCGGCCAGGAATTGCGGCGCGTGCAGGATCACGTAGTCCGGCACGAATCCGGCGAGGTCCGCCTCGGCGGGGCGGATGAACATGTTGCGGGCGAACAGCGCGGACCAGGCCTGGGTGGTCACCACGCGCACGCGGATGCGGTGGGCCGGATCGGCGCCGGCATACAAATCCTGCACGAACAGTTCCTGGCCCTGCAGGTAGGCCTGCACGCGGCCGCGCAGCCCGGCGAATTTCTCGGGCGCGAGCTTCTTGTTCACGTTGCCCCACCAGATCTCGGCGCTGGTGCCGGGCTCGTCCACCACGAACTTGTCCTGGGCGGAGCGGCCGGTGTGGTGGCCGGTCTGCACCAGCAGGGCGCCATCGGCGGACAGCGTGCCCTCGCGGCGCTCGATCGCCGCCTGCATCAGCGCGGGCGCGGTGAGGTTGGGATGCACGGGGCGGCCGGGCAGCACCCCGGAGCCGTACAAGGCAGTGCGTTTGGAATCGTCGGCGCCCGATGTGGTGGTCAAGACGTTGCTCCCGGTCTCAAAAAGCGGCACGCACGGCTGCCCGCAGCGCGCCTCTCGGCGTGATACAGGCCCCTTTGGGAGGGGTCCATAGACCCCGACTGTGTCAGCCGCGTGGCAGGCGCCCGCGGCGCAACAGGGCGATCAATTCCGCGCGAACACCGTCCGCATCCGCCACGGGCGCAGACCAGGCGATGCGCCGCACCTGCTCACCCAGCCCGAGCAGGCAGCCATCGACATCCACCGCCACCATGCGCCAATCGCCGCCGCCGCCCAGCTCCGCCATGGCGCCGGCATGGTCTGTGTTGCAGTGCGAGACGATATCCGCCTCCGCCGCCGCGATGCGGGCCACCGCCGCAGGGTCGGGCAGCAGCTCCGCCTGGCGCAGGCGGGTGGCGCGCGCGAAGCCGCCCACGAACAGCCCGCCCGCCGGCCGGATGCGCCACAGCGCGAAATCGCCGAAATCGGCATACAGCGCGGCATAGGGGTGCATCGCCAGCCAGCGCGCCTTGAGCGCCGCATCGTCGATCCGCTCCGCCAGCCCGGTGACCGTCAGGCGCGGTGCGGTCTGTGGGTTCGCCCCCTCTGCCTCGCCCATCACCATCAGCGCGCAGCGCGGCTCGGCGAGCAGGTGGCGCGTGTGCTCCGACAGCGTGGACAGCCACAGCAGCACCGAGAGATCCGGCGCCGTGGCCGGCGTTACCAGCGCGGTGAAGGGCTGGCCGCCGGTTTGCGTGCCCAGCGTGGCACTGCGTGCGCCGCGCAGCAGGCAGCGTGCCTGCCACAGATCGGCCCGGCGCAGTGCCTCCCTGTCCGGCGTTTCGGGCTCTGCCATAATTCGTTCACCCTCCATCCTAGTTGGGCCACAATCCCCTGCCACATTTCAACTCGCCATCCCAGAGAGGGGCATTCAGATGAAGCAGACCATCGCGCTCGTGGACGACGACCGGAACATCCTCACCTCGGTCTCCATGACCCTGGAGCAGGAAGGGTTCACGGTGCGCACCTATACCGATGGCGAGAGCGCATTGCAGGGCATCACCGCCCGCCCTGTCGATCTCGCCGTGCTCGACGTGAAGATGCCGCGCATGGACGGGATGGAACTGCTGCAGCGCCTGCGCCAGCGCACCTCGCTGCCGGTGATCTTCCTCACCAGCAAGGACGAGGAGGTGGACGAGGTGATGGGCCTGCGCCTGGGCGCGGACGACTACATCACCAAGCCGTTCAGCCAGCGCCTGCTGCTGGAGCGCATCCGCGCCCTGCTGCGCCGCAACGAGACCAGCCGCGCCGAAGGCTCCGGCGCCACCCCCACCGGCGTGATGAGCCGCGGCGACCTGGTGCTGGACGAGACCAAGCACCAGTGCCTGTGGAAGGCGAAGGACATCCAGCTCACCGTCACGGAATTCCTGCTGGTGAAGGCGCTGGCCACGCGGCCCGGCATGGTGAAATCCCGCGACCAACTGATCGATGCGGCCTATGGCGAGAACATCTATGTGGACGACCGGACCATCGACAGCCACATCAAGCGGGTTCGCAAGAAGTTCCGCAACGTGGACGAGGAATTCAACGCCATCGAAACCCTCTACGGCATCGGCTACCGCTACAAGGACGCCTGAGTGGTGGGCCGCCGCCCTGCGCTGGCCCCTGTTCCGATCGGGCCGCACCATGCCTGACGGCAGCCTGCCGCAGGGCGCCACGCCGCCGGCCCAGTCGCGCCTCGCCGGCGCGCCGGTGCGCCAGCGCGACCGCTGGGTGTCCCCGCTGATGCGGCGCATCCTGGTGGTCAACGCCATGCCGCTGGCGCTGCTGCTGGCCACGCTGCTGTATCTGGACCAGTACCAGAACGGCCTGCTGGAAGCCGAGGTCGGCGCGCTGCGCCAGCAGGCCAAGATCCATGCCGGTGCACTGAGCGAGGCCGCGGTGCGCGAGGAAGGCAACGAGCCGCCGCGCCTGCTGCCCGATGCCGCCCGCGGGCTGCTGCGCCGCCTGACGGAGCCCACGCCGAACGCCCAGGCCAAGCTTTACGCGCCCGACGGCCAGGTGATCGTGGATACCCGCATCCGCCAGGGCGCCGGCGGCACCGTGTTCACCGAGCCGCTGCCGCCCGCCATCAGCCGCGGCGCCCTCGTGGGCACTATCGAGGCGATCTACGACCGGCTGCTGGATTGGCTGCCCGGCAGCGGCCGCCGCACGCGGCTGGACATCTCGCCCACCGCCGCCGGGCCGGATTGGCAGCCGGATGTGAAGGAGGAGATCCGCCTCTCCGGCACCGCCAACAGCCGTGAGACGCCGCCCTATATCCGCCGCACGTCGGACAACCGGCTGCTGGTCTCCGTCGCCGAGCCCGTGGTGCGCAACCGCACCACCGTCGGCATCGTGCTGCTCACCCGCGAGGCGCGCGAGGTGGATGACAGCCTGCTGGCCGTGCGGCTTTCCATCCTGTGGCTGTTCGCCTTGGCCCTCGCCCTGACCGTGGCGCTCTCTTGGTACCTCTCCCTGACCATCGCGCGGCCGATCCTGCGCCTGGCCGGTGCGGCGGAGCAGATGCAGGAAGGCCGCGGCCGCGCCGGTGCGGTGCCTGCCACCCTGCTCGCCCGCCGCGACGAGATCGGCGAACTCGCCCAGGCGCTGGGCGACTCCGCCCGGGCGCTGTGGAACCGCATGGACGCGATCGAACGCTTCGCCGCCGACGTGGCGCACGAGATCAAGAACCCGCTCTCCTCCATCCGCTCCGCCATCGAAACACTGCGCCGCATCGAGGAGCCGGAGAAGCAGCGCCGCCTGCTGGCGATCATCGCCGAGGACGTCGCCCGCCTCGATCGCCTGATCAGCGACATCTCCGACGCCTCGCGCATCGATGCCGAGCTCTCCCGCGCCGCCACCGAAGCCGTGGACGTGACCCCCATCCTCGAAGTTCTGGCCGAGATCGACGAAGCCACGCGCGGTGAGGACCATCCCCGCCTGGAACTCGCCGAACCCCGCGCGCCCGCCGTGGTGCAGGCGGTGGAAGACCGGCTGGTGCAGGTGCTGCGCAACCTCATCGGCAACGCGCAAAGCTTCTCCCCGCCGCGGGGCCGCATCCTGCTCGCCGCCACGCAACGCGGCAGCGAGATCGAAATCACCGTGGAAGACGAGGGC
The DNA here is from genome assembly GCA_044358135.1 of Acetobacteraceae bacterium. GTDB lineage: Bacteria > Pseudomonadota > Alphaproteobacteria > Acetobacterales > Acetobacteraceae > CAMDGX01. The sequence goes on along the minus strand of JBIKOJ010000154.1, from coordinate 318 downwards.
CCGGGCATCCCCGACGCCAAGCTGGAAAGCATCTTCGACCGCTTCTATTCCGAACGCCCGCAAGGCGAACGCTTCGGCCAGCACTCCGGCCTCGGCCTGTCGATCAGCCGCCAGATCGTGGAAGCCCTGCGCGGCACCATCGCCGCGGAAAACCGGCGCGACGAGGCGGGGCGGATTACGGGGGCGCGGTTTACGGTGAGGCTTCCCAGGGGATAGGACAGGGAAGGCTGGGCTCTGCCCAGACCCGCCAGGGGCCGAGCCCCTGGACCTCATCTTTTCATAGGTCGTGGGACCCAAGGGCCGCCGGCCCTTGGTGTG
>JBIKOJ010000079.1:0-22631 GCA_044358135.1 Acetobacteraceae bacterium | reverse complement strand
GGCCCCCCCGGGGCCCGCCCCCTGGCGGGTCTGGGCGGAGCCCAGCCTTAACTTTCCCTGGATGGGCCTTATTCAACGCGGCTCGGAATCAAGCCTCTAATCCGCCGCCGTCCCGTAAGGCACGTTCCGTCCGCCATAGCGGCGCACGCGCACATTGGCTTGTTCCGCGTGGCCCACGAAGCCTTCCAGCATGCACAGGCGCGAGCAGTATTCGCCCATCATCGCGCTCGCCGCATCGGTGGTCACGCGCTGGTAGGTGACGGTCTTGAGGAACTTGCCCACCCACAGCCCGCCGGTGTAGCGCGCCGCGCCCAGCGTCGGCAGGGTGTGGTTGGTGCCGATCACCTTGTCGCCGTAGCTCACATTGGTGCGCGGACCCAGGAAGAGCGCGCCGTAGTTGCGCATGCGGGACAGGAACACCTCGGGGTCCCGCGTCATCACCTGCACGTGCTCGCTGGCGATGCGGTCGGCCTCGGCGATCAGTTCGTCGGTGGTGTCGCACACGATCACCTGGCCGAAATCGGCCCAGGATTGGCGGGCGATGGGGGCGGTGGGGAGGATGGTGAGCAGGCGCTCTACCTCGGCCATCGTCGCGCGGGCGAGTTTCTCGCTGTCGGTGAGGAAGACGGCGGGCGAGGTGGGGCCGTGTTCGGCCTGGCCGAGCAGGTCGGTGGCGCACATCTCGGCGTCCACCGAATCGTCGGCGATTACCAGCGTTTCGGTGGGGCCGGCGAAGAGGTCGATGCCGACGCGGCCGAAGACCTGGCGCTTGGCCTCGGCCACGAAGGCGTTGCCGGGGCCGACGAGGAAATCGACGGCCGGGATGGTCTCGGTGCCGTAGGCCATGGCGGCGATGGCCTGCACGCCGCCGACGATGTGGATCTCGTCTGCGCCGCCGAGCACCATGGCGACGATGACGGCCGGGGCCGGCTTGCCCTCGAAGGGCGGGGTGCAGGCGATGACGCGGCGCACGCCGGCAACCTTGGCGGTAACGATGCCCATGTGGGCGGAGGCGACCAGCGGATACTTGCCGCCCGGGACATAGACGCCGACCGTATCGATGGGAATGTTGCGGTGGCCGAGGACGATGCCGGGCATCGTCTCCACCTCGATGTCGCGCAGCGCGGCGCGCTGGTGCTCGGCGAAATTGCGTACCTGGGCCTGGGCGAACTTGATGTCCTCGATGTCGCGCGGGGCGAGGGCGGCGAAGCAGGCGTCGATCTCGGCCTGGCTCAGGCGGAAGCTGGGCGGGGCCCATTTGTCGAACTTCTGCGAATACTCCCGCACGGCCGCGTCGCCGCGGGCCTGGATGTCGGCCAGGATGCCCTCCACCGTGGCCTTCACGCGCGCGGCGTCTTCGGCCTTTGCGTCCTGGCTGCGGCCGGGCTTGAGAATACGGATCATGGAAGGGCCTCCGGGATCGGGACGTGCAGAAAAGGAAGGAAACCGCCAAGGCGCCAAGGACGCAAAGGGATCGCCAAGAGTGCCTTGGCGACGTCTTGGCGTCCTTGGCGCCTTGGCGGTGAAAGCTTTAGCTGACCTTGACCAGAGCCTTGCCGGTATTGGCGCCGGAGAGCATGCCGACGAACGCGGCGGGGGTGTTTTCCAGGCCTTCGGTGATGGTGCGGCTCCAGACGAGTTTTCCGCTGGCGATACGGTCGGAGAGGTCGGCCAGGGCGGGCGGGAAGTGTTCCGGGTGGTCGGAGATGATGAAGCCGGTGAGCGTGACCTTGCAGGTGAGCAGCACGGTGGCATCGGCGATCGGCTGCAGGGCGGCCTTGTAGCCGCTGCCGATCAGGCCGCACAGCGCGATGCGGGCGAAGGGGTTGAGGCGGCGCATGGCGGCATCGAGCACGGCGCCGCCGACATTCTCGAAGATGCCGTCGATCCCGTCGGGTGCTGCGGCAGCGAAGTCGGCGGTGAGGTTGCCGGCCTTGTAGTCGATGCAGGCATCGAAGCCGAGTTCCTCCACCACGTGGCGGCACTTGTCGGGCCCGCCGGCGACGCCGATGACGCGCGCGCCTTCCTGCTTGGCGAGCTGGCCGACGACCGAGCCGACGGCGCCGGCGGCGGCGGAGACGACGAAGGTCTGGCCGGGCTTGGGGGCGATCAGCTTGAGCGTGCCGTACCAGGCGGTAACGCCGGGCATGCCGGCCGGGCCGAGATAGGCCTCCAGCGGCAGCTTCGTCGCGTCGACCTTGCGCAGCAGCTTGCCGTTGAGGACGGAGAAGTCCTGCCAGCCGCCGGAGCCGACGACGGTGTCACCGGGCTTGAAGCCGGGGTGGCGGGATTCCACTACCTCGCCGGCCATGCCGCTGCCCATCACCTGGTCCAGCGCCTGGGGCGGGACGTAGCTTTTCACGTCGTTCATGCGCATGCGCATGTAGGGATCGACGGAGACGAAGCGGTGGCGCACCAGCACCTCGCCCTCGGCAGGCTCGGCGGTGGGGACGGTTTCCATGCGGAAATTGTCCACGCTTGCCGTGTCTTTCGGGCGGTTGGCGAGAACGATGCGGCGGTTCTGCATGTTGGTGGCCATGGTGGGTCTCCTCAGGAAGGATTCTTCTTTTTCTGAAGAAAAAGAAGCAAAAAGACTTTTATAAATTGGGTCGAGGATTATCCCCGGCGCAAAGTCATAAAAGTTTTTTGGTTCTTTTTTTTCAAAAAAGAACGCGCTTGCTTTTTTTAGTACGTCGCCCGCCCACCAGAGCAATCAAACACAGCCCCGGTGGAAAAACTCGCCTCCTCACTACACAGCCAGCACACCATCGCCGCCACCTCATCCACGGTGCCGAAGCGCCCCATCGGGATCTTGGACAGCATGAAGTCGATCTGCGATTGCGCCATCTGGTCGAAGATCGGGGTGGCAACGGCGGCGGGGGTGACGCAGTTCACCCGGATGTCGGTTTTCGCCAGTTCCTTGCCGAGGGACTTGGTGAGCCCGATCACCGCGGCCTTGCTGGCGGAATAGGCCACCGCGTTGGGGTTGCCTTCCTTGCCGGCGATGGAGGCGATGTTGACGATGCGCCCCCAGCCGCCGGCCAGCATGTGCGGCACCACGGAGCGGTTGCAGTAGAAGACGCCGTTGACGTTCACATCCATGATCCGCTGCCAGTCGGCGATCGGGTATTCCCAGGTGGGTGCGTTTGGCCCGGCGATCCCGGCGGAGGCCACCAGCATGTCGATCCGCCCCAGCGCCTGGGCCGTGGTCACGCCGGCCTGCATCACCGCGGCGGCGTCCACGAGGTCCAGGCATTCCGTGTGCACGGGCACGCCGAGCCTGGCCGCGGCGCCATCCAGTGCGGCGCGGTCGCGGTCCCAGATTGCCAGCGTGGCCCCTTCGGCCGCCAGGCGCCGGGCGATCGCGAAGCCGATGCCCGAAACCCCGCCCGTTACCACCGCCACCCGTCCTGCGAAACGTCCCGCCATCGCCGCCTCCCTCGCGCTGGATGCCTAGATAGGCCGCGCGGGCCTTCCATGCCCAGCCCCCTCTCTTGCCGCGCCCCGCCCCGGGTCTATGCTCCGTGCCCGAAGTCGAGGAGCCCTGCTTATGCCCATCCCCACCGAATCCTGGGTCCAGATCGGCGCCGCCAGTACGCCGGTGTTCTCCAAGGACGGCACGCGGCTGTTCCATTTGCGTGGCGCCGGCCTGCCGCAGGTGTGGGTGATGGATGCGGATGGCGGCAACGCAAAGCAGCTGAGCTTCCACGACGAGAAGGTGGGCACGCTGCGCCGCGCGCCCACCGATGACCGCCTGATCTGGAGCATCGATGCCGGCGGTGACGAGCTGCACCAGTTCTGGCTGCTGGAGCCCGGCGGCACGCCGCGCGCGCTGACCACCAACAGCGCGGTGATGCACAATTTCGGCGGCTGGTCGCCGGATGGCACCCGCATCGCCTATTCCGCCAACGACCGCGATCCGAAGTATTTTGATGCGGTGGTGATGGACCTCGCCACCGGCGGCACCGTGCGGCTGCACCACGGGCCCTGCGTGATCTCGGTGGCCGCCTGGTCGCCTGATGGCGCGCGCCTTGCGATCATCGAGGACCATGGCGGCATCGACCAGAAGCTGTTCCTGCTGACGGTTGCCACCGGTGCCGCGCAGGAAGTGCCGCGGGCCCGGCCCACCCGCTACCAGGCGCTGCGCTGGACGCCGGCCGGCGAGCTGATGGCGATCACCGATGCGCCGGATGCCGATTTCCTGCAGCTCTGCCGCATCGACGAAGCCACGGGGGCCGCCACCCCGGTATTTGCCCCGCTGTTCCGCGAGGTGGAAGCCTGGGCCCTGGCGCCAGACAAGCAAACGCTGGCCACGATCGAGAACGATCGCGGCTATGCCACGCTGCGCGTGGGCCCGATCGGCACCAACCGTCCGGCGGTCACCGGCCTGCCGGAGGGCATCGTGGCCGAGATGGCGTGGAAGCCGGATTCGTCGCAGCTGATCGTCACCGCCCAGGGCCCCACCAACCCGCCGACGCTGTTCGCCGTGGCCGAGGGCCGCGCCACGCGCGTGACCCTGCCGGATACGCTTTCGCCCGCCAACCTGTCGCCCGAGGCGCTGGTGCCGATGCAGTTGGTGGAGTGGGTCAGCTTCGACGGCACGCGCATCCCCTCGTTCTACGCCCTGCCGAAGACGCCGGCCCCGCCGGGCGGCTACCCCGCGGTGATGTGGATCCATGGCGGCCCCTCCAGCCAGACCCGTGCCAATTTCCGGCCGGACACGCAGATGCTGCTGGACCAGGGCTTCGCCGTGCTGCTGCCCAACATGCGCGGCAGCACCGGCTATGGCCGCGCCTATATGGAGGCGGACGAACTGCACCTGCGCGAGCACTACATCGAGGACATGGCCACCGGCCGCGCCTGGCTCGCCGCCCGGCCGGAAATCAACGCCAGCCGCATTGGGGTGATGGGCCAGAGCTACGGCGGCTGGGCGGTGAACGCCGCCATCGCGCTGCAGCCGGAGTTGTGGAAGGCCGCCGTCAACTACTACGGCATTTCCGATTTCGTGACCTTCTACAACAACACCAGCGCCTATCGCCGCGACCATCGCGCCCGCGAATACGGCTTCCCCGGCCAGCACGACGAGTTGTTCGACCGCATCTCCCCGATCCGCCACGTGGACCGCGTGACAACGCCCACGCTGTTCCTGCACGGCGACCGCGACCCGCGCGTGCCGATGCGTGAATCCGATGCCATGGTGGCGGCAATGGAAGAGCGCCAGAAGAAGGTGAAATACGAGAAGTTCGAATACGCCGGCCACGGCTTCATCCGCCCGGACCATCGCCGCCGCGTCTATGCCGAGGTCGCCGCCTTCTTCCACGAGCACCTGGCGGAGGGTTGAGCATGCCGCACGCGGCGGAAGCCTGGGCCGGCATCGCGGAGGCCGGCGGCGCCGTGTTCTCGAAGGACGGAAGCCGCATCTTCCACCTGCGCGGTGCCGGCGGGCTGATGGCGGCCTGGGTGATGGATGCCGACGGCGCCAACGCGCGGGAGATCAGCCACCTCGCCGAGAAGGTCGGCCCGCTGCGCCGTGCGCCCAATGATGACCGCCTGATCTGGTCCACCGACACCGGCGGCGACGAGAACCACGCGCTGTGGCTGCTGCCGCCGGGCGAGGATGTCGCCCATCCGCTCACCCACGCGCCGGCCGCCATGCATATCTTCGGCGGCTGGTCGCCGGATGGCACGCGCATTGCCTACGCCGCCAACGACCGCGACCCCATGGTGTTCGATGCCGTGGTGATGCACCTCGAAAGCCGCGCCGTCTCGCGGCTCTACCAGGGCCCCTGCCAGATCACGGTGGCCGGCTGGTCGCCAGACGGGGCCACGATCATCGTGATCGAGGATCACGGCACGTCGGATCAGCGCCTGAAGCTGGTCGATGTCGCCACCGGCCGCGCGCAGGACATCCCGCGACCGCGCCCCACCCGCTACCAGGCGGTGCGCTTCACGCCGGATTTCACGCTGATGGCGATCACCGACGCGCCGGATAGCGACATGCTGCGCCTGTGCCGCATCGATCCCGCCACCGGAGCGGCCTCCCCGCTGTTTGTCCCGCTGTTCCGCGATGTGGATGCCTGGGCGCTCTCGCCCGATGGCCAGCACCTCGCCACGCTGGAGAACGATGGCGGCGTCTCCACCCTGCGCCTCGGCGCCCCCGGCACGCACCGCCCCGCGGTCGCCGTGCAGCCGGACAGCGTGCTGACCGACCTCGCCTGGGCGCCGGACAGCGCAAGCGTGGTCCTCACCGCCCAATCCCCGATCGCGCCGCCCCGGCTCTATCGCGTGCGGCATGGCGAGGTCCGCGCCCTGCCTCAGCCCGATCCCTTCACCGGCACCACGCTGCGCGCCAGCGATCTCGTCGCGCCCGTGGCCACGCATTGGACCAGCTTCGACGGCACCCGCATCCCCACCTGGCTCTACCTGCCGCAGGGCCAGCGCCCCGCCACCGGCTGGCCCAGCCTGATGTGGATCCATGGCGGCCCCGCCTGGCAGCAACGCGTCGACTGGCGGCCGGAAATGCAGATGCTGCTCGACCAGGGCTACGCCCTGCTGGTGCCCAACATGCGCGGCTCCACCGGCTACGGCCGCGCCTACATGGAAGCCGACGAAGTGGAACTCCGCTTCGACTACCTCAGGGACATGGAAACCGGCCGCGCCTTCATGGCCGCTCACGCCGCGCTCGATTCGGAGCGCATCGGGATCATCGGCGAAAGCTACGGCGGCTGGGCCACGCTCGCCGGCATCACCATGCAGCCCGACCTCTGGAAGGCGGCTGTCGACTACTTCGGGCTTTCGGATCTGGTGACCTTCTACCACACCACCTCCCCCTACCGCCGCGACCACCGCGCCCGCGAATACGGCTTCCCCGACACGGACGAGGCGGTGCTGCGCGAGCTCTCCCCCATCCAGCATGTCGGCCGCATCAAGGCCCCGCTGCTGGTGCTGCACGCCAACCGCGACCCGCGCGTGCCGATGGGCCAGAGCGACCTCCTCGTCGCCGCCATGCAGGAGCGGCAGATGAAAGTCACCTACGAGAAATACGAGAATGGCGGCCACGGCTTCGTCTTTCCGGAGCACCGCCGCCGCGCCTTCACCGCCATCGCGGAGCATCTCCGCACCCACCTGTCAGGAGACGCGTGATGTACCTCATCCCCCGCACCCACCGCCCGCTCATCATGGGCCGCCGTGGTGCCGTCGGCGCCAACCACCCGCTCGCCACCCAGGCCGGGCTCGACATCCTGCGCGCCGGCGGCAACGCCATCGACGCCGCGGTCGCCATCTCGCTGGCCTACGGCGTGGTGGAGCCGATGATGTCCGGCCTCGGCGGCGACGGCTTCTACAACGTGTTCATCGCCAACGGTTCGAAGAAGCTCGTCTTCAACGGCACCGGCCCCGCCCCCGCCGCGGCCACCGCCGAGCGCTTCGCCAAGGGCATCGAGATCAAGGGCCCGCTCAGCATCTCCGTCCCCGGCAAGCTGGCAGGGATCGGCGCCATGCACGCCGCGCACGGCAAGCTGCCCTGGGCCAAACTCGTCCAGCATGCCATCGAATATGCCCGCGACGGCTATGCGGTCACCCACCGCCACCGCGACATCACCCGCGACTGCAAGCCCCTGCTCTCCGCCGACCCCGACAGCACCCGCGTCTTCCTGGGCAACGACATGGCCAACGCCCAGCTCGGCGCCCTCGTCGTCCAGCCCGAGCTCGCCCGCTCGCTGGAGATCATTGCCTCCGAGGGCTGGGAGACCTTCTACCGCGGCACCCTGGCCAAGCAGCTCGCCCGCGGCCTCGCCCAGCGCGGCGCCATGGTCACCGAGGCCGACCTCGCCGCCTGCCACGCCGAAGCCGGCACGCCCATCTCCATCACCTATCGCGGCTACGAGGTGACGCAGACGCCGCCCAACTCCACCGGCTTCGTCATGCTCGAAACGCTGAAGATCGCCGAGCGTTTCGATCTCGCAAAACTCTCCGATGCCGAGCGCATCCACGTGCTGGTGGAAGCCAAGAAGCGCGCCTTCGCCGACCGCGAGCGCTACGGCGCCGACCCGCGCTTCGAAACCGTGCCGCTGGACCGCATCCTGTCCGACGCCCACGCCGATGCCCAGGCCGCCACCATCTCCATGACCCAGGCCAGCACCGTGGACCTCAACGTGCCCATGGCCGCCGGGGACACGACCTATTTCTGCGTGGTGGACGACGAGGGCAACTGCGTCTCCGGCATCCAGAGCCTCAATTCCGGCTACGGCTCCGGCATCACCGCCGGCGATACCGGCATCCTGATGAACAACCGCATGGCCTACTGGCACCTCGACCCGACGCACGCCAACCGCCTCATCCCCGGCAAGCGCGTGCGCCACACCATGAACGCGCCGATGGTCTTCAAGGACGGCAAGCTCTGGGCCGCCCTCGGCACCCCCGGCGCGGACAACCAGGTGCAGGTCAACACCCAGGTCCTCACCGCCATGATCGACCTCGGCGCCGACCCGCAAACCGCCCTGGAATCCCCGCGCTGGACCTCCAGCCAGGCCGGGCAAGGCGCCAACTGGCCCCACGAAGGCGACGGCGCACTCACCATCGAGGAGGATTTCGGCCCCGAGATCCTCGCCGACCTCGCCGCCCGCGGCCACGAGATCAAGAAAGTCCCCCACCTCGGCGGCCCCTGCGCCATGCAGACCATCCGCGTGCTGGAGAACGGCATCCGCCAGGCCGGCTCCGACCCCCGCCGCGACGGCTGGGCCGGCGCCTACTGAACAAGGCCGAATGACTCCATTCGGCGCCAGGGTGCGGGCGCTGCGGGCCGCGCGGGGGATGACCCTGCGCGACCTCGCCGCCCAGCTCCAGGTCTCCGCCGCCTACCTCTCCGCCCTGGAACACGGCAAGCGCGGCGCCCCCAGCGGCGGCCTGGTGCACCAGGTCTGCGACGCCTTCGGCCTGATCTGGGACGAAGCCGAGGAACTCGCCCAACTCGCCCGCCTCTCGCACCCCCGCGTGGTGGTGGATACGGCCGGCCTTACGCCCGAACAGACCGCGCTCGCCAACCGTATGGCCCAGGTGATCGCCCGCCTGCCGCCGGAAACCATCGCCACCATGCACGCAGTGCTGGATGCCACAACGCCGCAGCCCAAGGCGCGGCTTCGAAGGGCAGCAGGACGAAGGGAGTAAGCGGTTCTTTTTTGAAAAAAAGAACCAAAAAACTTTCATGACCTGGGCCTCGACAAGCTAAACGAGGCGCCGTGAATGAAGTCTTTTTTGCTTCTTTTTTCTTCAGAAAAAAGAAGACGCTTGCTTATCTTGCGTAAGCCACCCGCCGCACCTGGAACGCCGTCTTGTCGTCGGTGAACCCCGCCGCCCGGTAGAACCCCAGCGTCGACTCTTTCTTCGACCCCGTCATCAGCATCGCCTTGTAGGCACCCTCGCTCCAGGCCAGCGCCAGCGCGGCATCCAGCAGGGTGCGCCCGATCCGCCGGCCGCGATGCGCTTCGTCGGTCACCACGTTCTCGATCAGCGCATAGGGCTTGGCCCCGCGCGACAGGTTCGGCACCACCACCACGGTCAGGCACGCCACCACGGCCACATCGAGGCAGGCCACCAGCGTGTGCACCCCCGCCCGCCCCAGGATCTCCCGCCACGTCTCGGCGGCAAGACCGGGGTCCAGCGCCTCGTCCTCCGGGTTCAGCTGGCCGAGCAGGCGCAGCACGGCGGCAAGGTCATCCGGCCCCGCGGGGCGGACAACCACGCTCATTCCTTCACCGCGCCCGTGAGGCTGGAGACGTAGTATTCCACGAAGAACATGTAGAAGATCGCCACCGGCAGGGAGCCGAGCAGCGCACCCGCCATCAGCGCACCCCAGTGATACACGTCGCCCGACACCAGCTCCGTCAGGATCGCCACCGGCACCGTCTTGTTCTCGGTGGAGCTGATGAACGCCAGCGCATAGATGAACTCGTTCCAGGACAGCGTGAAGGCGAAGATGCCGGCGGAGATCAGGCCCGGCACCGCCAGCGGCAGCGTGATCCGCCGCAGGATCTGCAGGCGGGAGGCGCCGTCGATCAGCGCGCACTCCTCCAGCTCATACGGGATCGACTTGAAGTAGCCAATCAGCAGCCAGGTGCAGAACGGCACCAGGAAGGTGGGATAGGTGAGGATCAGCGCGAAGGAGGTATCGTACAGCCCCATCTCGAACACCACCTGCGCAAGCGGGATGAACAGGATGGAGGGCGGCACCAGGTAGGCGGCATAGATCGCCAGGCCCACATACTCCGAGCCCTTGAATCGCAGCCGCTGGATGGCATAGGCCGCCAGCACGCTGGCCAGGATCGACAGGAAGGTGGAGCCGACCGCCACGAACATCGTGGTCACCAGCCAGTGGCCGTAATCCGTGTCGAACAGCAGCTTCTTGATGTTGGCCAGGGTCGGGCTGGCCACCCAGAACGGGTTGTTGTTCTTGAAGTCCAGCAGCTCGCTGTCCGGCTTGAAGGTGGTAACGCCCATCCAATAGAACGGGAACAGCAGCACGAACAGGAACAGCAGCAGCGGGATATACACCACCACCCAGCGGCGGGTGTGGCTGTCCCAGCTCATCATCTGCGGCCCTTCGGCCTCGGTCACGCCACCCTGAACCTCGGAATCGACGCGCGCGTTGATGGTGGCCAGGGGCTTCTCAGAAAACGGCGGCTTCGGGGCGTCAGTCATTGTCGGAGCCCTGCTGCCACTTGCGGTTGCCGAGTGCGTAGTAGCTGAACAGCGTCGCGAACACGAGGAACGGGATCATCGCCACCGCGATCGCCGCCCCCTCGCCCAGCTGGCCTGCGGGAATGCCGCGCTGGAAGGCCAGCGTGGCCATCAGGTGGGTGGAGTTGATCGGCCCGCCGCGGGTGATGGCATACACCAGCTGGAAGTCGGTGAAGGTGAACAGCACGGAGAAGGTCATCACGATCGCCAGGATCGGCATCAGCAGCGGCGCGGTGATGCGGCGGAAGCGCTGCCAGCCGCTGGCACCGTCCAGCATCGCGGCCTCATACAGCGAGGGCGAGATCGTCTGCAGCCCCGCCAGCAGCGTGATCGCCACGAACGGGATGCCGCGCCAGATATTGGCCACGATCAGGCTCCAGCGCGCCGGCCAGGGCTCGCCGAGGAAGTCGTAGTAGCGATCGCGCAGGCCCAGCTGGTCCACCACCACGTAGGAGATGATGGAGAATTGCGGGTCGTAGATCCACCACCACGCAATGGCCGAAAGCACCGTGGGCACGATGTAGGGCAGCAGGATGATGGCGCGGATGGCGGATTTGAACGGGATGTTGTCGTTCAGCAGCAGCGCCAGCCACAGGCCCAGCGCAAACTTCCCCACCGTGGCGATGGCGGTATAGACGAAGGTCCACCACACGCTCTGCAGGAAGATCGGGTCTTCCATCAGGTCGATGAAGTTCTCCAGCCCCACCCACTTGCCGTTGCCGCCGATCTGCGTGTCGGTGAAGGCCAGGTACACGCCCAGACCCAGCGGATAGGTCAGGAACGCCATCAGCAGCCCCACCGCCGGGAACAGGCAGACGGCGATCAGGAAGGGCTTGTAGTCGAACAGCCGCGCCAGCGCGGTCGGCTCGGGGCGCTTCGCCACCCAGGTGGAGGCGTCCATGGTCATCCTTTCGCGGGCACGGAAAAGTCATGGGTACCGCCACGGTTTCCCCCGGCGGCACCCATCGCAGTCATCAGCCGGCAGCGCGGCGGTAGATGCGCGCCACGCGGCGCTCGGCTTCCTTCGCCGCATCGGCGGGCGTGGCCTGGCCGGAGCACACGCTGGCGAACATCTGCACCAGCACGTATTCCGCATCCACCGCGCCGGAAGCGGCCGAGATCGGGCCCTTGTAGCCGATCCAATACGGCATCTTCTGCGCGTCGCGGTACGGCAGCACCTTCGGATCGCCGGTCCAGGCGGCAGACTTGTCGAACGCCAGCAGCGGATGCGCCCAGTAGCCCAGGCACTTGGTCAGCCAGGGGTCGTACTGATCGGCTTCCATCATGAACTGCAGGAAGGCCTTGGCCGCGTTCGGGAACTTCGTGTGCTTGAACACCATGGCGTTCAGCACGTTCGCGGTTTCCGGATAGCGCGTGCCCTGAGCGCCCGGCAGGCGCGAGTGCTGCGTGTCCTCGGCGATCTTGGCGTATTTCGGATCGTTCTTCAGTACGAAATACACCGAAACGCCGTTCGGCGTCAGGCTGACTTCCTCGGAGATGTAGGCCTTGTTGTTCGAGGGGTCGAGCCAGGAGAGCGTGCCGGGGATGAAGGTCTTGTAGAGCTCGGCGGCATATTTCAGCGCCTCGATCGTCTCCTTGCGGTTGATGGTCACCGCGCCCTTCTCGTCCACCTGATAGGCGCCGTGCGACCACATCAGCCAGGTCGCGGTGCCGTTGCCGTCGCCCACCGCGTTGCCCAGCGCGAAGCCCACCGGATGGTTGTTCTTCTGCAGCTTACGGCACATGTCCAGGAAGCGATCGAGCTCGTTCGGCGGCGAGGAGTAGCCGGTCTCGTTGATCCAGCTCTTGCGCCAGACCAGCGCGCCGCCGCCGCAGCCCATCGGGATGGAGATCCACTGGTTGGTGCCGAACTTCTTGCCGAAGCGCTCCGGCAGCGGGCCCCAGCCGCCGTATTTCGTGCCGAGGTAGGTGGCCAGGTCCGTCATGTCCAGGACCTTGTCGGCATACAGATGCGGATCGGCGGCCCAGCCGGCCACCACGTCCGGCCCCGCGCCGGTGCGCGCTGCCACGGCCACCTGGGCGCGGATGTCTTCCCAGCCCACGTAGTCCGTGCGCACCTGCACGCCGGTGGCCTTGATGAACTTGGCCTGGTTCTCGTTCCACACCGTCTCGTCGGCATCGACGAACTTGGTCGGGCGGATCACCCGGATCGTGGCGCCAGCCTCCAGCGGCAGGCTGGGCGCGGTGGCGGGCATGGTGGGAATCCCGGCCTGGGCGCTGGCCTCGCCAGCCAGGGCGGCGGTGCCCAGCGCGGCGCCGGCCCCCATCCTGAACGCATCCCGTCGCGTGAAGCGATCCATGTGTTGGTCCTCCCTGAGGCGGCCTTGGGCCGCGCGTTGCAGTCTTTCAGTTCAGCCGTGTTCCCGTCTGCTCGTCGAACAGGTGCACCAGCGCGGGATCCGGTGCGATGTGCAGGTGTTGGCCCGGCTTTTCCGCAATACGCTCGCGGAACGCGCCGACCACCTGCGAGCCGGCGAGATGCATGATCACCTGGGTCTCCGACCCCGTCGGCTCCGTCACGTGCACCGTGGCGGCCACGCCTGCGGGATCCAGCCGCAGATGCTCCGGCCGGATGCCATACACCACCGGCTGGCCCTCGCGCGCCGTGCCGGGATCGGTCGGCAGCGGCAGCGCGATCTCGCCGGCACGGAATACCCCGCCTTCGATCCGCCCCTTCACGAAGTTCATCGCCGGAGAGCCGATGAAGCCGGCCACGAACAGGTTGCGCGGCCGGTCGTACAGTTCCAGCGGTGCGCCCATCTGCTCCACGTTGCCGCCATTCATCACCACGATCTTGTCGGCCATGGTCATGGCCTCGATCTGGTCATGCGTCACGTAGATGGTGGTGGTCTTCAGCCGCTGGTGCAGCTCCTTGATCTCGGCCCGCATCTGCACGCGCAGCTTGGCATCCAGGTTGGACAGCGGCTCGTCGAACAGGAACACCTGCGGGTCGCGCACAATGGCGCGCCCCATCGCCACGCGCTGGCGCTGCCCGCCCGAAAGCTGCCGCGGATAGCGCGCCAGGTACGGCTCCAGCCCCAGGATCGCCGCCGCGCGCCCCACCTTCTCCTCGATCACGCTTTTCGGCGCATTCAGCAGGGTCAGCGAGAACGCCATGTTGTCCAGCACCGTCATGTGCGGGTACAGCGCGTAGTTCTGGAACACCATGGCGATATCGCGCTCTTTCGGCGCGACATTGTTCACCACCCGCCCGCCGATCGCGATCTCGCCGCGGGTGATGTTCTCCAGCCCCGCGATCATCCGCAGCAGCGTCGATTTCCCGCAGCCGGAGGGCCCGACGAGGATCACGAACTCCCCGTCCTCCACTTCCACGTCCACGCCGTGGAGCACTTCCACGCTGCCGAAGGCCTTGCGCACCGAACGCACCGAAACCGTGGCCATGGGCCTGAGCCGCCTCCCCTGCGTCGAAGCCGTTCGGCCCCGCTTTTTCCCTCCGGGCATGTGCCCGGCGATCTCATTACGCATTGCACCGCGCGCCACAGTTTGGCAAGCGCCAAGCGCTACTCCGCGGCCTCTGGCGGCTACTCTGCCGCCTCCGCGAACCCGCCGGACTGCCGCAGCCACATCCGCGCATAGGCCCCGCCGGCCGCCAGCAGCTCGGCATGCGTGCCCTGTTCCACGATCCGGCCCTGCTCCATCACCACCAGCCGGTCCATCCGCGCGATCGTCGAAAGCCGGTGCGCGATGGCGATCACCGTGCGCCCCTTCATCAGCGTCTCCAGCTGGCCCTGGATCGCCGCCTCCACCTCGGAATCCAGCGCCGAGGTCGCCTCGTCCAGCACCAGGATCGGCGCATCCTTCAGGATCACCCGCGCGATCGCCACGCGCTGGCGCTGCCCGCCGGAGAGCTTCACCCCGCGCTCGCCCACATGCGCATCGAAGCCGCGCCGCCCGCCCCAATCCTCCAGCAGCTCGATGAACTCGGTCGCCTCCGCCTGGTCCGCCGCCGCGCGCACCTCCGCATCGCTCGCCCAGGGCCTGCCATAGGCGATGTTCTGCCGGATCGAGCGATGCAGCAGGGAGGTATCCTGCGTCACCATCGCGATCTGCGTGCGCAGGCTCTCCTGCGTCACATGGGCGATATCCTGCCCGTCGATCACGATCCGCCCGGCCTCGGGCTTATGGAAGTTCAGCAGCAGGTTCACCAACGTGGACTTGCCGGCACCGGAATGCCCCACCAGCCCCACCCGCTCCCCGGGCCGGATATGCAGGTTGAGGTCGTGCAGCACGCCGCGCTCGGTGCCGTAGCCGAAGCGCACCGCCTCGAACCGGATCTCGCCCTTCGAAACCTCCAGCTCCGTGGCATCCGGCGCATCCGGCATCTGCCGCGGCACGGCGATCGATCGCATGCCCTCCTGCACCACGCCCACGTTCTCGAAGATCATGGTCACGTTGTCGCCCACCCAGCCGGCCATGTTGCTGATCTGCCAGGCCAGCGGCAGCGCCATCGCCACCGTGCCCACGCTCACCTCCCCCATGCGCCACAGCCAGATCGCCATCGCCCCGGTGCCGACGATCAGGCAGGCATTGATCAGGTTCAGCGTCAGGATATAGCGCGTGGTCATGCGCAGCTGGCGGCGGAAGGTGGTGGTGTGCTCGTCGATGGATTCGCGCACGAAATCGTCCTCGTCGCGCGCCCGGGCGAACAGCTTCACCGTCAGGATATTGGTGTAGCTGTCCACGATCCGGCCCGTCAGCGCCGAGCGCACCTCGCTCATCGCGCGCGAGCGGTCACGCATGCGCGGCACGAAGTAGCGCAGCATCAGCACATAGCCGCAGAACCAGCCCAGCATCGGCAGCGCCAGGCGCAAATCGATGCTGGCCAGCAGCACCACCGCGCTGGTGCCATAGACGATGATGTACCACACCGCGTTGGTGGCGCTCACCACGCTCTCGCGCAGGCTCGGCCCTGTCTGCATCACCCGGTTGGCGATGCGCCCGGCGAAATCGTTCTGGAAGAAGCCCCAGCTCTGCCGCACCACATGCCAGTGGCTCTGCCAGCGCACCAGGTTGGTCATGCCGGCATTCACCGCCTGGTTGGTGATCAGCACCCGCAGCAGCAGCGCCGCCGGCCGCAGCACCAGCATCACCGCCGCCATGCCCAGCATCTCGTGCCAATGGTCGCGGAAGATCACCGCCGGCTCCGCCCGCCCCACCAGCTCCACCACCCGCCCGATCATCACCGGGATGGTCACGTCCATCAGCGCCACCAGCAGGCCGGCAAAGAACAGCGCCACCAGCAGCCCGCGCACCTGGCGGATGAAGTGCAGGTAGAACCGCACCAACCCCTGGCGCCCGCCCTCGGTGGGCGGCACCTCGGGCGAGACTTCGGTCGGGCGCAGCAGGTTTTCGAAGTAGCGGAACATCCGCCCTGGGTACAAGCGCAGCCCGGTTGCGTCCACCGCCGCATGGCCGGGTTGCTTGGCAGGCCCCCCGCCCTGAGGCACCTTGCCCCGATGGATGCAGACGACGACGAGGAAGGCCCGCCCCTCCCCCCGGGCACCAAGAACTACATGACCCCCGCCGGCCACGCTCGCCTGCGCGAGGAGCTGCACGCACTCTGGGTGCTGGAACGCCCGAAGGTGGTGGAAATCGTCTCCTGGGCCGCCGGCAACGGCGACCGCTCCGAGAACGGCGACTACCAGTACGGCAAGAAGCGCCTGCGCGAGATCGACCGCCGCGTGCGCTTCCTGCAGAAGCGCCTGGCGATCGCCGAGGTGGTAGACCCCAGCCAGCAAACCCAGCGCGACCGCGTCTTCTTCGGCGCCACCGTCACCTTCGTGAACAGCCGCGACGAGGAACGCACCGTCACCGTCCTCGGCGTCGACGAAGCCGAGATCACCCGCGGCGAAGTCAGCCTCTCCTCCCCCATCGCCCGCGCCCTGCTCCGCGCCAGGGTAGGCGAGGCTGTGCGGATGATGACGCCGGGCGGGTGGGAGGAGATCGAGATCCTCGAAGTGCGCTATCCCGAGGTGGCGGCGGGATAGGGAAGCAAGGGAACCGCCAAGGCGCCAAGGAGACGTGCACCCTTGGCGTCGTCTTGGCGTCCTTGGCGCCTTGGCGGTTCCCTTTCCTTCCTCCCTACCCCAACCGCGCCTTCAATCCGTCGGCCATCTTTTCCGCAATCATGATCACCGGCACGTTCAGGTTCGCGCATGGAATGGTCGGCATCAACGAAGCATCGCACACGCTCAGCCCCTCCAGTTTCCGCACGCTGCCGGCCGCATCCACCACCGCCATCGGGTCGCCCGCCGCGCCCATCTTGCAGGTCCCGCACGGGTGCCACACCCCGCCGACCACCCGGCGCAGGTATTCCTCCAGCCGGTCGTCCTCCGCCGCCAGGAATCCGGGCGCCGGCGCATCCTCGGTCGCCACCGCCAGCATCCGCCGCCGCAGCGCCGCACTCGCATCCATGATCGGCCCGGCCATCCCCATCACCAGCCCGTTCTGCGCCGTCGGCTTGGCCAGCGCCTTGATGCGGTCGGAATAGCTGCTCGGGAAGATCTCCAGCGCCATGCCGGCCGCCTTCACCCGCTCCAGCACCCGCACGCTCATCCGGAAGCTCTGCATCAGCCGCAGCAGGTCCCGCCGGTCGGACAGCATTCGGAAATCCACCTCCGGCACGCCCTCCACCGCCGCCCCCAGTCGCACGCTGCCGCGCGAATAGCTCTTGTTCACCCAGCCATAGAACCCGCCGATCCGCCGCCCCACCGCATGCCAGGTGCTGCGCGTGGAAACCGCCCAGTGCATGTCCCCCTCCGGTGTGCCCTCCAACCCGGAGGACCACCGCACCAGCGTCTGCAGGTGATACCGCTCGCCTCCTTGCCCGCGCGCGCCCGGCGCCAGGAACGCCGAAACCCCGGTCGCCGGGTGCTCCTGCAAATTCTCCCCCACCCCCGGCAGGTCGGCCACCACCGGGATACCCCGCGCCTGCAAATGCCCGCCAGGCCCGATTCCGCTCCGCATCAGCAGCGCCGGCGAGCCGATCGCCCCCGCACTCACCACCACGTGCCGGGCCTGGATCACCTGCTCCGCCCCATCCACCACCACCCGCAGCCCGACGGCGCGGCCATTCTCCACCACCACCCGCCGCACCTGCGTCATCGGCAGCAAGGTGAGGTTCGGCCGCCGCCGCACCGCGTCGGTCAGATACGCCACCGCCGTGCTCGCCCGCTGGCCGCGCTCGTCCACGTTGATCGAGGTCGGGATGATCCCGGTGCGCCAGGGCCCGTTCTGGTCCTCCGCAAAATCCAGCCCCTCCGGCTTCACCGCCTCCGCCACCGCCTGGGTGAACCCCGTCCATTGGCTGCGCGGAATATGCTGGATCGGCAGCGGCCCATCCTTGCCGTGCAGCTCGCCCCCATGAACCAGCTCGCGCTCCAGCTTGCGGAAATAGGGCAGCACCTCGTCCCACCCCCAGCCCGAAGCCCCGTGGTCCACCCACTCCTCGTAATCCGAAGGCTGGCCCCGGTTGGCCCCGATCCCGTTCACCGAACTCCCGCCGCCCAGCACCTTCGGCTGCTCGTAGCCGCGCTTGGCCCCAGGCTGGTTCGATTTCAACTCGCCGAACGTGGCCTTCAGCTCGGTCCAGAACCAATCCGGGTTAAACTGCGCCCGGCCCGCATACTGGCTTGCCAGAACCTTCGGCACATTCGCCGGATCAATGCCGGGCCCCGCTTCCACCAGGATCACCCGCAGGCCCGGCACCTCGCTCAACCGCGCCGCCAGCACCGCACCCGCCGAGCCACCGCCCGCGATCGCAACGTCGTACATGCTCACCTCCGTGGCGATACTGGAACAAGGGGATAAGGGAAGGAAGTGCCTTCTTCTTGTGAACAAAAAGAAGCAAAAAAACTTTATCCATGGCGCCCGTGCCAGAGGTCGCGAACCCGGGAGCAAACAGACAAAAGTCTTTTTGCTTCTTTTTCTTCAGAAAAAGAAGAATCCTTCCTTCCCTGTTGGCGCGGCCAACCGCCCCCGGTAAACTCCTTCGCAAACAGGAGCGCCACCCATGTCCGACCTGCCCCGCCACGTGGATGTCCATGAGGAAGGCCCGCGCGAGGGCTTCCAGATCGAGCTTGGCCCGATCCCCACCGCCGACAAGATCAAGCTGATCGAGGCCCTGGCCGAAACCGGCCTGCACCACATCCAGGCCTGCTCCTTCGTCAACACCCGCCTCGTTCCGGGCTGGGCGGATGCCGAAGCCGTGGTGGAAGGCTTCAAGCCCAAGCCGGGCGTGGACTACACCGCCCTGTGGTTCAACGCGAACGGGCTGGAACGCGCGCTCGCCTACCGCGAGAAGCTGACCATGACAGGCTCCATCTCGCTGACGGCCAGCGAGGGCTTCACCCGCAAGAACCTCAACCGCAGCCATGAGGAAAACCTCGCGGCCATGCGCAAGCAGACGGCGCTGCACCTCTCCCACGGCATCGCCGTGAAACGCATCGGCGTGATGGCCGCCTTCGGCTGCAACTACCAGGGCGATATCTCGCCGGCGCAGGTGGTGAAGACGCTGGAAGACGGCATGGCCATCGCTGCCGAAGCCGGGGCGAAGATCGAGTTCTTCTCGCTGGCCGACACCATGGGCTGGGCCATCCCGCCGCGCATCGAGCGGGTGATCGGCACCGTGCGCTCCAAGTGGCCGGAGATGCGCATCGGCCTGCACCTGCACGACACGCGCGGACAGGCGGTGGCCAATGCGCATGCGGCGTTGAAGATGGGGATCGACCAGTTCGACAGCACCGTGGGCGGCCTCGGCGGCTGCCCGTTCGCAGGGCAGAAGGGCGCCGCCGGCAACATCTGCACCGAGGAACTGGTGCTGCTCTGCGAGGAGATGGGCATCGAAACCGGCGTTGATCTCGATGCGCTGATCGAAGTCGGCCGCATGGCGGAGGAGATCGTGGGCCACGTGCTGCCCAGCGAGCTGATCCACGCCGGCTCGCTCGGCGCATTCCGACGCGTGGCCGCGGAATGACGGTTTCCGCTGCCCCGCTCGCGGGGCTTCGGGTGCTGGAGTTCAGCCACACCATCATGGGCCCCACCGCGGGCCTGGTGCTGGCCGATCTCGGCGCCGACGTGGTGAAGGTGGAGCCGGCGCCGAAAGGGGACCACACCCGCGGCCTCGGCGGCTTCGCGGCGGGGTTCTTCGCCGCCTTCAACCGCAACAAGCGCAGCCTCGCAGTGGATCTGAAGCAGGCCGAGGGCCAGGCCACGGTCCACCGCCTGGCCGAACGCGCCGATATCGTGCTGGAGAATTACGGGCCGGGCACGATGGAGAAGCTGGGCTGCGGCTATGAGGCATTGGCCGCGCGCAACCCGCGGCTGATCTACCTCGCGTTGAAGGGGTATCTGGCGGGGCCGTATGCGCATCGGCCGGCGTTGGATGAGGTGGTGCAGTTCCATGTCGGCCTCGCGCACATGACCGGGCCGTATGGCCGGCCACTGCGGGCGGGGGCTTCGGTGATCGATATCCTGGGCGCAGTGTTCGGCGTGGTCGCGGTGCAGGCGGCGTTGCGGGAGCGGGACGTGACGGGGAAGGGGCAACGGGTGAGCTCCGCGTTGTTCGAGAGTGCGGCGTTCCTGATGGCCTCCCACATGGCGGGTATCGCCATCACCGGCGAGGACATGCCGCCGATGCCGGAGCGGCGTGGGGCCTGGGCGATCTATGAGGTGTTCCCCACCAGTGACGGGCAGTTGTTCATCGGCGTGACCAGCGACCAGCAATGGGCCCGGTTCACGGTGGAGTTCGGCCTGCAGGCGCTCGCCGCCGATCCGCGGCTGGCGACCAACGTGATGCGGGTGACGGAGCGCGGCTGGCTGGTGCCGGAGCTGAAGACGGTTCTGGCGCGCCTGCCGACGGCGGAGGTGGCCGCGCGGCTGGAGCGGTGTGGTGTTTCGTGGGCACCGGTGGGCAAGCCCGGCGACCTGTTCGAGGATGCGCATCTGCTTGCCACCGGCGGGCTGCTCGATGTGTTCGTCAGCCGCATCGGCGGCGAGAGCGGCGTGAAGGCGGGTATTCCCGCGCTGCCGATGGAGTTCGGCGCGGCGCGGGCGCGGGGCACGTTGCAGCGCCAGCCGCCGCGGGTGGGGGAGCACAACGCGGAGGTGCTGGGCGAGGCCGGGTTCTCTGCCGCGGAGATCGCGGCGTTGGCGGGGAAGGGCGTGCTGGTCAGCGCTTGAGGATGCTGCCGAGCAGGCCGCGGACGACGCTGCCGCCGAGGGAGCGGGCGGCGGATTTGGCGAAGGCTTGGGCGATGCCTTCCCGCCTGCCGTCTCCCAGGAGCATCGCCATCAGCGGATCCTGCTGCGCCGCCGGGGCGCGGCGGGCCGGCGGTTCGTAGGGGGCGCGGCTGGGCGGCGGGGCGGTGGCGGCGCCCCAGGGGGAGGTTTGCGGCTGGCCGCTCATGGTGCCCCAGGGGTTGGAGGGGTCGAAGGTGACGGGGCGGGGGGTGGCGTCGGCCACCGTGTGGGCGCGGCCGTTGAGGAGTTCGTAGGCGGAGTCGCGATCCAATGCTTGCTCGTAGCGGCCGGCGAGGGGGGAGCGCTGCATGAGTTCGGCGCGTTCGGCGGGGGTGACGGGGCCGATGCGGCCTCTTGGCGGAGCGACCTTGGCGCGTTGGACGATGCCGGGGATGCCCTTGCCGTCGAGCAGGGAGACGAGGGCTTCGCCGACTTCGAGTTCGGTGATGGCGGATGAGACGTTGAGGCGGGGGTTGGGGCGGAAGGTCTCGGCGGCGGCCTTTACGGCTTTCTGGTCGGCGGGGGTGAAGGCGCGGAGCGCGTGTTGGACGCGGTTGCCGAGTTGGGCGAGGACGGTCTGGGGCAGGTCGAGCGGGTTTTGCGTCACGAAGTAGATGCCGACGCCCTTGCTGCGGATGAGGCGGACGACCTGTTCGACCTTCTCCACAAGCGCCTTGGGGGCGTCGTTGAAGAGGAGGTGGGCTTCGTCGAAGAAGAAGACGAGCTTGGGTTTTTCCATGTCGCCGACTTCGGGGAGTTCCTCGAAGAGTTCGGAGAGCAGCCAGAGCAGGAAGGTGGCGTAGAGGCGGGGCGAGTGGATGAGCTTGTCGGCGGCCAGGACGTTGATGGCGCCGCGGCCGTCTGGCGTGAGGAGCATGAGGTCGGACAACTCCAGCGCGGGTTCGCCGAAGAAGGTTTCGCCGCCTTGCTGATCGAGCATGAGCAGCTTGCGCTGGATGGTGCCGACGCTGGCCTTGCTGACGTTGCCGTATTCGGTGCCGAGTTCCGACGCGCGTTCGGCGACGTGGCCGAGGACGGCGCGGAGGTCCTTGAAGTCCAGAAGCAACAGGCCTTCGTCGTCGGCGAGGGCGAAGGCGATGTTGAGCACGCCTTCCTGGGCTTCGGTGAGGTCCAGCATTCTTGCCAGGAGGGTGGGGCCCATTTCGGCGATGGTGGCGCGGATGGGGTGGCCCTGGATGCCGAAGACATCCCAGAAGACGACGGGGGAGGCGCGGTAGGCGAAATCGGTGACGCCGAGCTTGGCGGCGCGGGATTCGAGTTTCGGGTTGGGCTTGCCTGGCATGGCGATGCCGGAGAGGTCGCCCTTGATGTCGGCGCAGACGACGGGGACGCCGGCGGCGGAGAAGGCTTCGGCCATCACCTGCAGGGTGATGGTTTTGCCCGTGCCGGTGGCGCCGGCGATGAGGCCGTGGCGGTTGGCGGTGGGCAGGTGAAGCAGGCAGGGCGCGTCGCCGGCGGCGATGAGGATATCGGTCATTGGGGCCTCCCGCGCCGGGATTTGCGGCATTGGGGGGCGGTTGGCGAGGGGATTTGCGAAGTTATTTTGATTATGGAATGATTGAGTCGCGGGTTGGCATGGGGGCTCAGGCGCCTTT
>JBIKOJ010000184.1:0-10909 GCA_044358135.1 Acetobacteraceae bacterium | reverse complement strand
GTCGCCCCGCCGGAACCCCGTCCGGCCCCCCTGCGCCTGCCGCGCGCCTTCGCCTGGCTCAACCACCGCGTGCCCGAAGTGGTCCCCGCCGCCGGCATGCTGGATCTCCTGGTGCAGGAGCCGGAGCGGCGCCGCTTCGCCACGGAGGTCCCGCGCGTCGGCCGCCTGCTGCGCCCGCTCTGCCGCGCGCTGGGCATCCGCCCTCCGGCCGAGCTCCAACTCCCCCCGCGTACCCGCCGTCCGCGCAAGCCCAGGCCGCGCGCCGAGCGCCCGCTCCCCCTCACCCACCCCTCGCTGAACCTGCGCCCCTACGAAATCCGCGCCGCCCGCTACTTCATCAAAAAATACGGCCGCGAGGGATGATGCCCAGCCACGCCTAAAATGTTACGAAGTCAAAATAAACAACTCTCCTGCGTTCGTGTTGCAGATTTATGACACTCGCGGCCCCAAATCGCCGCCGCCGCGCCACCCCCCCTGCCACACCCCGCGCCATGCGCGCAGGTTGCCCCCATGTCGCCCAACGTCTTTCTCGTCGTCCTCGCCGCCGCCGCCCTGCATGCCGGCTGGAACACCCTGCTCAAGCTGCGCGCCCGCCCCTCGCTCGCGCACCCGGTCGATCCCATGGTCAGCACCCTGCTGCTCGGCATCGCCGCCTGCCTGATTGCCCTGCTCGCGCTCCCTTTCACCGGCCTGCCGGCGCCGGCCTCCTGGCCCTACGCCTTCGCCTCCGCCGTCATCCACGTCGCCTACTACCTGCTCGTCGGCGCCGCCTACCGCGCCGCGGACCTCTCCGCCGTCTATCCCATCACCCGCGGCACCGCCCCCTTGGGCTCCGCCCTGCTCGCCGCCGTCTTCCTGGGCGAGGCACTGTCCCCCGTCGCCTGGTCCGGCATCGCTGCCATCTGCGCCGGTGTCGTCGGCATGGCCGCCAGCGCCCTTCGCCGCGGCGGCCTCACCCCGGCCGGCCTCGGCTTCGCCGGCGCCAACGCCGTGGTGGTGATGCTCTACACGCTGGTAGATGGCCAGGGCGCCCGCCTGTCCGGCAACCCCGCCGGCTACACCCTGTTCTGGGAAGCCATGTGCGGCCCGATGCTCGTGGTGCCCATGCTGCTCACGCTGCGCGGCCAGGCCACCGCCGGCCGCGCCGGTGCCCTCGCCGCCGCCCTCGCCGCCGCCCTGGGTGAAGGCCGCTGGTGGCGCGCCCTGCTCGGCGCCGCCATGTCCATCACCGCCTACGGCGCCGCCCTCTGGGCCATGACCCAGGCCCCCATCGGCACCGTGGCCGCCCTGCGCGAAACCTCGGTCCTGCTCGGCGTCCTGCTCGGCGCCCTCGTCCTGCGCGAACGCGTCGGCCCCGCCCGCTGGGCCGCCGCCTCCGTCATCGTCGCCGGCGCCGCCCTGGTCAGACTCGCCTGACCCCCCAGAACACATGGGTGGAGGAGGGCACGAACCCCACGAGGTCGGTCCGGTGCGCCGTCGGCTGGCTCCACTGCCCCAGCGGTACATAGGGCACCTGCTCGAAGGCCACCTTCTGGATGTCCCGGCAGATCGCCTGCTGCCCGGCCAGCGTCGGCGACTTGAACCACGCCTCGCGCAGCCGCTCGATCTCCGGGATATCCGGCCAGCCGAACCACGCCTTCGCCCCGTTCGCCCGCAGCTGCACGCTGGTCGGATCGGCCCCGCCCAGCCCGGTGATCCGCGTGTTGAACGCGCTCCACCCGCCTTCGCCCGGCAGCTTCTGCACCGAACGCCGCGTCAGCAGCGTGCCCCAATCCGTCGTTGTCAGCTGAACATTGAGCCCGATCTGCTTGAAGATCGCATCGCACATCGCCGCCATGGCATGCATCTGCGGCTGGTCGGAAGGCGACATCAGCAGCACCGGCTCCCCGGCATAGCCGCTTTCCTTCACCAGTTGCCGCGCCCGCGCCACATCCCGCTTCCCCGTCAGCGCCTCCATCCCCACCTCGGAGGCAAACGGCGAGCCCACGGTGAAATACCCCACCGGAATCTTGGCGAACCGCGCCTGGTCGCCCAGCACGGCGGCGATGAATTCGCGCTGGTCCACCAGTGCCATCACCGCCTGGCGCATCTTCAAATTGTTGAACGGCGGGTGCAGCTGGTTCATGAACAACCCGCCGATCAGCCCGAACGGATCGCCCTGCGCCACCGTCACCGCGCTGTTGCGCCCCAGCATCGGCAGGTGGTCGAACAGCGGCTGGTCCACCCAGTCCACCTCGCCCGCCATCAGCGCGCTCGCCCCGGTCCCCGGGTCCGGCTGGATCACCCACTCCACCCGCTCGAAGTTCACCGCCTTGCCGCCCGCCGTGTTGCTCGGCGCCTCCTGCCGCGGCAGATACTTGTCGAACTTCGTGTAGACGCTGCGCACGCCCGAAACCCAGTCACGCTCATGGAACACGAACGGCCCTGATCCCACGAACTCCTTGATCGGCTGGCTCGCCGAAACCTTCGCCATCCGCTCCGGCATCACGTAGCAGCCCTGGGACAGCGCATAGAGCATCTGCGGAAACGGCTCCTTCAGCCGGATCCGCCAGCGCCGGTCATCCACCACCGCGATCTCATCGGCGATCGCCAGCAGTCGCTGCCCATAGGTATTGCGCTGTCCCCAGCGATTGATGCTGGGCACCACATCATGCGCCCGCACCTTCTCGCCGTCATGGAACAGCAGCCCCTCGCGCAGCGTGAACACCCAGGTCAACCCATCCGCCGACACTTCCTCGCCCGCGCACATCTGCGGCTTGGGCATCAGGTTGATGTCGCTGCCGTACGGCGTGTCCCACACCATCAGCGCGTGGATGCCCACCACGATCGCGGTGGTCCAGATCGGATCCGGCGACGAATACGCCGCCGCGGGCACGAACTTCAAAAGCTTGTCCTTCCCCTGCGCCAGCGCGGGGCGGGCAAGGGCGGCCGCGGGCGCTGCGGCAAGAAGATGGCGTCGTGTCAGCATCGCGGCGTAGCTCCTGCGGCAAGCGTGGGAGAAACCGTCTGGCCTGGCGTCCGCTCTGTGGCGGTTGCCGGGATGCTAGCGCCCCGGCAACCGCTACGGAAGCGTCATCCGTTCGGCTTCATTACCTGCCGCAGCACGCTGCCCGTCGCCAGCCGGTCGAACCCGGCATTGATTTCCTCCAGCGGGATCGTGCCGCTGATCAGCTTCTGCACCGGCAGCTTGCCGCGCTTGTACAGCGCAATGTAGGCCGGAATGTCCCGGGCGGGGATGCAGCTGCCCATGTAGCTGCCCTTGATCGTCCGCTCGTCGCTGACCATCGCCGCATGCGGATAGCTCACCAGCCGCGAGCCGCTCGGCAACCCCGCACTCACCGTAATGCCGCCGCGCGCGGTGATGGCATAGGCCAACTCCATCGCCTCGCCCACGCCTGCCGTCTCCACCGCCCAATCGACACCACCATCGGTCGCATCGCGGATCGCCGCCACCGTATCGGCATTGCCGGCCAGGAACGTATCCGTCGCGCCGAGCTCCCGTGCCAGCTCCAGCTTCGCCGGATTGGTATCCACCGCCACGATGCGCTCGGCCCCGGCCACCACCGCGCCCATCAGCGCATTCATGCCCACGCCGCCCAGCCCCACCACCGCCATCACGCCGCCCGGCTTCACCTCCGCCGTGTTCAGCACCGCGCCCACCCCCGTCAGCACCGCGCAGCCGAACAGCGCCGCGTGGTCCAGCGGCACATCCTTGTCGATCTTCACCGCGGAGGACCGCGCCGCCACGATATACTGCGCGAACAGGCTGAGCCCGCTGAACACCGGGATGTATTCCCCGTTCAGCTTCAGCCGCCGCCCGCCGGTGATCAGCGTCCCCGCCGCCCGCGTGCGCCCATGCGTGTCGCACAAATTCACCCGCCCGCGCGCGCAATACCGGCACTCCCCGCAGGAGGAAACGAACGCCGTCACCACATGGTCGCCCTCGGCCAGCCCCGTCACCCCCGCGCCAATCGCGCGCACGATGCCGGCCCCCTCATGGCCGGGAATGATCGGCACGCCGCGCGGCCGCGTGCCGTCGATCACGCTGAGGTCGGAATGGCACAGCCCCGCCCCGGCCACCTCGATCAGGATCTCCCCCGGCCCGGGCCCGTCGATCTCCACCTCCTCGATCGTCATCGGCCTTGTGTCGGCATAGGGGCGCGGGCGGCCGCATTCCCACAGCACGGCGGCTTTCATCTTCATGGCGTATCCTCCCAACGGACCCCGCGCATGCTAGGGTGAGCCGAACGCGGGAGAAAGCCATGGACGGCGCATTCGGTCTGGTCTGGGTTCTCGTGCTGGTGCTGGTGGTTGCCACCGTGTTCGCCGGCATGAAGACGGTGCCGCAGGGGCAGGTATGGACGGTGGAGCGCTTCGGCGCCTTCATGCGCGAACTGCACCCCGGCCTGAACTTTCTTATCCCCTATATCGACCGCGTCGGCCGCAAGCTGAACGTGCAGGAACAGGTCTCCGACATCCCGGAACAGAGCGTCATCACCAAGGACAACGCGACCGTGGCGGTAGACGGCGTGATCTATTTCCGCGTGATGGAAGCCGCCAAGGCGGCCTACCAGGTGACGAACCTCGAAGGCGCGCTCTCCACCCTGGCCATGACCAACATCCGCGCGGTGATCGGCGAGATGGAGCTGGATGCCGCCCTCTCCTCGCGCGAACGCATCAACGCCCAGCTGCTGAACATCATGGATGGCGTGACCGACCCCTGGGGCGTGAAGGTCAGCCGCGTGGAAATCCGCCGCATCGAGCCGCCGGAGAACCTGATCCGCGCCATGAACCTGCAGATGACCGCCGAACGCGAGCGCCGCGCCACCGTCGCCCGCGCCGAGGGTGAACGCCAGGCCGCCATCATGCGCGCCGAAGGCGAGAAGCAAAGCCTGATCCTCGCCGCCGAAGGCCGCCAGCAGGCCGCGGTGCGCGATGCCGAGGCGCGCGAACGCCTCGCCCAGGCCGAAGCCGAGGCCACCCGCGTGGTCGCCGCGGCGGCAGCCGATGGCGGCGAGGCGGCGCTGCGCTACTTCATCGCCGACCGCTACGTCACCGCCTTCGGCCGCGTCGCCGACAGCCCCGGCAGCCGCCTGGTGCTGGTGCCGATGGAAGCCACCGCCATGGCCGGCGGCATCGCCCAGGCGATGGAGCTGCTGCGCGCGCCCGAACTCGCCGCCCCGCGCCCGCCCAGCGGCTCCGTGCCGAGCGTGCGGGGCTAGGATGGACATCGCGCCCGCCGTCATCTGGCTGGCCGCCGGCCTGGTGATGATGCTGCTGGAAATGGCGGTGCCGGGCGTGTTCCTGCTCTGGCTCGGCCTCGCCGCCGTGGGCACCGGGATCGTGGTGCACCTGCTGGGCGCGGTGTTCTGGGTGGATGTGGTGGTCTTCACCGTGCTCGCCGGCGCCAGCATCGCGCTGGCACTGAAGCTGCGCGGGCCGAAGCGCGCGCCCACGCTGAACACCCCCGGCTCCGGCCTGGTGGGCCGCCCGGCCACGGCGCTGGAGTTCCACGGCCGCATCGGCCGCGTGCGCGTGGGCGACAGCGACTGGAACGCACGGCTGGCCAACGGCGCCGATCCCCAGGCGCCGCTGCGCGTGGTGGGCGTGGACGGCACCACCTTGATCGTTGGGCCCTGATTCACGTTTCTTGACCGCGCCGGGCGAACCGGCGTTCCATTCCCCCAATCACAACACCCGGCCGCCTGCCGGGCAGGGGGGAACCATGCGAATCTCAGGATGGCTTGGCGCGCTGGCCGTGGGGGTGTCGCTGCTCGCACTCACCCCCGGCGCGATGGCGCAGGGGCAGCTGGACCAGTCCGGCCTGGTGGGCAAGCCCGAGGGCATCGGCATCGTCACCGACACGGCGAAGTGGCCCACCACCTTCAACGAGGCCCCGTCGCTCGCCGCCCTGGTGCGCGAAGGCAAGCTGCCGGCGGTGAAGGACCGCCTGCCGCAGGACCTGATGGTGATCCAGCCGGTGAAGGAGATCGGCAAATACGGCGGCACCTGGCGCCGCGGTTTCACCGGACCCGGCGATGACGAGAACGGCAACCGCCTCAACGCCTCCGATCGCCCGATCCTGGTGGACCACACCGGCACCAAGCCGCTGCCCTCGCTGGCCAAGGGCTGGGAACAGGCGGCGGACGGCAAGAGCTTCACGCTCCATCTGCGCCGCGGCCTGCGCTGGAGCGACGGCACGCCGATGACCGCCAGCGACTTCATCTTCTGGTTCGAGGACATCTACGGCAACAAGGACATCACCCCCACGCCGATCCCGGACATGACCCCGCAGGGCAAGCCGGGCCGCATGGTGAAGGTGGACGACTTCACGGTGCGCTGGGAATTCGACGTGCCGTTCTACCTGTTCGAGGAGCTGATGGCCGGCGACACGCTGATCGGCGGCGGCCAGGCGGTAAGGCAATCGAACGGCCGCAGCCACGGCGCCTATGCGCCGGCGCACTACCTCAAGCCGCTGCTGCCCAAGTATGCTGGCGGCGTGGATGCCGCCAATGCCGCCGCCCGTGCGGCCGGCTTCGACAACTGGCTGGTGCGCCTGCACTTCATGAAGGACTGGACGCGCAACCCCGCCGTGCCCGTGCTCGGCCCCTGGCGCACGCTGGAGCCGATCAACCGCGCCAGCTGGGTGATGGAGCGCAACCCGTACTACTGGGCGGTGGACACGGCCGGCAACCAGCTGCCCTACATGGACCGGGTGATCATGACCCTGGCCGAGAACCTGGAGGTGCTGAACCTGCGCGCCATGGGCGGCGAGTATGATCTTCAGGAACGCCACATCGACATCGGCAAGCTGCCCGTGCTGCTGGAGAACCAGAAGCGCGGCAACTACACGGTGAAGCTGGACCTCGCGCTGAACGGTGCGGACGCCATCTACCACTTCAACCAAAGCTTCGATGGCGATGCCGAAATCGCCAAGTGGCTGCGCAACGCGGATTTCCGCCGCGCTCTCTCCTTGGCCATCGACCGCAAGCAGCTCAACGAAACCTTCTGGCTCGGCGTCGCCACCCCCGGCTCCGCCGCCCCCGGCGAGGCACTGCCCTACTTCCCCGGGCCGGGCTGGCGGGAGAAGTGGTCCACGTACGACGTGAAGCAGGCCAATGAGATGCTGGACCGCATCGGCCTCTCCAAGAAGGATGGCCAGGGCTTCCGCGTGCGCACCGATAACGGCCAGCGCCTGCGCATCCAGGTGCAGGCTGTGCAGGCCTTCCTGCCCTGGCCCAGGATCAGCGAGATGGTGGCCGACCAGTGGGCCAAGGTGGGCATCCAGGCCGACGTGCGCGATACCGAGCGCAACCTGGCCATGACCCGCACCGCCAACAACGAGCACCACATCATGGTGTGGAACAACGGCGGCACCGAGCTGCTCTACCTGTTCCCGCGCCACGCCATCCCGGTGGACCCGACCGAAGCCTATATGGGCCCGCTGCACGCGCAGTGGTTCGCCTCCAACGGCGCCGCCGGCCGCAAGCCGGAGGATGAGAACATCCTGCGCATCATGGACCTGTTCCGCAGTGCCGCCGGCCAGCAGGCGGCCGACCGGATCAAGACCGCGCAGGAGATCTGGAAGATCCTGATCGACCAGCAATACGCCATCGGCACCGTCGGCCAGTCCCCGGCGCTGATGGGCGTGCGGCTGGTGAGCAACCGGCTGGGCAACATCCCGGACCGCAACTGCATCGCCCAGCATTGCCGCACCCCGGGCGGCGCGCATCCGGAGACGTGGTTCTACAAGAATTGAGACTGCTGGCCCCTTTTCCGCTTCGGCGGGGGAGGGGTTTCAGCTTCGTCTGGCGTCCCGTTCCGCAGGCTCGTTCAATTCGATCTGCGCCGCCTTCCGCTCGAATTCGAATGAATGCGGACGGAAGCCGGAAAGGTCGTAATGCATCAGGTTGGCTTCAGCGACGAATTGCTCTGCACCGTCGTCGCTATGCAAACTGGGGATAGGCTTGAGCGTGCCGGGCATGGCGCTGAATCTTCCTGGAGTGCTTGAAGCAAGCGTCCGGCTCCCAGTCTACATGCGAATCTGGCGTTTTGTGGGTGAAGAAGGTTTCATGGACCGTGGGCTTGTTTGGCCGTGCGGCAACGTCCAACTTCAAGGGGCCATGAAGATGATCTTCCTCCGCGACCCCCGCCTCGGCGGGCCCACCCTGGACATGACGCCGGAGGGCGAATTCCGAACGCCGCCGCGCGCGCCCTGGTCCGCCAAGCTGCTCCGCTACGCCATCGTGGTGGCGGTGCTGGCCGGCATGCTCTCCGTTGCCGCACTGGTGCTGTGGGCGGCACTGATCCTGATCCCGGTGGCAATCGGGGCGGCGGCGGTGGCCTATGGCGTGTTCCGCTACCGGCTGTGGCAGGCGCGCAAGCAACGTGGCGTGGTGTATCGGCAGTAAGGAAGGATCTTCTTTTTTCTGAAGAAAAAAGAAGCAAAAAAGACTTCATTCGTTTGTGCCCGCGCCGGGGCGATCAGCAAACGAATGAAAGTTTTTTGGTTCTTTTTTTCAAAAAAGAACCGCTTCCTTCCTTACTCCGCCGCCAGCTTCGTCTGCTGCTGCATTTCCTGCATCAACAGCGTATAGCTCCGCCGCCGTGCCTCGGGGTCATGGGCGGTAGAAAGCACCACCATGTCCTCCACCTGCAACTCCACCGCCAGAGCCCGCAGCTTGCCTGCGACGACATCCGGCGTGCCCCAGAAGCTGTCCGCGCGCAGGCGTTCCAGCTTCAGCTTCTCGGCGTTGGAATAGGTATAGGCGGCGGCTTCCTCCGGGGAGGGCAGGGGGGCGAAGATGCCGCGGTCGCGCCAGATGCGGGCGAGGGCCCGGCTGCTGAACAGGCGTTCGGCTTCGTCGTGGGTGTCCGCGGTGATGGCCCAGACGCAGACGGCGCCCATCGGGGTGGGGAAGCGATCGCTGGGGCGGTAGCCGGTGCGATAGATGTCCAGCGCTTCGGCGGCGCCGTGGCCATCGGAGATGAACCAGGCGAAGCAGTGCGGCAGGCCGAAATGGGCGGCGACCTGGGCGCCGTAGCTGGAGCTGCCGAGAATCCAGGGCTCCGGCACCGTGGGCCCCTGCGGCTGGGCGGTGATGCTGCGGAAGGGATGGCGCTCCACCAGCGGTTGTCCGGCGAGCCAGGCCAGCAGGTCGCGCACATCGGCGGGGAAGTTGTCGGCCGACTGGGCGGCGTTGGGGTTGAGCGCGTGGGCGGTGAGGCCATCCGAGCCAGGGGCGCGGCCGAGGCCCATGTCGATGCGGCCGGGCGCGATCGCCTCCAGCACGCGGAACTGCTCGGCCACCTTCAGGGCCGCGTAGTGCGGCAGCATGATACCGGCGCTGCCGATGCGGATATGTTTCGTGGTGGCGGCAAGGGCCGCCATCAGCACCTCCGGCGCGGAGCCGGCGATGGAGGCGGAGTTGTGGTGCTCCGCCACCCAGTAGCGGTGGTAGCCCAGCGCCTCGCAGTGTTTCGCCAGCGCCAGGGATTCGCGGATCGAGGCATCCGGCGAGCGGCCGGTGACGACGGTGGACTGGTCGAGCACGGAAAGGCGCATGGCGCTGTCCCTAGAAGGCGGTGGGGCCGAAGATCGCATGCAGCACCGCATAGGCAAGCCCGCCGACGATGAAGCCCACGATGGTGCCGTTGATGCGCACGTATTGCAGATCGGGCCCGATGCGCAGTTCCAGCCGGTCGGTGATGGTCTTGCTGTCCCAGCCGGCGACCACGTCGGACACGAAATCGGCGATCTTCACCTGGCCGGCCGGGATCAGCCCGCCGATCAGGCCGTGCAGCGTGGCCTGCAGCCTTGCATGGGCGGCGGGGTCGGTGGCGAGCAGGGTGCCGAGGTTGGAAACCGCCTCCTCCAGGAAGGCCACGGTGCGGCCGGTGGGGCGGGCGGCGTCGGCCTCGAAGGCGATGCGCATGCGCGACCACACGTCCCAGAACCAGGCGCGCACCGTCTCATGCGCCACCACCTGGCGCAGCGCGGCGCCGATCTCGGCGGCGCGGGCGGGGTCGTCCTCGATGCGGGCAATCTCACGGCGCACCCATTCGTCGAAGGCGGCGCGCAGTTCGGATTGGTCGGCCTCCATCTTTTCCAGTTCGGCGTTGACCACGCCGAGCACGCGGGAGGCGACGGTGGCGCCCAGCGCCCAGCCCACCAGGCGGCCGCCCTGTTCGCGTACGCGGTCCTGGATGGCGGCGCGGATGGCTTCTTCGCGGGCGATCAGCAGGGTTTTCACCTGGGACATGACGTAGCCGAACACCTCCTGGTGCCGGCCGCCTTCCACCAACTGGCGCAGGGCGCGGCCGATCAGCCGCCCGGCCTCCGGGCCCCCGATCATGCGCGGGATGATGCGGGTCAGCACGCGGCGCGCGCGCCCGTCCTCCACGGAGCCGAGCAGCTTCGGCAGCGTGGCGGCCAGCGCCTGTGCGGCGGGGCGGGCGGTGGCGGGGTCTGACAGGGAGCGGGCGATGATGCCGGCGAGGTCCAGCTTCTCCAGCGTGCGGGCCACCTCGGCGCCGGTGAAGACATGGTTGCCGACGAAGCGGCCCAGCGCGCGGCCCAGCCGGGCCTTCTGGGTGGGGATGATGGCGGTGTGCGGGATCGGCAGGCCCAGCGGGTGGCGGAACAGGGCGGCCACGGCGAACCAATCGGCGATGCCGCCGACGAAGCCGGCCTTGGCGGCGGCCTGCAGCGTGGCAGTGGCGAAGCCGGGCGGGAGCCAGTAGGTGCCAACGGTGAGCCCCGCCATGCCGGCCACAAGCCCGGTGGCCACCGCCTTGTGGCGGCGGAGCGAGGCGCGGGCGGCGTCGTCCGGGTCCGGTGAACCAGGGGGCGAATCGGCAGGCGGCGCTGCGTGGGTCATGTGCCGAGATATCATGCCGGGCGGGTTTG
>JBIKOJ010000183.1:0-10918 GCA_044358135.1 Acetobacteraceae bacterium | reverse complement strand
GACAGCCGCACCGCAGCCACCTGCACGATGCGCGCGCTGCGCGGGTCGAGCCCGGTGGTCTCGGTATCCAGCGCCACGGCATGCAGCGCCGCCAACGGCGTGGCAAAGGCCGCGCTGGCGGAGGCGGTGGCGGGGGCAGCAGGCTCGGCCATCGCTGGCCTCCGGGATCGAATGCGCAAGCATAGGCTGCGCGGCCAGGGCCAGGATTGATACGGATCAATCTGGCCCGTAATCACGCGGCCGTGAACTTTGTTGCAGCCTACGCTTCGGTAATGTATGCGCAAGATTGCCGGAGACTCGGCCGCGGGCCACTGGCATCAAATCAACAGGTCCCATACGGGCCGCGAAGGGAGTGGATGATGTCTGGAAGCCAACCTGGCCGGTACTGGCAAAGAACCAGTGGCCTGATGTGGACCATGATGGCCCTTTGGGTGATCTTCAGCTTCGTGGTGCATTTTTTCGCATCCTCGCTGAATTCCATCGTGATCCTGGGCTTCCCGATCGGCTTCTACATGGCCGCCCAGGGCTCCCTGATCGTCTTCGTGGTCATGCTCTTCGTCTTTGCCCGCAAGCAGGACAGCATCGACCACGAAGAAGGCGTCGCTGAAGACTGAGGGGAGGCACACATGGCAAACGGACGCCCGGGCGACTTCATCTCCAACCTCGGCCGCATCTACACCTACTATACCGGCGGCTTCTTCGGCTTCGTCATCATTCTGGCCATCCTGGAGCAGCTTGGCCTGCCCAACCGCTGGATCGGCTACGGCTTCGTCTTCCTCACCATCGCCGTCTATGCCGTCATCGGCATCCTCTCGCGCACCTCGGAAGTGGGCGAATACTACGTCGCCGGCCGCCGCGTACCCTCCTTCTACAACGGCATGGCCACCGGCGCGGACTGGATGAGCGGTGCCTCCTTCGTCGGCATGGCCGGCACCCTGTTCCTGCTCGGCTACGACGGCCTGGCCTTCGTGCTCGGCTGGACCGGCGGCTACGTGCTGGTGGCGATCCTGATCGCGCCCTTCCTGCGCAAGTTCGGCGCCTACACCGTGCCAGACTTCTTCGCCGAACGGTACGGCGGCAACTTCGCCCGCATCCTGGCCGTGATCGTGCTGATCTCCTGCTCCTTCACCTATGTGGTGGCGCAGATCTTCGCCACCGGCCTGATCGCCTCGCGCTTCCTCGACATGGACTTCACGGTCGCCGTCTATGTCGGCCTCATCGGCATTCTGCTCTGCTCGATGCTCGGCGGCATGAAGGCCGTTACCTGGACGCAGGTGGCGCAGTACATCGTGCTGATCGTCGCCTACCTGCTGCCGATCATCATCCTCTCGGCCAAGAAGTTCGGCATCCCGCTGCCGCAG
Organism: Acetobacteraceae bacterium; assembly: GCA_044358135.1. Classification (GTDB taxonomy): domain Bacteria; phylum Pseudomonadota; class Alphaproteobacteria; order Acetobacterales; family Acetobacteraceae; genus CAMDGX01. Next base: position 9,557 of record JBIKOJ010000183.1, on the reverse strand, counting down.
CTCACCTACGGCATGGCACTGCAGGAGATCGCGGCGCTGGAGACCTCGATGGTGCAGAAGGGCCTGGCCAATGCGGCCACGCTCAAGCCGCACACCCAGCCCTTCACCACCTACGACCCGCTGAACTACTTCGCGCTGATCCTCTGCCTCATGGTCGGCACCGCCTCGCTGCCGCACATCCTGATGCGCTACTTCACCACCCCCTCCGTGCGCGATGCGCGGTCCTCGGTGGCGTGGTCGCTGTTCTTCATCTTCCTGCTCTACTTCTCGGCCCCGGCCTATGCCGCGTTCTCCAAGCTGGAGGTCTACAGCCTGGTCAATGCCGGCACCCAGCTGGCCAACCTGCCGGCCTGGATCTTCACCTACGGCAAGCTCGGCCTCGTCAAGATCTGCGGGGCGGACGCCGGCACGGTGCAGGCCGTGGTGGATGCCTGCGGCAAGATCGCCAACCAGGGCGGGCTGCTGCGCCTGCAGGATCTCAACATCAATACCGACGTGATCGTGCTCTCCACGCCCGAGATCGCCGGCATGCCCTACGTGATCGCCGGCCTGGTGGCCGCCGGCGGCCTGGCCGCGGCACTCTCCACCGCCGACGGCCTGCTGCTGGCCATCGCCAACGCCCTCAGCCACGACATCTACTACAAGATGATCAACCCCAACGCGCCCACCGCCACCCGGTTGATCGTCTCGCGCATCCTGCTGTTCTTCGTCGCGGTGCTGGCTGCCTACGTTGCCTCCACCCGCCCGGCGGACATCCTCTCGATGGTTGCCTGGGCCTTCTCCATCGCGGCGGCGGGCATCTTCCCCGCGCTCACGCTCGGCGTGTGGTGGAAGCGCGCCACCACCCAGGGTGCCATCGCCGGCATGATCCTGGGCTACGGCGTGTGCGTCTACTACCTGGTCGGCACCCGCTACTTCGCGGTCAGCTTCCATGAGCTCTGGAGCTGGCTCGGCGTGGCAACCGACGCCCAGCTCGCCCGCTACAAGGATCTCTACGCCGCGTGGCAGGCGGCCAGCGGCCCGGCCAAGGACGTTGCCTGGCGTGCGCTTGATACCCATGCCCAGGTGATCGCCAGCTGGTTCGGCGTGCGCAACATCTCCGCCGCCCTGTTCGGCCTGCCCTTCGGCTTCCTCGGCATCTGGGTGGTCTCCATGCTCACCCCCGCGCCCTCGAAGGCGGTGCAGGACATGGTGGATCGCACCCGCACCCCGGCCGGCGAGCTGATCATGCAGGACAAGGGGGCGACCACCGGCCACTGATCCCGGCCGCCTCGCCACGCGACACGTTGCACCCTTGGGGGCGGGCCTTGTGCCCGCCCCCTTTTTGGTGCACCCCGCCCGCAAGGGAGAACAAGCGAACGTGACCGCATCCGACAGCTTCCTCGCCCACTGGCAGTTCCACCTGCCCAACATGCTGCTCGCAGCGCTGTTCTACACGCTGATCGGCCGCGTCATCCTTGCCATGCTGTTCCGCCTCTCGCCGGAGCGCGTGCTGATGCGCGCCTTCGCCCGCGTGACCGACCCGGTGCTGCACGCGGTGGCCGCCATCACCCCGCGCGTGGTGCCGCCAGGGCTGGTGCTGGTGTTTGCCCTGGTCTGGCTGATGCTGCTGCGCATGCTGCTGTTCATCACCGCGGTGGCCTTCGGCATGCGCCCCGGCGTGATGGTCGGCCCCTGATGCCAGCCCCGGCCATCGCCGACCCTACCGGCGATGGCCGGGGCTGGCATTGCGCGCCGGGCTGGCCGGCGGCGGCGCGCAAGACAATACTCATGCCGGCCGCTGTCGACCCGTCCTTCACGGGGCGGCACAAGGAGGGGCCGGCATGAACGAGACCGACGCCGAACGCCAGGACCTGCTGCAGCGCGACGTGCTGCTGGTGGTCACCGCCATGCTCTCGCTGCTGAACGGCATGCACTTCTCGCCCTTCTTCGATCCGGCCTTCATCCTGCTGCGCCCCTTCGCCGCCGGGTTCTTCGTCACCTCGCCGCTGGTGCTGCTCTACATCACCTCGCTCTTCGTCTCGCTCTGCACGCTGCTGCTCGCCGGCATCCCCGCCGCGATCTACGAGCGCCTGCGCGGGCTGGAACGCTCCACCCCCGCCTCGCTCGGCATCTGGGCCGGCGCGGTGGCGCTGCTTGCCGCCCCCACCCTGCTGGGCCTCGGCGGCCTGTTCTGACCGGCACGCCGGGGGCGGACGAATTCCCGCCGGGGCGCCGACGTGGCATCCTGGCGGCACTGGAACGGAGGACGCCATGGCCCAGCAGAGCTACGCCGAGACCATCGCCGCCTGGCAGCGCGACCCGCAGGTATTCTGGGCCGAAGCCGCCAAGGGCCTGGACTGGACCCGCCCCTGGGATCGCGTCTTCGATCCCGCGATGGGCCCCTACGGCCAGTGGTTCGCCGGCGGCGAGCTGAACACCTGCGCCAACGCGCTCGACCGTCACGTGGCCGCCGGCCGCGCCGCCCAGCCCGCGCTGATCTGGGACAGCGCGATGGAAGGCCGGGTGGAGACCTTCACCTACGAACGGTTGCGCGACCGCACCGCCAAGGTGGCCGGCGCGCTGCGCGCCCTGGGCGTGCAGAAGGGCGACCGCGTGGTGATCTACATGCCGATGATCCCCGAGGCCGCGATCACCATGCTGGCCTGCGCCCGCCTCGGCGCCATCCATTCCGTGGTGTTCGGCGGCTTCGCGGCGGCGGAACTTGCCAAGCGCATCGAGGATGCGGAGCCGAAGCTGATCGTCTGCGCCTCCTGCGGCCTCGAGCCCGGGCGCGTGGTCGCCTACAAGCCGATGGTCGACCAGGCGATCGAGCTCAGCGCCCACAAGCCGCAAGCCTGCCTGGTGTTCCAGCGCCCCCAGGCCACCGCGGCGCTCACCCCGGGCCGCGACCACGATTTCGCCGCCGCCGAAGCCGCCGCTTCACCCGCCGATCCCGTGCCGGTGCGCGCCACCGATCCGCTCTACATCCTCTACACCTCGGGCACGACCGGAAAGCCCAAGGGCGTGGTGCGCGACAATGGCGGCCATGCCGTGGCGCTGCTGAACTCCATGCGCATGATCTACGGCGTCGAAGCCGGGGACGTGTACTGGTCCGCCAGCGACGTGGGCTGGGTGGTCGGCCATTCCTACATCGTCTACGCCCCGCTGCTCGCCGGCTGCACCTCCGTGATGTACGAGGGCAAGCCGGTCGGCACCCCCGATGCCGGAGCGGTCTGGCGCGTGTGCGCCCAGCATGGCGTGCGCGTGCTGTTCACCGCCCCCACCGCGCTGCGCGCCATCAAGCAGCAAGACCCCGAGGGCAAGCTGCGGCAAAAGTACGACCTCTCGAAGCTCGAAGCCCTCTACCTCGCCGGCGAGCGCTGTGACCCGCCAACCGCGATCTGGGCCGCCGAGCAGCTGCAGATCCCCGTGGTGGACCATTGGTGGCAGACCGAAACCGGCTGGGCCATCACCGCCGGCTTCCGCGGCCTCGGCCTGTTCCCCGCCAAGCCCGGCGCCGGCGGCCGCCCCTCTCCGGGCTACGACGTGCAGGCGCTGGACGATGACGGCAAGCTGCTGCCGCGCGGCACCGCCGGCAATCTCGTCGTGAAGCTGCCCATGCCCCCCGGCGCCGCGCCGACGCTGTGGCACAACGACGAGGGCTACCGCACCTCCTACCTGTCGGATTACGCCGGCTGGTACCGCACCGGCGATGCCGGCGTGATCGACGAAGACGGCGATGTGTGGGTGATGGGCCGCACCGACGACATCATCAACGTCGCCGGCCATCGCCTCTCCACCGGCGCGATGGAGGAGGTGCTGGCCGCCCACCCTGCCGTCGCCGAATGCGCCGTGGTGGGTGCCGCCGATGATCTCAAGGGCCAGGTGCCGCTGGGCCTGGTGGTGCTGAAGGCCGGCGTGAACACGGATGAGGCGGTGATCCTGCGCGAACTCGTCGCCCTGGTGCGCGACCGGATCGGCCCCGTCGCCGCGTTCAAGGATGCCCGCGTGGTCAAGCGCCTGCCCAAGACGCGCAGCGGCAAGATCCTGCGCGCCTCCATCCGCCGCATTGCCGATGGCCAACCGGCCAACGCGCCCGCCACGATCGACGACCCCGCGATCCTGGAGGAGATCGGCGCAGCCCTGGGCAAGCGCGCCACGTGATCTTCCCCACGGCGGCCATGCTGCGCAGGGCCGCCCCGGCGCTGGTCGTGCTGCTGGGCATCGCCGCCGTGGCGCTGCTGTGGAGTTGGGGCGGCGATTCCTATCTGCGCCTGCGTGCCGCCGCGGGGCTGAAGCCCTATGAGCCGTTCCTGGACCTGCATGCGGTGCTGTCCGCCATCGAGTGCTGGCACCGCGGCGTGGATGTCTATGCCCGGAATCCCTGCGACACCTTCGGCCGGCTGCACATCTATTCGCCGCTCTGGCTGCGGCTGCCGCCGGCGTTCGGCGATCCCGCCCTGCTGCGCCCGCTGGGGCTTCTGCTCGCCTTCGCCTTTGCCGCCAGCCTGCTGTGGCTGCCAGCGCCGCCGCGCGGCCGGGCGGCGTGGGCGGTGCTGTTCGCCACCGCCTCACCGGTGGTGGCCTTCGCGCTGGAGCGCGCCAATGCCGACCTGCTGATCTTCCTGCTGGTGGTCTCCGGCGCCGTGCTGGCGGCCCGCGGCCAGGCGGCGCGCATTGCCGGCTATGCGCTGTTCCTGCTGGGGGCGATGCTGAAATTCTACCCGCTGGTGCTGCTGGCCGTGGTGCTTCGCGAGCGGCCGGGCGTGGTCTTCGCCCTGTTGCTGGTGACCGCCGCGATCCTGCGCGCGAGCTTCGGTGCCTTCGGGGACGAGACAAGTCGCGCCATTGCCAACATCCATATGCAGGCCCTGTTCTGGGGCAGCTTCGCCGCGCACAATCTCCCGCGCGGCATGTTCCTGCTGACCGGCTCCATGGCTGCCGCCGCCCTGGCGCTTGTGGCCGGACTCGGCGTGGCCGCCCTCGCGGTTCGGCGCGTGGCCGGCGTGCACGGCTTGGCCACGATGGACCCGGTCACGCGGTCGCTGCTGCTGGTCTGCGGCACGCTGGTGGTGGGCTGCTTCGTGGCCGGCGAGAACATCGAGTATCGGGCCATCTTCCTGCTGCCCGCCCTGCCCGCCCTGCTGGCGCTGCCGGCCACGCGCCATGCCGGCTGGCTGACCGCGGCGCTGATGTGGGAGCCGGTGGCGCGCCGCATCGCGCTCCAGTTTTCTCCCGCCGAGGGCGGCCTGCCCTCGGGGTTGGGCCTGGCGTTGTGGGCTGGGCACAACCTGGCCTGGTGGTGGATGGCCGGGGTGTTGCTGGCCCTCGTTCTTTCCCTGCTGCGCAACGCGCCGGGGCTGGCGCTGCTGCGGCCCTGGGCTACAGGGCGTCCGGGTAGGCGCTGAGCCAGTCGGCGTAGTGGGCATAGGCGGCTTCGGGCCCGTACTGCGGCTGCCAGCCGGTGGCCTGGATGCGGGCGATGTCCATCCGGCCGCGCGGGCGGCGTTCGGTGAAGCGCACGTTGACCTCTGCCTCATTGGCCGAGCGGCGCCAGCGGAAGGCGGGGTGGCGTTGCGCCAGGGTTTCGGCCCAGCGCAGCATCACCTCGCCCCACATCTGGCCGGAGCAGATGTTGAACACGCGCTGCGGTGGCGACTTCATGTCCAGCAGGTGCAGCAGGCCGCTTGCGACATCGGGGCCGTAGACCCAGGCCTGCACGGGCAGCATTGCCGGCAGCACGGCTTCGTGGCCGGTGACGGCGAGGCGGGCGAGGTAGTGGTGCGGGCCGATCATGTCGCGCAGGCCGGTATCGCGCTCCCACGGGCCGAAGACGCTGCCGATGCGGGCGGCGATCACGTCGAGCTCCCACAGCTCGCCCAGGCGCAGGCCGCTGCGTTCCACGGCGTATTTGGTCACGCCATAGACGCCGTTGGGGATGGTGGGTGTGTCGGTCTCGTTCAGCAAAGCGTGGGCAAAGAAGGCGTCGCCATAGGCGGAGGCGGAGCTGGGCGTGATGATGCGCTTCACCCCGGCGGCGCGGGCGGCGCGGAGCTGGGCGATGAAGCCGAGGAGGTTCACCTGGATCACCAGTTCCGGCACCTCCGCCTCCCGCGCCGGGCCGGAGGTGATGGCGGCGAAGGGGAACAGGCGGTCGATGGCGTGGCGCTTCATCACGCCGGCGAAGGCATCGGGGTCGGCGGTGATGTTCCGGATGTCGGCGCGGATCGCTTCCACGCGGCCGGGCAGCTTGGCGAAGGCGCGTTGGGCGGGGGCGGGAATGTCATCCAGCGCCGCGACGACCACGTGCTCGCCGCGTTCCAGCAGGGCGTGGACGAGGTTGAGGCCGACGAAGCCGGTGCCGCCGGTGACCATCACTGCCATGTCGAATGCTCCGTTGCCGCGCCATCGGAGGCTGGCATGGCTTGCGCGTCAACCGGGGGGCGCCGCATCATCGCGGCAAACGCAAGGGAATGCGGCCATGACCGATCTCACGGTAATCAAGGACAAACTGTTCTGCTCGCTGCTGTCCGACGTGATGGACGCGCTGGGCACCTGGCACCAGGCGATGCCGCCGCGCATCCGGCCGCTGGATGAGAGCCTGGTGATGGTGGGGCGGGCGCGGACGGCGCTGTTCGCGGACCAGTACCATGTGAAGGAGGGGGAGAACCCCTATGAGCTGGAGATCCAGCTGATCGACAGCCTGAAGCCCGGCGAGATCCCGTGCTTCTCCTGCGGGGCCACCGGGCGCATCGCGCCGTGGGGTGAGCTGCTGAGCACGGCTTCGAAGGCGCGCGGCGCGGCCGGCGCGCTGATGGATGGGCTGACGCGGGACATAAGGGCGATCCGGGCGATGCAGTTTCCGGTGTTCGCCGGCGGGATCGGGCCGTTGGACAGCAAGGGGCGGGGCAAGATCATCGCGCTGGATGTGCCGGTGGAGATCGCGGGCGTGAAGGTGATGACGGGCGATCTGGTGTTCGGCGATGCCGATGGCGTGGTGGTGGTGCCGCAGGCGATCGAGAAGGAAGTGATCGCGGCGGCGTTCGAGAAGCTGAAGGGCGAGCATTCGACACTGGCCGATTTGCAGGCCGGCATGAAGCTTGGGGATGTGTTCGCCAAGTACGGAGTTCTGTGATGATCGTCGATTGCCATGTGAACATCTTCGAGGACCGGCATGTGACGCCGCTGATGCGTGAGCAGACGCAGTTCGCGCGGCCGGGGTCGATCGGATACAAGGCGGATGCCGACACGCTGTATGCGGCGATGAAGGGCGTGGACAAGGCGATCATCTTTTCGTTGCGCTATGCCGACAGCACCGGCGTGGACGGGGATGATGAAGTGACCGCCGCGGCGGTGGCGAAGTATCCGGACAAGTTCGTGGGGTTTGCGGCACTCGATCCGCGGCGGGCGGATGCGATGGAGTTGCTGGAGCATGCGATCCAGGATCTGAAGCTGAAGGGCGTGAAGTTCGGGCCGATCTACAACGGGGTTTCTCTGCAGGACCCTCGGTTGGATCCGTTCTACCGGTTCCTGGTGAAGCACAACCTGCCGCTGACGATGCACATGGGCACCACCTATGCCCGCAATGCGCCGGCGGATTTTGGGCGGCCGATCCATGTGGAGGAGGTGGCGCTGCGCTACCCGGACCTGAAGATGGTGATGGCCCATATGGGGCACCCCTGGTACGAGGAATGCGTGGTGATCGCGCGCAAGCAGCCGAATGTGTACTGCGAAGTCTCCGCGCTGCACTACCGGCCGTGGCAGTTCTACAACATCCTGATGGCGGCGCAGGAATACACCATCCATGACCGCAACAAGATCTTCTGGGGCACCGACTTCCCGTATGCGGAGGTGGAGGAATCCCTGGCGGGGCTGCGCGGGATCAACCACCTGGTGGAAGGGACCAACCTGCCGCGCGTTGCCGATGTGACGATTGATTCGATCATTCACAGCAATCCCTTCCAACATTGGTGGCATGGCGGACTGACCGAATGACGTTAGGAATCCGTCAATCTTTCGGCCGCAGGATCGCTGCGCGGGCACACGGCCCGTGCAGCACGGGGAGGCCAGGATGGCGGGTTCATCGGTTCGGATTGCCACGCTTCAGACGGCTACGATTCAGGGCGTGATCGGCATGAGCCCGATCGGATTGGCGGGGGGCACGGCCACGCTGCCGGCCATGGGTGCCGCGGTGACGGCGGGCGGTGGGTTTCGCGTGGTGGATTTCGCGATGCGCAGCGACTGGCCGGGGCTGGCCGGGCTGGCTTTTCTGTCGGCCGACGATGCCCCGCTGGGCGAGGCGGTGATGACGCTGCCGGACGGCGCGACGGTGCAGTTCCGCGAGGCGGTGCTCGCCTTCAGCTGAACAGGCGGGCGGCGAGATCGGGCACGAGGTCTGGGTCGTCTGGCCAGAGGGTCGGGCGGCGCTGGAAGGGGAAGACCCCGGCATCGGAAGCGGTGCCGGAGAGGCCCGGGGTTTCCACCGAGACGCAATCGCCGATGCCGGCGAAGGACAGGTGGAAGTGGAAGCCTGACTTTGCCACCAGCAGGTCCTGCGTGGCGGGATCGATGTCGGCACTGGCGAACTGCTCCGGATCCTGCGACCAGGCGGGGCGGGTGGTGGCGAGGATGGTGATGTTGCCAGTTCTGAGCGTGGCGGTTGGGCCGACATCGGCGGACTCGCCGGCCAGGTAGGGGCCGCGCTGGACGAATTTTCCCTCGCTGAGATGGACCACTTCGAAGTCGGATTCGAAGGGGCGTTCGGATTTCGTCCAGGTGCCGCCGAGGGACAGGCGAAGTTTCGCGCCGGGGCCGGCGCGGTGGGCGGCCTGCGCGGCGGCCGGGTCGGTGACCGGGATGACCGATTTCAGCTGCGGCCAGTTGGCTGCAATCTCGTGCAGGACGTGGGTTCCGTCCCCCGGGGTGCCGGCGAGGACGCGGTCGCCGTTGTCGCCGAGGATGAGCGGGCGGCCTGGGGTTCGGGCGGTGATGGCCTGGGCGAGGGGCGGGTAGTCGGGCGTGAACTCGGCTTTGGTGTCCCAGGTGGCCTGGGCGAGGGTGGCGGCGGCGTGTTGCGCGGCTTCGGGGTTGGCGTTCGATATCGCGATGACGCAGTGGCCGGAGGGGGCGGAATCGAGCGGGCCCTGGGCGTTGAACAGCGACATATCCAATAGGGCGGGATCGGCGGCGACGAGGGACTCGCGCTGGTCGTGCAGGCGGCGGAGCGGGCCGGTGGCGGTGGCGCCCTTGCCCAGCATGCGCATGGGGACCCAGGCGGCGGCCATGACGGGGCGGATTTCGCCGCGGATGGTGCGGATGAGGAGTTCGGCGGCGCGGTCTCCGGCCTGGTCGTAGTCGATGTGGGGGTTGTGCTTGCAGGCGACGGCGAGCGTGACGGCGTGGAGCAGGCGGGGCGTGATGTTGCCGTGCAGGTCGAAGCTGGCGGCAATGGGGGTTTCCGGGAGGGCCCGGCGGAGGGTGGTGATGAGGTCGCCCTCGCAATCGTCGATCGACTGGCTGGCGATGGCGCCGTGGAGGTCGAGGTAGATGCCGTCGGGCTGCTCGGCGATGGCGGC
>JBIKOJ010000023.1:0-35709 GCA_044358135.1 Acetobacteraceae bacterium | reverse complement strand
GCGGCACGCCGAACACGCGCATCAACATCACCATCCGGCGCGAAGGCACCGACAAGCCGATCGACCTCACCCTGGTGCGCGAGGTGATCCGCCTGCGTGTGGTGCGGTCGCGCATGGAAGGGGACGACGTGGCCTATATCCGCGTTTCCTCCTTCAGCGAGCAGACCGAGGCCTCCATGCGCCGCGCGTTCAACGAGCTGAAGGCGCAGTCGGGCGACAAGCTGCGCGGCCTGGTGCTGGACCTGCGCAACAACCCGGGCGGGCTGCTGCCGGAATCGATCTCCGTTTCCGACGACTTCCTCGATCGCGGCGAGATCGTTTCCACCCGCGGGCGCCATGCCGAGGACACGCAGCGCTGGAACGCCAAGGGCGGGGACATCACCGGCGGGCTGCCGATCATCGTGCTGATCAACGGCGGCTCGGCCTCGGCCAGCGAGATCGTGGCCGGCGCGCTGCAGGACCATCGCCGCGCGATCATCCTGGGCACGCGCAGCTTCGGCAAAGGGAGCGTGCAGACCGTCTCGCCGCTGCCCGGCAATGGCGGCATGCGGCTGACCACGGCGCGCTACTACACGCCCTCCGGCCGCTCGATCCAGGGCCAGGGCATCACGCCGGACGTGGAAGTGGCGGCCAGCCGCGAGGAGCGCGCACGCTTCGGGCCGGAGCGGGAGGCGGACCTGAACCGCTCCCTGAAGAACACCGGCGGCACGCCGCAGGCCAGCGCGCCGGCCCGCAACGACCTGCCGGCCATGGTGAAGGACATCGCCAAGCTGCCGCCGGAGAACCAGCCGGCCTTCGACCCGCAGAAGCCCGAGACCGACTACCAGCTGCAGCAGGCGCTCTCCGTGCTGCGCGCCATGCCCCAGCCGGCGCGGCGCGCCTCGCGCTGAGCCCGCTCGCCGGACAAGGGTGATGGCCCGCAGCGAAGCGACGGGTCCGGCCCGGCCGGGCGCTGGTGCGTTGCGGGCGCTCGGGATCGCCTGGGCCGTGGTACTGGTGGGCGCGGCGGTGGGTGGCGGCGTGCTGCAATGGCTTGGCCCTCCGGCAGCGCCGCCGGTGCGTGAAGCCGCATCCGCCGTGCCTTCTGGTCCCGCCCCGCCGGCGGCTCCTGCCCAGCAGCCCGCTTCGGCGCCGGCTTCTGCGCCGATGCCGGCCGCGCCTGTTGCTGCGGCGCCGCAGGGGGTGTCGGCGCTGCCGCCGGTGATCGGGCCGCAGGGGCCGGCACCGGTCTCCGGCCAGATCGCGGTGGCGCCGCGCGTGCCGGGGGCGGCGATTCCGCCGCCGGACCCGGCGTTGCAGGAACCCTCCGGCCTCGGCGATGGCAGCTTCCTGCCGCGCATCGCCGGTGGGCTGGCGCCGATGCGCGCCTATGCCGCCGGGGCGCCGCCGATGGATGCGCGGCCGCGCGTGGCGATCCTGCTGGCCGATTTCGCCATGCGCGAGGCCGACAGCGAGGAGGCGATGCGGCTGCTGCCGCCGACGGTCTCGCTTGCCGTCTCCCCTTATGCGCCGCGGCCGCGGGTGCTGGCGGACAAGGCGCGGGCGGGGGGCCACGAGCTGTTCCTCTCGCTGCCGATGGAGCCGCGCGGCTATCCGCTGGATGATCCCGGCGACCGCGCGATGCTGACCGGCGCGCCGCCGGAGCGCAACGCGCAGGCGCTGCGCTGGGCGCTCTCCCGCCTTGGCGGCGTGGTGGGCGGCACCGGGGCGCTGGGCGGGCTGCGCGGCGAGCGCTTCGCGGCCAGCGCGCAGATGGGCTTCGTGCTGGAGGAGCTGGGCAAGCGCGGCCTGGCCTATGTCGACCCGCGGCCGGAGGGGCGGCTGCCCAGCGTGCCCGGCGCCACGCATCGCGCGGTGGATGTGGTGGTGGACGACCCCGCGGTGCGCACCGAGATCGACGCCAAGCTGGAGCGGCTGGAGCAGCTGGCGCGCGACCGCGGCAGCGCGATGGGCCTGGTTTCCGCGCCCACCCCCGTGGCGGTGGAGCGGCTGGCGGCTTGGGCGGCGCTGCTGGCCCAGCGCGGCGTGGTGCTGGTGCCGGTGACCGCGCTGCTGGCGCCGCCTTCCCCATAGGAACAACGATGATCGACCCCGGGACGCTGCCCTATCGGCCCAACGTGGGCGCCGTGCTGTTCGACCGGCGCGGCATGGTGTTCGTGGCGCGCCGCGCCGATTTCCCCAATGCCGAAGGGCCGGCCGGCGGCTGGCAGCTGCCGCAGGGCGGGATCGACGCCGACGAGGACCCGCGCGGCGCGGTGCTGCGCGAGTTGGCCGAGGAGATCGGCACCGATCGCGCCGAGATCATCGGCGAGCATCCGGACTGGTTCACCTACGACCTGCCGCCGGAACTGCTGGGCGTGGCGCTGGGCGGGCGGTTCCGCGGCCAGCGCCAGCGCTGGTATGCGCTGCGCTTCACGGGCACCGATGCCGATATCCGGCTGGATGCGGACCCGGACCCCGAGTTCGACGCATGGCAGTGGACCACGTTGGATTCGTTGCCGGCCTTGGCGGTGCCGTTCAAGCGCGCCATCTATCAGGTGCTGGCGCGGGATTTCGCCCGATACGCCGTGCCCCAGGAGACGTAAGCATGCGCTGCGCGGTGCTGCTGGCCGGATTGCTGATCGCCGCCCCCCTTGCCGCACCGCCCGCCTTGGCCGACGACGCCAAGCGGATCGGCAGCGTTTCCACCACCTTCCGCCTGCTGGGCCGCAACGACCGGATCGTGGTGGACCGCTATGACGACCCGAAGGTGGACGGCGTGTCCTGCTACCTGTCTCGCGCCGAGACCGGCGGGGTGAAGGGCTCGCTGGGGCTGGCCACCGACCCGAACCGGTTCTCCATCGCCTGCCGCGCCACCGGACAGGTGGCGGTGAAGGGCGAGTTGCCGGACAACGAGGTGGTGTTCGACGAGGGGACCAGCTTCTTCTTCAAGGAGGTGCGGATCAGCCGCATCGTGGACCGGGAGAAGAAGGTGCTGGTGTACCTGGTGTGGTCCACGCAGAGCGTGGGCACGGAAGGCTCGCCGTTCAACAGCGTGACGGCGGTTCCGCTGGAGCGATAGAAAGCATCTTCTTTTTTCTGAAGAAAAAAGAAGCAAAAAAGACTTCATTCGTTTGCTCCCGGGTTTATTGCCCGGAACGTACGCAAACGGACAAAAGTTTTTTGGTTCTTTTTTTCAAAAAAGAACGTTCTTCCTTGGCGCACTCGCCGCCCCCCTTGCGCAAGGCGGGATTGCGGTGCTGTCATGGTCTGGTAAACCGTACACCAGCACGGACAGGGAAGCCCATGAAACGACTTGCATTGCTCTCCGGCATCGCCATTGCCACCGCGGGGCTGTTCGCGGCGCTGGCGCCGGCGGCCGAGGCCCAGACCCCCCGCAAGGGCGGCGTGGTGCGGATGACCGCGCCCTATGCCTCCTCCTTCGGCAACCTGGATCCGCACCGCTCCGGCCGGTCTCAGGACGGCCAGGTGCACATGACCATCCACCGCACGCTGTACATCTGGGACAGCGCCAAGGGCGCCCCGGCGCTGGAGCTGGCCACCGCGGCCACGGCTTCGGCCGGCGGCACGGTGTGGACCTTCAAGCTGCGCGAGGACGCCTTCTTCCACAACGGCCGCAAGATGACGGCCGATGACGTGGTGTGGAGCTTCACCCGCCTGATGTCCGCCGGCGAGGGCTTCGTGGGTGCGCGCTGGATCCGCCTGGTGCAGGGCGCCGTGGCGGTGGAGAAGGGCGAGACCAAGGAAATCTCCGGCATCAAGAAGACCGGTGAGTTCGAGGTGCAGATCACCTTCACGCAGAAGGTGGAACCCGGCTTCCTGTTCTACAACATGAGCACTTCGATCCTGCCGAAGGAGGAAGTGGAGAAGCCGAGCTGGGCGACCGCGCCGGTGGGCCTCGGCCCGTTCAAGTTCAAGGAGCACATCCCGGGCTCGCGCCTGGTGGCCGAGCGCTTCGACAAGTTCTACAAGCCCGGCATGCCGTATCTGGACCGGGTGGAATTCCCGATCATGGCCGAGGCCTCGGCGCGCGACATCGCGTTCCGCAACAAGGAGGTCGACACCTCCATCCTCGGCCCGGTGCAGTACGTGGCCTACAACAACGACGCCAACCTCAAGAAGAACATCCTTGAGGTGGCCGAGGTGTTCACGCGCTCCATGGTGATGAACCATGAGGTGAAGCCGTTCGACGACAAGCGGGTGCGCCAGGCGATCAACCACGCCATCAACACCCAGATCATCGTGGAGCGCCTGGCCCGCAACAAGGCCTATCGCGCCACCTCCTGGCTGCCGATCACCGTGCCGGGCTTCGACAAGGACGCGAAGCCCTACGAGTACAACCCGGCGAAGGCGCGCGCCCTGCTGGCCGAGGCCGGGCTGCCGAACGGCTTCGAGTTCGAGTGGACCACCAGCCAGAACGAGAGCTGGGGCCTGCCGATCGTGGAGGCGGTGATCCCGATGCTGGCGCAGGTCGGCATCAAGGTGAAGACCAAGGTGGTGGAGGTCGCCGTGCTGACCGACATCGCGCTGAAGGGCGAGTTCCAGGCCTATATCGGCTCCAGCCAGACCGGCCCGGACCCGCTGCAGACGCTGCGCTGCTACCACTCCAGCACGCCGCGCACCTCCTGCAACGTGTCGCAGTACAAGAACGCCGAGTACGACAAGCTGCTGGATGAGGCCGGCCAGACCGACGACGCGGCGAAGAAGCTGGACCTGCTGAAGAAGGCCAACGCCCACCTGTTCGACGCCGCCCCGGTGTGGTTCTTCAACTACAACAAGGCCGCGCTGGCGTTCCAGCCCTGGGTGCATGGCCTGCAGGGCAACCCGACCGAGCTGGTGCACCAGTACCCCGAGTACATCTGGGTCGACGCCACCTCACCCGCGAAGTAATCGGCTTCGCGTGAAACCCCTCCCTCCCCTGCCCGCGGGCGGGGGAGGGACCTAGGGAACAGATATGCTCGGTTTCGTTATTCGACGCGTGCTGCAGATGGTGCCGATGCTGGCCGCCATCGCGCTGCTGATCTTCGTGCTGTTCAGCGTGATTCCCGGCAGCTTCGCCACCGGCCAGCAGGACGAGGGGTTGGGGCTGGACATGGCCGTGGTGGCGCGCATGCGCGCCGAGCTGGGCCTGGATGACCCGCTGCACGTGCGTTTCGGCGCCTATGTGAAGCAGCTGGCGACGCTGGACCTTGGCCTGTCCTTCCGCTCGCGCCAACCGGTTGCGGACATGATCGGCGCTCGGCTGTGGCCCTCGCTGATGCTCACTGTCGCTGCCATGGGCTTCGCCATCGTGATCGGCCTGCCGCTGGGCTTCATCGCCGCCTTGCGACCCGGCAGCTGGGTGGATCTCGGCCTGATGGTGATCGCGGTCTCGGGGCTGAGCCTGCCCAAGTTCTGGCTCGGCATCCTGCTGATGTATCTGTTCGCGCTCACGCTCGGCTGGTTTCCGAGTTTCGGCTACGGCTCCGGCGGGCTGTACCACCTTACCTTGCCGGCGTTGGCGCTCGGCGTCAGCCCGATGGCGCTGCTGGCGCGCACCACGCGCGCCGCGGTGCTGGACATCATGAACGCCGACTTCGTGCGCACGGCGCGATCGAAGGGCATGAACGAGTATCGCGTGGTGGTGTGGCACGTGCTGCGCAACGCGCTGGTGCTGGTGCTGACCACGATCGGCCTGCAGTTCGGCTCCCTGCTGGGCCAGGGCGTGGTGGTGGAAAAGCTGTTCGCGTGGCCCGGCGTCGGCTCCCTGCTGGTGGACAGCGTGTTCCAGCGCGACATCCCGGCGGTGCAGGGCTGCATCCTGGTGATCACGCTGTTCTTCCTGGTGATCAACACCTCCGTCGATATTGCCTACAAGCTCATCGACCCGCGCATTCGGTACACCTGAGATGGATGGCGCGATGAATGCAGGAAGGAAGAGTCTTCTTTTTCTGAAGAAAAAGAAGCAAAAAGACTTTTATACCTTTGGGCCTCGTTCTCCATGGGCATGCGCCGTGCCCATGTATAAAAGTTTTTTGGTTCTTTTTTTCAAAAAAGAACATCCTTGCTTCCTGGACCGCTCATGAAGATTCGTGCCAATCTCGCTATCGGTAGCGGGCTGACACTGCTGTCGTTGTTCGTCGGCGTGTTCGGCCCGTGGCTGGCGCATACCGATCCGATCATGGACGCCAACCTGATGAACGCCGAGCTGCCGCCCGGCGCGGAGTTCTGGTTCGGCACCGACCAGCAGGGGCGGGACATCTGGAGCCGCGTGATGTACGGGGCGCAGATTTCGCTGACCGTGGGCATCGGCTCGCAGCTGATCAACACCGCCATCGGCACCACGCTGGGCGTGACCGCCGGCTACTGGGGTGGCTGGTGGGATGATTTCGTCAACGGGTTGACCAACCTGATGCTGGCGATCCCGTCGCTGATCTTCGCGCTCGCCATCATGGCGATCCTGGGCCCGGGGCTGACCAGCCTGATGATCGCGCTGGGGCTGACGAACTGGAGCTATACGTGCCGCATCAGCCGGGCGCAGGCGCTGGCCATCAAGAGCCAGGGCTACGTGCAGGCGGCGCGTGTGCTGGGTTACGGTGATCTGCGGATCATGTTCACCCAGATCCTGCCGAACACGCTGGGCCCGATCATCGTGATCGCGACCCTGGGCATGGGCGGATCGATCCTGGCCGAGGCGGCGCTGTCGTTCCTGGGCCTCGGTGTGCGGCCGCCTTCGCCTTCCTGGGGCTCCATGCTGTCTGACGCGCGCGAGACGATCACCACCGCGCCGTGGCTGTCGCTGTTCCCGGGGCTGGCGATCTTCCTCACCGTGCTCGGGCTGAACCTGCTGGGCGACGGGCTGCGCGACGTGCTCGACCCGCAGTCGCGGAGCCGCCGATGAGCGCCAACATGCCCCTGCTGCAGGTGGAGAACCTGCACATCTCGCTCACCACCGATGCCGGCAGCTTTCCGGCGGTGGAGGGCGTGAGCTTCGAGATTGCGCGCGGCGAGACTGTGGGCCTGGTGGGCGAATCCGGCTGCGGCAAGTCGATCACCGCGCTGTCGATCATGGGCCTGCTGCGCCATCCGCTGGGGCTTTCCGGCGGCACGATCAGGCTGACCGGGCAGGAGATCCAGAACCTGCCGGCCAGCGAGCTGCGCGCGCTGCGCGGCAAGCGCATCGCCATGATCTTCCAGGAGCCGATGACGGCGCTGAACCCGCTGAAACCCGTGGGGCGGCAGATCGCCGAGATGTTCGTGCTGCACCAGGGGGCGAGCTGGAGCGAGGCCGAAAAGAAGGCCGTCGACGCGCTGTCGCAGGTGAAGGTGCCGGCGCCGGCGCGGCGCGCCAAGGACTACCCGCACCAGCTTTCCGGCGGCATGCGCCAGCGCGTGATGATCGCCATTGCGCTCGCCTGCGAGCCGGACCTGCTGATTGCCGACGAGCCCACCACGGCGCTGGACGTGACGGTGCAGGCGGAGATCGTGGACCTGATGAAGGAGCTGTGCGCGGCGCGCGGCACGGCGATCCTGATGATCAGCCACGACCTCGGCCTGGTGACCGATATCTGCAAGCGGGTCTGCGTGATGTATGCCGGGCGG
Organism: Acetobacteraceae bacterium; assembly: GCA_044358135.1. Taxonomy (GTDB): domain Bacteria; phylum Pseudomonadota; class Alphaproteobacteria; order Acetobacterales; family Acetobacteraceae; genus CAMDGX01. The sequence goes on along the minus strand of JBIKOJ010000023.1, from coordinate 28,128 downwards.
ATCGTGGAGCAGCAGGACAGCGAGCAGATCTTCAACAACCCGCAGCATCCCTACACGCAGGGCCTCGTCGCCTCCCTGCCCCGGCTCGGCATGCGGGCGCTGCACGGGCGCCGCAAGCTGACGGAGATTGCCGGCGTGGTGCCGGGCATCACCGCCTATCCCGGCGGCTGCCGCTTCAACCCGCGCTGCACCCGGGCGACGGAGATCTGCACGACGGTGGTGCCGGAGCTGGAACCGCTTGGGGACGGCTCGCTGGTGAGGTGCCACCATCATGGTTGATGCGAACCTGCTTTCCATCGAGGACCTCGCCGTTCACTTCCCGATCGGCGGCGGGCTGTTCAGCAAGCCGCAGATGCTGCGCGCGGTGGATGGGGTGAACCTTGCGATCAAGCCGGGCGAGAGCCTCGGCCTGGTGGGCGAATCCGGTTGCGGCAAGTCCACGCTGGCGCTGTCCATCCTCGGCCTGGTGGACCCCACGCGCGGGCGGGTGATGCTGGATGGCAAGGCGGTGGGCAGCGAAGCCGACCGGCTGGAAGTGGCCCGCACCGTGCAGATGGTGTTCCAGGACCCCTACGCCTCGCTCAACCCGCGCCAGACGGTGCGCAGCACCCTGGCCGCGCCGCTGCGCCTGCACGGCGTCAGCAACGAAGGCGAAGTGGCCGACCGGGTGGCGGAGATGCTGCGCCAGGTGGGGCTGCGGCCGGACCAGGCGGACCTGTATCCGCACGAATTCTCCGGCGGCCAGCGCCAGCGCATCGGCATCGCCCGTGCGCTGATCCTGAAGCCCAAGCTGGTGATCTGCGACGAGCCTGTCTCGGCGCTGGACGTTTCCATCCGCGCCCAGATCATCAACCTGCTGCTGGAATTGCAGGCGGAGATGGGGCTCTCCTACCTCATGATCTCCCACGACCTCGGCGTGGTGGAGCACATGAGCGACCGGGTGGCGGTGATGTATCTGGGCCGCATCGTGGAGACCGGCGGCTGGCGCGAGATCTTCGAGCAGCCGCGCCACCCCTATACCCGTGCCCTGATCGCCGCGATCCCCGACCCGCTGACGCGCGGGCTGGCGCGCGAGAAGGCGCGCGGCGAAATCCCGAGCCCGCTGAACCCGCCGCCCGGCTGCACCTTCAACCCGCGCTGCCCGCACGCCACCGACCATTGCCGCACCGCACCGCCGGTTTTGTCGCCGGTGGAAGAAGGGCATTTGGTCAGTTGCTGGCGGGCTGAGGAGTTCGCGAAAGAGCCGGCGTAGCACCGGACCGTCGCTGTGTGGCAGACTACAGTGCCGCCGCAGCAGGAGTGGCAGATGCCGCAGATCACGCTGGATGCCGAACTGGCGCAGTTCATCGAGCAGGAGGTCGCCAGCGGCCGGTTCCGCAGCGCCAGCGACGTGGTGCGCGCCGGGCTGGAACTGCTGGACGACGATGCCATGGCCCGGCGACGAGCGGCGATCCGCACGGATCTGCAGGGCCGCGCGGCCCACAACGTCCCCTGGCTGAGCCCAGAGGAAGCGTTCGCGGACCTCGGCGAACCCCGGGCCCGTGGAGCGTAAGCTCCGCTTCCATCCCGATGCCAGGGCCGACCTCGCGCGGCTGCACGACTGGATCGCCCGCGAAGCCAACGAAGCGCGCGCCGCCGGCTACCTCTCCCGCATCCGGGATGCCTGCGAGGCGCTATGCCGGTTTCCGCTGATCGGCCGAGCCGACGATGATCTTGGACCTGGACTTCGCGTACTGGGCTTCGAACGGCGCGCAGCGATCGTGTATCGCGTCAGCGAAACCACCATCGACATCCTGGCCGTGTATCACGGTGGCCGCGACATGCGGGCGCTGGGCGAACGATGATATTGCCGCTTTAGGCCTTGGCAGTTCGCGCCCTCAGCTCCGTGGACGACACATCCACCCGGAACGCCGTTTCCGGAATCTCGCTGAACAGATCCGCATAGCGATGCGGCAGGCTGATGTCGCGCAGCGTGCGCAGCCCGTCGCCGCCGGCGCGGGCGGCGACCAGGAATTCGTGGCCGGCGCGACCCATGGTCTCCAGCGCGCCGTGCATGCGGTCTTCGTCGTGGCCGTAGTAGCGCGGGGCGACCAGGCGTTCGGCGGTGTCCACGCCGATAACGAAGGCGGTGCCGGGGAACAGGCGGGACTTCTCCAGGAAGGTCGGTGCGCTGGTGAGTTCCACTGGCGCCTTCCAGGCGAACTGGGCCACGCGGTCGCGCACCACGGCGGCGGCGAGCGGGGGCTTGTCCACGTTGGTGACGGAGATTTCGTAGGCCACCGGCAGCTGGCGCATGTCCTGCACCACCTGGGCGAGGGTTTCGTGGCCGTGGTGCAGCGGGTTGAAGGAGCCGGGCAGCACCACCGGGGGTGGCGGAGCGGCGAGGGTGAGCTGGCCGTCCGGCAGGGCCGTCACGCGCGGGTGGGCGCCGGCCAGGAGCAGGTCGATGGCGTCGCTTTCGGAGGGGGTGGTGGTGGCGAAGGTCTCGCCGGGGTCGAGCAGGGCGGAGGGCAGCGGGGCGTCCACGCCGCAGGCCCGGGCGAGCCAGAGCAGGATCATCTGGGTGGTGAGGTCTTCCTCCCCGGCCCGGTCGCGGCGGCCCTTGGCCAGGGTGGCGGTGCAGTGGGCGAAGCCGGCGGCGGAGGCGGTGGCGATGTGGATGCGGTGCTCGCCGCGGCGGGGCCGGTCACTTACCAAGGCGGCGGTGGCGCCGAGGCCGACGATGTCGCTGCCCGGCGGCAGCATCGCGGTGGCGCGCAGCCGGGCGGTGCGGGCCATGGCGGCGGCGGTCTCGGCGCTGCAGAACTGCGCCGGGGCCGCGCCGAGATAGGTTGCCAGCGCTTGCTCGTCGTACGGCACCTGCGCCTCCACCAGCAGGCGGGAGCCGCCCGGGATGCGCAACAGCTCGGCAATGGCGCCGCTGCCGCCGCCGGTGATGCCAAGCGACGCCTTGCGGCCGCTGTTGTGCAGGGCGCCGATCAGGCTGCGCCAGGCGGCTTCGGAGAGATCCATCGGCATGGCAATCACGCAGGAGGCAGGAACCGCAGCGTGGCGCGGCTTTGCCCGCCGGTCAAACCGGGCGGGCGCGGCGGCGACGCACGGCGGCCAGGCCGGCCAAGGCGAAGCCCAGCGTGCCCAGGCTCGCGGGCTCCGGCACTGGGGAGAAGGCCACGAAGGTGGAATCGCCGGTCGAAGTCAACAGGAGCAGCCCGAGCGTGGTGGCGTAGCTGTCGTTGTTGATGGCGCTCGCACCGGTGACGGGGCCGAAGGGCGACTGCAGATCGTAGCCGGCCAGGGCCGGGTTGAAGGTGTCGAGGATGTCGAACTGGGCGTTGTCGAAGAAACCGACCGCATCCACCGACCAGGCCGCGAACAGGCGCACGTCGATGGTGAACTCGGCGGTGCCGATGCCGGCCACCGAGACCATCGCATCCAGCGTTCCGGTTTCGCAGTAGTTCACGACGCAGGCGACCGAGGCGGTGTCGCCTATGCCGGTGATGGTGACCAGCGCATCGGTGAACGGCGTACCGCCGAGGGTGCCGGTGGCGGTTGCCGTGGTCCGATAGGAAATCGGGGCCGCGGTGGCGGTGGCGGCGGCCAGGAACATGGCCGCCGCGGCCAGTGCACCTCGGAACATACCAATCATGGGGACTCCCCTAATGCTGTACGCGACGACTCAAATCAAACGATCGTGCAACATAAAGGCCTCCCCCAGGCAAGGGAAGATCACGTCGCATTTCAAAACGAAACAACGCCGCGTTATTCCGCGGCCTGCGCCACCTTGCCGGGCGCGGCGATGCGGAAACCCTCATAGCCCTTGGCCGCCACCTCGTCGCACTTGTCGGCATAGGCATCCACGCCGCCGATATAGGGCATGAACACGCGCGGCTTGCCGGGGATGTTGGCGCCCATGTACCAGCTATTGGCTTGGGGATAGAGCGTCTTGTGCGCCACCTTGTTCACGTGGGCCACCCAATCCGTCTCGGCCTTCGGCTGCGCCTCGATCACCGGCATGCCGCGGCCCTTGAGGTGGGTGAGGCAATCGGTGATCCACTCCACGTGCTGCTCGATCGAGACCATCATGTTCGACAGCACGGAGGGGCTGCCGGGCCCGGTGATCATGAACAGGTTGGGGAAACCGGCGGTCATCAGGCCGAGATAGGTCAGCGGCCCGCCCTCCCACTTGTCCTTCAGCGTCTGGCCGCCGGTGCCACGGATGTCGATGCGGGTCATCGTGCCGGTCATCGCATCGAAGCCGGTGGCGAAGACGATGTCGTCGAACTCCGCCACATTGTCCTCACCCCAGGCCAGGCCGGTTTCGGTCAGGTGGGTGATGGGCGCGTTGCGGACATCCACGAGCGTGACGTTGGGGCGGTTGTAGGTCTCGAAATACTGGCTATCGACGCAGATGCGCTTGGTGCCGATCGGGTGGTTGTCGGGGCAGAGCAGCTCCGCCACCTTCGGGTCTTTCACCATCTCGCGGATCTTGGCGCGCACGAAATCGGCGGCGGTGTCGTTGGCCTCCTTCACCATGATCAGGTCGGCGAAGCTGCCCATGAAGCTGGTGCCGCCGGTTTCCCAGCGCGCCTCGTAGATCTTCTGGCGCTCCTCCGGCGAGGTTTCCATGGCGAGCAGCGGCGACTGGCGGTTGAGGATGCCGGTGCGGGTGCGGCGCGCTTCCTTGCGCTTCTCGGCGTAGCCGGTCTTCCAGCTCTGCTCGTACTCGTCGTCCATCGGCTTGTTGCGCGTGGGGATGGAGAAGTTCGGCGTGCGCTGGAACACGGTGAGGTGCGCGGCCTGCTCGGCGATCACCGGGATGGACTGGATGGCGCTGGAGCCGGTGCCGACCACGGCCACGCGGCGGCCGGTGAAGTCGATCGGCTCATGCGGCCACCAGCCGGTGTGGAAGGTGCGGCCCTTGAAACTCTTCAGGCCGGGGAAATCCGGGATGCGCGCGGTGGAAAGGCAGCCGGTGGCCATCACCACGTAGCGGGCGCTGATCGCCTCGCCCTGCTCGGTGCGCGCGGTCCAGCGCCCGGTGGCCTCGTTCCACTCGCTGCCGGTGATGCGGCTGTTGAAGGTGATGCTGCGGCGCAAATCGTAGCGGTCGGCGATGTGGTTGGCGTATTTCAGCAGCTCGGGTTGGGCGGCGAAGCGCTCGGTCCACTTCCATTCCTGCTGCAGCTCCTCGTCCCAGCCGAAGGAATACTGCATCGTCTCCACGTCGCAGCGCGCGCCGGGGTAGCGGTTCCAGTACCAGGTGCCGCCCACGCCGGTGGCGGCCTCATGGATATGCGCCGACAGCCCGGCCCCGCGCATGCGGTGCAGCAGGTAGAGCCCGGCATATCCGGCCCCCACGATCAGCACATCCAGCTCTCGCGGCTTCGCATCGGCCATGGTCGTTCGTCTCCGCAGCAGTCTCGTTGGTTTGTTGACATTGCGCGCGATGGCGGCGTTCCGTGTCAAGTGACGAAGCGGAGCGGACCATGGCGGCATACGGGCGAACGGCGGCGGACGAGGCGGTCGAAATCCACCGGATCGGCAGCGGTGGGGTGGAAGCCGGCATCATCACCTGGGGCGCACGCATCGCCTCGCTCACCGTGCCTGCGCCGGGCGGGCGGCGCCAGGTGCTGCTGACCCGCGGCGACATGGCCGGCTGGGAGGCGGATCGCTCCTATCTCGGCGCCACGGTCGGCCGCTTCGCCGGGCGCATCGAGGGCGCGCGCTTCACGCTGGACGGCACCGAGCACCACCTTCCCGCCAATGACGGCACCGCCTGCCTGCACGGCGGCAGCCCGGGCTTCGAGCGCGCGATCTGGACCGCCACACCCGACGGCGATTCCGTGGTGATGCGCCATACCAGCCCGGACGGGGACCAGGGCTTTCCCGGCCAGCTCGATGTCTCCGTGCGCTTCTCCATCCGCGATGGCGTGGCGCTGGTGCTGGAATACGAGGCCCGCACCACGGCCCCCACTGTGCTGAACCCTAGCAACCACGCCTATTTCAACCTGGCCGGCGGCGGCGATGTGCTGGGGCACACGCTGACCCTGGCCTCCGACGCCTTCGTGCCCGTCGGCCCCGGCCTGATCCAGAACGGCCCGCCCCAGGCCGTGGCCGGCACGCCGTTCGACTTCCGCACCCCGCGCCGCGTCGGGGCCCGCATCGCCGAGGCCGATGCCCAGCTGCGCATCGCCGGCGGCTACGACCATACCTACCTGCTCTCCCCTGCCCCGGCCCTGGCACCGCGCTGGGTGGCGCGCGTGGAGGCGGACGGGCTGGTGATGGACGTGCATACCGACCAGCCGGCGATCCAGCTCTATACCGGCAACTTCCTCGATAGCCCCAAGCATGCGGCGCTGTGCCTGGAGACGCAGCACGTACCGAACGCGCCCAATCGACCGGAATTCGCATCTACCGTGCTGCGGCCGGGGCAGGTGTTCAGATCCACGACGGCCTACCGGTTTTCAGGATAAGGAAGGCTTCTTTTTGTGAACAAAAAGAAGCAAAAAAACTTCATTTGATGGCGCTCGCGCCGGGACGATCAGCGAACGAATGAAAGTTTTTTGGTTCTTTTTTTCAAAAAAGAACGCGCTTACTTCCTGTCGTCATCGAACAGAATCCGCTGCGCCGCGCCGTCCATGTCGTCGTATTGCCCGTTGCGGCTCGCCCACAGGAACAGCGCCAGCCCTCCGCCACCGAGGAACACGCTGAGCGCGATCAGCCAGAGCAGAGGGGTCATCGTGCCTGTCTCCGAAGGCGGAAGCTGTTGCCCATCACCAGCAGCGAGGACGTGGACATCGCCAGGGCCGCGAGCCAGGGCGTGACGTAGCCTGCCACGGCCACCGGCACCATCAGCAGGTTGTAGGCCAGCGAGAGGGCGATGTTCTCCTGGCACAGCCGCCGCATGCGCCGTGCGGTGCGGATGGCATCGGCCACTGGCGCGAGCGAGGCGCCCTGGAACACCACGTCCGCCGCGTTCTGGCTGATCTCGGCGGCGGTGGAGGGCGAGATGGAAACATGGGCGGCGGCCAGGCACGGCCCGTCGTTCAGCCCGTCGCCCACCATCAGCACGCGCTTTCCGGCGGCGCGCAGCGCCTCGATGGCAGCGACCTTGTCCACCGGCGAGCAGCCCGCGCGCCAGGTGGCGATGCCCGCGCGCGCGGCGGCGTCGGCCACAGCGGCGTCACGGTCACCGGACAGAAGCTGCACCTCCAGCCCCAGGCCGCGCAGGGCGGCGATGGTGTCGGCGGCCTCGGGTCGCAATGTCTCGGCGAAATCGAAGCGCGCCACGGGGAACCCGGGGCGGGCGAGATAGAGGGCGGGGGTGGTGGCGGTGGCTTCCACCCCCACGAAGGCGGCACTGCCCAGGCGCGCCTCGCCGCAGGCCAGCCCGGCACCCACCACCTCGGTCACGCCCTCGGCGGGCACGACGGGCCCTGCGGCGGCGGCGAGTGCGCGGGAGAGCGGATGCCGGCTGGTGGCGGCCAGCGTGGCGGCCAGGCGCAGCACATCGGGATCATGGGCGGAGACCAGCTTCAGCGCCGGGTCGGTCAGCGTGCCGGTCTTGTCGAACACCACCGTGTCCGCCTCCGCCAGCCGCTCCAGCGCGGTGGGGGATTTCACCAGCACGCCGCGGCGGAACAGCCTTCCAGTGCCGATCACCTGCACCGCCGGCACAGCCAGCGCCAGCGCGCAGGGGCAGGTGATGATGAGCACCGCGGCGGCAATCAGCAGCGAGTCCGCCACGCCGAGCCCGCCCAGGCCCCACCAGCCGAGGAAGGTGAGCAGGGCGGCGAGATGCACCACCGGGGCGTAGCGCCGCGCCACGCGGTCCGCGAACATCACGAAGCGACCGCGCTTGGCCTCGGCGGCCTCCATCAGCCGCACGCATTCGGCCAGCAGCGTGGCACCGCCGGTGGCCGTGGCGCGCACGGTGATCGGCGCACCCAGGTTCAGCGTGCCGGCGAACACGCGCGTGCCGGCGGCGGCGGCAACCGGAAGGCTCTCGCCGGTGACGAGCGCGGTATCCAGCATGGTCTCGCCCAGCACCACCTCGCCATCCACGCCGATGCGCTCGCCGGGGGCGACCAGGATGCGCGCGCCTTCCGGCACGCCGGCGGCATCGCGCCGCGCCACGGTGCCGTCGGCCTCCAGCACCGCCACGTCGGTCTGCTGCAGGGCGATCAGCTGCTCCGCGGCGGCGCGGGCATGGGCGCGGGCGTAGTGGTCCAGAACCCGGCCGATCAGCAGGAAGAACAGCAGCGAGACGGCGCCGTCGAAATAGGCGTGCTCCGCATGGTTGATCGTTTGAACCAGGCTCATGCCGGTGACGAGCGTGACGCCGACGCTGATCGGCACATCCATGTTGGTGCGGCCCTGGCGCAGCGCGCCCCAGGCGGAGCGCCAGAACGGCCGCACGGCATACACGATCGCCGGCATGGCAATGGCGGCACTCACCCAGTGCAGCAGCGCGCGCGTCGCCGGCCCCATGTCGGAGAACAGGCCGACCCAGATCGCCATGGCCGGCAGCATCACGTTGGCGGCGGCGAAGCCGGCCACGGCCAGGGCACGCAGCAATTCGCGCCCGGTGCGGTCTTGCGCGGCGGCGAGGCAGGCGGGGTCGAACGGCACCAGCCGGTAGCCCAGCTGCTCGATGCGGCCGACCAGCGCGGCGCCGTCGTCGATCGTTCCGTGCCAGAAAAGCTTCAGGCGGCGCGTGGTCATGTTCACCCGAGCGCCCGCCACGCGCGGGTCGCGGGCGAGCACGGATTCGATCAGCCAGACGCAGGCGCCGCATTGCAACCCATCCACGGCCAGGACCAGCTCGTGGCGGCCGTCCTCCCCGGTGCGCACGTGGCGGGCGAGGTCGGTGCGTGGCTCCGCGTTCGGCTGCAGCCGGCGGGCCAGCGTGTCGCGCACCACGTCGCGGTAATAGGTGCCAAGGCCCAACTGCTGGATCGTCTCGAACGCGGCCCCGCAGCCAGTGCAGCAGAAGCGCTGGCCTGAAGCTGCCTCGCCGCCGCAATGGGCGCAGGTGGCGGTTGGCGCATGCGCGGCCCCGGCAGGCGCGCCAGCCAGGGCCGCCCCGCTCACTGCGCCACCACCCGGCGGGTGTGGCGGAAGGTTCGCCCGTCATGCCGGGCGACGAAGGTGATGTCCCACTGGCCCTGCCCGGGCAGCACGATGTCGCTGCGGAACCCGCCCGCACCGTCGTCGGTCATCCCCAGCTGCAGCGGGGCCGCCTCGCCGACCGGGCGCATCGCCGCCGCGCTCAGCACGGCCCCGGGCAGCACCGCACCGCCCTGCCCCGCCAGCTTCGCTTCCACCCGCCCGCCACGCAGCGATACGTCCAGCGACCAGCCCAACCCCACCTGGCGCTTTGCCTCCGCCTGGATGGCGCCATAGGCGTTGGAGGTGGCGAAGCTGCCCTGCACCGCCAGCCCCGGCGCGCTGCGATACGCCAGCACCGCCATGGTGATGTTCACCGCCACCACCAGGCCGAGCCCGGCCACCAGCATGAAGGGGAAGAAGCGCCACAGGCTGCGCGGCATGGGCTGCGAGACTGCCATCTGCTGTGCCATGTTCGGTTCCCCTTACTTCGGCGGGCCCATGAACACCGAGGAAACCTCGGTGCTCTCGCCCGTTGCCGTGTTGCGCAGCGTGAAGCTCACCTTCATCGAACCGTCGGCCAGCCTGGCCGGCATGCCATAGACCAGCACGCGGAACGTGCCGATGGCATCGCGCGGCACCTCCAGGCTCAGCGCAGGCGCGCGGTGGTCGACCTCGTCGGACAGGGCCATGGACCCACCGGCAAGCCCACCCAGCACCAGCGAGAATGTTGCCGGCACATCGGTCTTGTTGCTGACCTTCAGCGTGTAGGCGTTGCGGATCGAGCCGTCCCGCACCTTCACGAACAGCGGCGCGCGGTCGTGCAGCACGGCGAGGTTCACGTGGCTGCGCATGGCCAGCGCGGCCCCCATCACGGAGGTGGCGAGCAGCAACGCGGTCACGTAGATCAGCGTGCGCGGGCGCAGCAGGTGGATGCGCTCGTGCCTGCCCGCCGCCTTGGCCTCCTGGCGTGCCAGCGTGTCCCACTGGATCAGCCATTTCGGCCGGCTGGCCTTGGTCATGATCTCGTTGCAGGCATCCACGCACAGGCCGCAATTGATGCATGCGAGCTGCACGCCGTCGCGGATGTCGATGCCGGTGGGGCAGACGTTCACGCAGGCGTTGCAATCGATGCAGTCACCCATCTTCTGGCCGGCCACATTCCCTTCGGCATCGCGCCGGCCCTTGCCGCGCGGCTCCCCGCGCCATTTCTGGTACGTCACGATGAAGCTCTGCTCATCGAGCATGCTGGCCTGGAAGCGCGGCCACGGGCACATGTAGGTGCACACCTGCTCGCGCGCCCAGCCCGCCAGCACGTAGGTGAACACGGTGAACAGGCCGGTGAAGAAATACACCTCGCGGCTGGCCTGCCCGGTCCAGAACTGCACCGTCACCGTTGGTGCGTCCACGTAATACATGATCCAGGCGCCGCCGGTCCAAAAGGCGATGCCGACCCAGGCGGCGTGCTTGGCCAGCTTGCGCCACGCCTTGTCCAGGCTGTTCGGCCCCGCGTCGCGCTTCATGCGCGCATTGCGGTCGCCCTCGATCAGCCGCTCCACCCACATGAACAGGTCGGTCCACACGGTCTGCGGGCAGGCATAGCCGCACCAGATACGCCCGGCGAGCGAGGTGACCAGGAACAGCCCCACGGCGGCCAGGATCAGCGCGCCGGTCAGCAGGTAGATGTCGTCGGGCCAGTAGGTCAGGCCGAAGATGTAGAAGCGCTCATGCGCCATATCCAGCAGGATGGCCTGGTTCGGCCGGCCCTCGCCGCGGTCCCAGCGGATCCAGGGGGTGATGTAGTACACCGCCAGGCACAGGATCAGGATGGCCCACTTGATGTTGCGGGCGATGCCGTGCACGGCGCGCGGATAGACGCGCACGCGGCTGGCATAGAGCTGCACCTCGGAGGCAGGGACGTCATCGTCCTGGGCCGGCAGCGGAGTTTTGCCGATCTTGCTCATGGTGGCCTGGTCCTCAGCGTTCGCCATGGCCCCTTATCGCCGAGTCCGGTTGTGCGAAGCCTTGATCTGGCGCAAGGCGCCGAACGTGGAAACGCCGCCCCCGCCCGGCGAAGGGCAAGGGCGGCGATCCCGGCAGAGGGCTTGGTGGTTGGCTACGCGCCGCCACCGGGTGACGGCTACTCGCCGCCACCGGGTGACGGCTACTCGCCGCCACCGAGCCCATGGACATACAGCGTCACCGCACGGATGGTCGCCTCGTCCAGCCTTGTGTTCCAGGCCGGCATCACGCCCTGCTTCGGATTGGCGATCTGTGCCCGCACCGCTTCCCGCGTATCGCCATAGAGATGCACGCCGGAGCGCAGCGCGGGCGCGCCCAGCTCGCGCTTTCCCTCGCCCTTGTCGCCGTGGCAGACGGCGCAGTTCTCGGCATACACCGCAGCACCCTTGGCAGCCCCCGGCAGCGCCGGCGCGCCGGGTTTGTAGAGAGCCATCACGTAGTCGGTGACCTGGTCGATCTCCTCGGCCTTCAGGATGCCGTCGGCGCCGAATTTCGGCATCTGGGACACGCGGGCCTCCGGATGCGCGCTGCGGATGCCGTAGGTCACGCTCTGCTGGATGTCGGCCAGCTTGCCGCCCCAGATCCAGGCATCGCCCGCCAGCGCGGGATAGCCCGGCCGCCCCTCGCCGCCGGCGCCGTGGCAGGCCCGGCAGTTCTCGGCGAAGGCCAGGCGCCCGGCGGTCATCGCCACCGCGTACAGCGCCTCGTCCTTCTTCACCTCCTCCAGCGGCACCGCCTTCAGCTTCTGCATCACACCGGCGCGCTGCGCTTCCAGCGCCTTCACGTCGGCGGTGACCACGTTGCGCTGGGAGTAGCCGAGCACGCCGGGGAAGTAGGTGTTGAACCAGGGCACGGAGGGATAGGCGATCGCATACCCGATCCCCCAAACCACGGTGGCCACGAAGGTCCAGAACCACCATTTCGGCAGCGGCGTGTTGAGTTCCTTCAGCCCGTCCCACTCGTGCCCGGTGGTGTGCCGGCCCGTGACGGAGTCCTTTTCGCTCGCCGTATTGTTGTCGGCCATCGGCGTGCTCCTACTTGTCGTCCAGAAGGGGGATCATGGCGTCGCGCTGGAAGCGAGCCTTGCGGCCGGGCCAGTACACGCTGGCCACCAGCAGCAGGAACACGCCGCCCACGAGCACCACGGAGTGGTCCAGCAGCCAATGCAGGAATGTCATGAACATGATGCCGCCTCCTACTGCTGCAGCTTTTCGTTGGCGGGGTTGGTGAAGTCCACCATGGTGCCCAGCACCTGCAGGTAGGCCACCAGCGCATCCATCTCCGTCACGCGGCGGCCGTCGCCCTGCACCTGCACCGCCTTCGGGTAGCGCTTGGCCAGCGCATCCGGCTCCGCATTCACGTCCGCCTGGGCGGCGAGGTCGGCGGCCACATTGGCCACCTGCTCCTCCGTGTAGGGCGTGCCGACCGTCTTGTTGGCGCGCACGTGCCGGGCGATGCGTGCGGGGTCCACCTCTCGGTTGGCCAGGAAGGCGTAGCGCGGCATCAGGCTCTCCGGCACCATCGATTGCGGGTTGGCCAGATGCGCGTAGTGCCAGTCGTTGGAGTATTTGCCGCCCACGCGCGCCAGGTCCGGCCCGTTGCGCTTGCTGCCCCACTGGAACGGCCGGTCGTACATGCTCTCCGCGGCCAGGCTGTAGTGGCCGTAGCGCTCCACCTCATCCTTCAGCGCGCGGATCTGCTGGCTGTGGCAGGTGTAGCAGCCCTCGCGCACATAGATGTCGCGCCCGGCCAGCTCCAGCGGCGAGTAGGGCCGCACCCCTTCCACCTTTTCCACCGTGGTCTCGATGGTGAACAGCGGCACCAGCTCCACGATGCCGCCGATGGCGATGGTAATCGTGGTCAGCACCGCCAGCAGAACGGCGTTCTTCTCGATGGTTTCGTGCTTGATGAACATGTGCCTCAGGCTCCCGCAACTGCGGTTTCGCGCGCTTGCTGCACCGCGGTGCTGGCCGAACGGACCGTCATGATCAGGTTGAAGACCATCATCAGGGCGCCGAGCAGGAACAGCACGCCGCCCAGCATGCGGATCACGTAGTAGGGGTGCATGGCGTTCACGGATTCCGCGAACGAGTACTGCAGGAACCCGAACTTGTCGTACGCCCGCCACATCAGGCCCTGCATGATGCCGGCCACCCACATGGAGGTGATGTAGAGCACGATGCCCAGCGTCGCGATCCAGTAGTGCCAGGCCACAAGCTTGGCGGAATACAGCCTGCTGCGCTGCCACAGCACCGGCACCAGGTAGTAGATCGCGCCGAAGCTGATGAAGGCGACCCAGCCCAAGGCGCCGGAGTGCACGTGGCCCACCACCCAGTCGGTGTAGTGCGCGAGCCCGTTCACCTCCTTGATGGACATCATCGGTCCCTCGAATGTGCTCATGCCGTAGAAGCCGACGGCAGTGACGGAGAAGCGCAGGCCGGGATCGGTGCGCAGCTTGTCCCACGCGCCCGACAGGGTCATCAGCCCGTTGATCATGCCGCCCCAGCTGGGCATCCACAGGATCACGGAGAACACCATGCCCAGCGTCTGCGACCAGTCGGGCAGCGCGGTGTAGTGCAGGTGGTGCGGGCCGGCCCAGATATACATGAAGATCAGCGACCAGAAGTGCACTACCGACAGGCGGTAGGAATACACCGGCCGGCCGGCCTGCTTCGGGATGAAGTAGTACATCATCCCCAGGAACGCCGCGGTCAGGAAGAAGCCGACGGCGTTGTGCCCGTACCACCACTGCACCAGCGCGTTCTGCACGCCGGAATAGATGGAGTAGCTCTTGGCCTCGAAGAAGCTCGCCGGCAAGGCCACGTTGTTGCCCAGGTGCAGCACGGCCACCGTGATGATGAAGGCCATGAAGAACCAGTTCGCCACGTAGATGTGCGGCTCCTTGCGCAGGAAGATCGTGCCGATGAAGGCAACGCCGTAGGCCACCCAGATGATGGTCAGGAAGATGTCCAGGTGCCATTCGGGCTCGGCGTATTCCTGGCCCTGGCTGTAGCCCATCACGTAGCTGAGCGCGGCCATCACGATGAAGAACTGGTAGCCCCAGAAGATGAAGTTGTGCAGCGCCTCGCCGCCGAACAGCCTTGCGTGGCAGGTGCGCTGCACGATGTAGAAGCTGGTGGCGAACAGCGCCGAGCCGCCGAAGGCGAAGATGGCAGCCGAGGTGTGCACCGGCCGCAACCGCCCGAAGGCGGTCCATTCCAGCCCGAGGTTCATGATCGGGAAGGCGAGCTGGGCGGCGATCACCACGCCGACCAGGAAGGCCACCACGGCCCAGAACATGGCCGCGATGGTGAACTTGCGCACCACGTCCATGTTGTAGGTTTCGGCCACGCGGGCCACGGGCCTGGCCACCGGCATGGCGGCGCCCATCGCAAGGTCAGACATGGCTGCCCCCCTTCGCCGCGTCGATGCGGTCGAAGTGGCGCTTCACCAGGCCGAGGTCGAACACGACGGCGAAGCCCATCAACGACAGGCCGAACACATACATCGCGTCGTCCAGCGCGCCGGAGGCCATCACCAGGCCCACCAGGCCCAGGATGAGCACCAGCAGGCCGACCACAAGGTCGCTTGTTTGCTCATGCATGCGTTCGATTCCCTGTCGCGAGAGGCCGGACACGTTCCCGGCATGGTCCGACGCTGCCTGCCCTGCTGCGCCGCGGCATTGACGTGGATCAATGTGCGCCTCGGCCGCATGCGGTCTGTTCGCCCCATGCACTTGCCCGCCACGGCGTCCGGCCTGCTCGATGCGCTGTCCGCGCTGTGCGGCCCGGCGGCGCTGGAGCGCGGCCTGTTCCTGGTGCCGGCGCTGCTGCTGGCCGGGCTGGCCGGCAGCGTGGTGCACTGCACCGCCATGTGCGGCCCCTTCGTGCTCGGCCAGGTGGCCGACGGCATGGCCCGCATCCCCGCCGCCCGCATGTGCCAGGCCGCCCGCCTGCGCGGCGCCGCCTTGCTGCCGTACCATGCCGGAAGGCTGGCGACCTACGCCGCGCTGGGCACCGCCTCCGGCTGGATCGGCGGCCTGCCGCTGCCGCAGGTGGTGCCGGCCGCCCTGCTCGCCCTCGCCGCATCGGGCTTCCTGCTGCTGGCGCTGCGCCGGCTGCAGCCCGGATTCGCGTTCGCCGGCCCCGCCATCCCCAGCGGTCCCGGATGGGGCCACCGGCTCGCCACGATGGCCGGCCGCATCGGGCAGGGCCGGGGGCGCGGGCTGAAGCTGGGCCTGGCGCTCGGCCTGCTGCCCTGCGGTCTCGTCTATGCAGCCCTCGCCGCCGCCTCCGCCAGCGGCCCGTTGCTGGGCGGGCTCGGCATGCTCGCCTTTGGCCTGGGCACCGTGCCGGCGCTGGTGGTGGTGGGCGTGCTCGGCCACGCCGTTGCCCAGCGCTGGCAGAGTGCCGCGAACCGCGCTGCCCCCTGGGTGCTGGCCGGCAACGGCCTGCTGCTGCTGGCCCTGGCCTGGCGGGCGCTGGCCGCCTGACCGTCGCGCTGGACTCCCGCGCTTGGGCTGCCTAGCCTCATTGCCAACCGGCCACGAAACGTGCCGGATCGGCGGAGGAACGCGCCATGACGACCCGCAGGCAAATGCTGGGCAGTGCCATTCTCGGCAGCGGCATCGCGCTCGCTGCCCGGTCCAGTCCGGCCACCGCCCAATCCGCCGGCCAGTTCGGCCAATCCGGCCTGGTGGGCAAGCTGGAAGGCGCCACCCTGTCCGACAAGCTGCCCGCCACCTTCCATGAAGCCCCTGTGCTCGCCGAGCTGGTGAAGCAGGGCAAGCTCCCGCCGGTGGCCCAGCGCCTTCCTTCCGAACCCATGGTGATCCAGCCGCTGGACGGCATCGGCCGCTACGGCGGCACCTGGCGCCGCGCCTTCATCGGCCCCGGCGACGGCGAGAACGGCAACCGCCTCGTCGCCTCCGACAAGCCGCTGTTCTGGGACCTCACCGGCAGCAAGATCGCCCCAGCCGTCGCCCGCGGCTACGAGCTCTCGCCCGACGGAAAATCCACCACGCTGTTCCTGCGAAAAGGCATGCGCTGGAGCGACGGCGCCCCCTTCACCGCCGACGACTTCATGTTCTGGTTCGAGGACCTCTACGGGAACAAGGATGTCGTCCCGGCCCCGATCCCGGAGATGTCCGCCGGCGGCAAGCCCGGCCGCATGGTCAAGATCGACGAAACCACCATCCGCTTCGAGTTCGAGGCGCCGCACCTGCTGTTCCCCTCGATGCTGGCCGGAGACACGCTGATCGGCGGCGGCCAGGCCGCGCGGCAGTCCGGCAGCGGCACCTTCGGCTGCTACGCCCCCGCGCATTACCTCAAGCAGTTCCTGCCCAAGTACAGCTCGGAAGCGGAGTGCAACGCCCGCGCCCGCGCCGCCGGCTTCGACAACTGGGTGCGCATGCTGAAGATCCGCCACAACTGGGCGATCAACACGGAGCTGCCCACGCTCGGCCCGTGGAAGACCACGCGCGCCATCAACACGCCGACCTGGGCGATGGAGCGCAATCCCTACTATTACGCGGTCGATACCGCCGGCAACCAGCTGCCCTATCTCGACAGCGTGGTGATGACGCTGGCCGACAACACCGAGATCGTGAACCTGCGCGCCATGGCCGGCGAATACGACATGCAGGAACGCCACATCGACCTCGCCAAGCTGCCGGTGATCCTGGAGAACCGCGAGCGCGGCAAATACGATCTCCACCTCGACCTCGCCTTCAACGGGGCAGACACCGCGCTGCACTTCAACCTCAACCACACCGCGGATCCCGAGATCGGCCGCTTGCTCGCCACCCCCGATTTCCGCCGCGCCCTGTCGCTCGGGATCGACCGGGACCAGCTGAACGAAACCTTCTGGCTCGGCCTCGCCACCCCGGGCTCCACCGCCCCCGCGGAATCGATGCCCGAGAACCCTGGTGCGGAATGGCGCAAGAAGTGGTCGGTGCTCGACCTCGCCCAGGCCAACGCCATGCTGGACAGGCTCAGCCTCGCGAAAAAGGACCGAGAGGGCTACCGCTTGCGCGCCGATAACGGCCAGCGCCTGATCATCCAGCTCACCGTCACCAAGGCCTTCCTCGATTGGCCCGCCCAGTCGCAGATGATCGCCCAGCAATGGAAGAAGATCGGCATCTTCGCCGACGTGCGGGACCAGGAACGGGCACTCGCCTTCCAGCGCGTGCTGGCCGGGGACCACCACATCTTCGTCTTCGGCAATACCGGTTCCGAACAACTGTTCCTCTACCCGCACTTCGTGCTGCCGGTCGATATCGGCAACGGCGTGCTGGGGGTGGAACTGGCGCGCTGGTACGCCTCCAACGGCGCGATCGGCACCAAACCCACCGACCCCACGGTCCTGCAGGTGATGGAGATGTTCCGCAGCGCCACCACCCTGCGCGAGGCGGAGCGCAACCGCCTGGCGCAGGACATCTGGAAGATCGTCATCGACCAGCAGTTCAGCATCGGCATCTGCGGCCAGTCCCCGGCCTTCGCCGGCGTGCGCATGGTCAGCCGCCGGCTGGGCAACATTCCGCAGCGCGTGTGCATCGCCCAGCACTGCCGCACCCCGGGCAGCTCGCATCCCACCACGTGGTACTTCAAAGCCTGAGAACCCGTTCGATAACTCTACTCTGGCGGCCATCCGACGGCGATTTGCTGCGCTCCGGTGCTCACGGCCACCAGGCCGCTCCGCTCCGGTGCTCACAAATCACCGCCGGGCGGCGGCAAGCGGCCGCCTCTGGCGCGCCAGAGCGAGTTCTCGAACGGGCTCTGGCACCGCCCACGAACGCGGCTTTCATCGCATCCGGTCTTGCTCTAGCCTGCGCGCATTCACCGCCGCCCGGGCAACGAGGCGGCGGGCGCAGCAACGTCCGGAGGCCGATCCATGACCACCCGCAGGAGTTTCCTCGCCGCCAGCGCGGCCTTCGCCGCCGCAGCAGCCCCCACGGTTGAGGCGCTCGCCCAGGCCGTCTCGTCCAAGAGCACGTTCGACCAGTCGGGCCTCGTCGGCAAGCTGGAAGGCCCGAGCCAGGTCACCGCAATCCCCTCAAGCTTCAAGGAAGCGCCGCAGCTCGCCGCCCTGGTGCAGCAGGGCAAGCTGCCCCCGGTCGCGCAGCGCCTGCCCAGCGAGCCGCTGGTGCTGAAGCCGCTGGAATCCACCGGCAAATACGGCGGCACCTGGCGCCGCGCGTTCATCGGCCCGTCGGACGGCGAGAACGGCAACCGCATCATGGCGTCGGACAAGCTGCTGTTCTGGGACCCCACCGGCAGCAAGATCGTCCCCAGCGTGTGCAAGGGCTACGAGCTCAGCAAGGACGGCAAGACCACCACGCTGTTCCTGCGCAAGGGCATGAAGTGGAGCGACGGCGCCCCCTTCACCGCCGATGACTTCGTGTTCTGGTACGAGGACATGTACCTGAACAAGGACATCGTGCCGAACCCGATCGCCGACATGGCGGCCGGCGGCAAGCAGGGCAAGCTGGTCAAGATCGACGAGACCACGATCCAGTTCCAGTTCGAGAACCCCTACTTCCTGTTCCCCTCCATGCTCGCCGGCGACACGCTGATCGGCGGCGGCCAGGCGGTGCGCCAGGCCGGCGGCAACAGCTTCGGCGCCTATGCGCCCGCCCACTACCTCAAGCAGTTCATGGCGAAATACAGCTCGGAAGCCGAGGCCAACGCCAAGGCCCGCGCCGCGGGCTTCGACAACTGGGTGCGCATGCTCCATGTCCGCAAGGATTGGCAGCTGAACCCGGAACTGCCCACGCTCGGCCCGTGGCGGACGGTGCGCCCGATCAACACCCCCACCTGGGTGATGGAGCGCAACCCGTTCTACTACGTGGTGGATACCGACGGGAACCAGCTGCCCTATATCGACAGCGTGGTGATGACCCTGGCCGAGAACATCGAGGTCGCCAATTTGCGCGCCATGGCCGGCGAATACGACCTGCAGGAACGCCACATGGATCTCGCCAAGCTGCCGGTGATCCTGGAGAACCGCGACCGCGGCAAGTACGACGTGCATCTCGATCTCGCCTACAACGGCGCGGACACCACGCTGCACGTCAACATGAACCACACCGCCGATGCCGAGATCGGCAAGTGGCTCGGCAATGCGGATTTCCGCCGCGCCCTCTCGCTGGGCATCGACCGCGAGCAGCTGAACGAAACCTTCTGGCTCGGCCTCGGCACTCCCGGCTCCACCGCGCCGGCCGAGGCGATGCCGGAGAGCCCCGGACCGGAATGGCGCAAGAAGTGGTCGGTGCTGGATGTGGCGCAGGCCAACAGCATGCTCGACAAGCTCGGCCTGACCCGGAAAGACCGCGAGGGCTACCGCCTGCGCTCCGACAACGGCCAGCGCCTGATCATCCAGCTCACCGCCATCAAGGCGTTCATGGATTGGCCGGCGCATGCGCAGATGATCGCGCAGCAGTGGCGCAAGATCGGCATCTTCGCCGACGTGAAGGAGCAGGAGCGCGGGCTGGCCTTCCAGCGCGTGCTCTCCGGCGAGCACCACATCCTGGTCTGGACCAATGGCGGCACGGAGCTGCTGTATCTCTACCCCTCCTGGGCGCTGCCGGTGGATATCGCCAACGGCGCCTACGGGATCGAGCATGCGCGCTGGTACGCTTCCAACGGCGCCCAGGGCACCAAGCCTTCCGACCCGCACATGCTGAAGGCGCTGGAACTGTTCCGCGCCGCCGCCGGCATGGATGAGGAGGCGCGGCACAAGAACGCGCAGGAGATCTGGAAGATCATGGTGGACCAGCAGTTCCACATCGGCGTCTGCGGCCAGTCCCCGGCGCTGATGGGGGTGCGGCTGGCCAGCCGCCGGCTGGGCAACATCCCCGGCCGCGTTTGCATCGCCCAGCATTGCCGTACGCCGGGCAGCTCGCATCCGGCCACCTGGTTCTACAAGACCTGAGCGTGACGGGAGAAAGGAAGCAAAAGAACTTTCTCCAATATGCCTCGACTCCTCAACCGGGGAGCCGAGGCATTGATCGCCTGCGTCAGATAAAGTTTTTTTGCTTCTTTTTGTTCACAAAAAGAAGGTGCTTCCTTCCTTCCGGGCTTCCCGCATGATCGCCTTCATGACCCGTCGCCTGCTGCTGGGCGTGATGACCATCTGGCTCATCTCGATCCTGTCGTTCATCATCATCCAGCTGCCGCCGGGTGATTTTGTCGATGCCTACATCGCCCAGCTCTCCTCCTCCGGCAGCCAGGTCTCGGCGGCGGAGGCGGAGAACCTGCGCCAGCTCTACGGGCTCGGCGAACCGTTCTACGTGCAGTACGGCAAGTGGCTGGCGCGCATCATCACCGGCGATTTCGGCGAGAGCATGGAATGGCGCCGCCCGGTCACGGAAGTGATCGGCGACCGCATCTGGCTCACGCTGCTGCTGAGCTTCGCCGCCCTGCTGGTCACCTGGGGCCTCGCTTTGCCGATCGGCATCTTCTCTGCCGTGCGGCAGTATTCCTTCGCGGACTACGCCTTCACCCTGGTGGGCTTCATCGGCATCGCGGTGCCGAACTTCCTGCTGGCGCTGGTGATCATGTATTTCGCCTTCGTCTGGTTCGGCGCCAGTGTGGGCGGGCTGTTCTCCGCCGAGATGGCGCTTGCCCCATGGAGTGCCGCCAAGGTGTGGGACCTCATCAAGCACCTGCCGCTGCCCGCGCTGATCCTCGCCCTCGGCGGCACCGCCCAGCTGATCCGCATCATGCGCGCCAATCTGCTCGACGAGCTGCGCCGGCCCTATGTCGTCACGGCGCGGGCCAAGGGCCTGTCGGAGACGCGGGCGATCCTCAAGTATCCCGTGCGCGCCGCACTGAACCCGTTCGCCAGCAACATCGCCTATTTGTTCCCCTACCTGGTCAGCGGCTCGATCATCGTCTCCATCGTGCTCGGCCTGCCCACCGTGGGCCCGTTGCTGGTGAAGGCGCTGGTGGCGCAGGACATGTTCCTGGCCGGCACCATCGTGCTGCTGCTGGGCGTGATGACCGTGGTGGGCACCTTCATCTCCGACCTCGTGCTGATGTGGGTGGACCCCCGTATCCGCCACCAGATGGATTAAGCCGGTGGCACAGATCGATTCCGAAAAATACGCCGTCGCCACCCAGCTCCAGCTGACCTGGTGGCGCTTCCGTCGGCACAAGCTGGCGATGATCAGCCTGGTGCTGCTGGTGCTGGTGTACCTGCTGGCCGTCTTCGCCGATTTCCTGGCGACGCAAGACCCGCACGCGACCGACGCACGCACCAGCTACATCGCGCCGCAGCCGATCAACTGGTTCGACGACAACGGCTTCAACCCGCACGTGTACGGGATCAAGGGCGTGCGCGACATGCGCACCTTCAAGCTGGTCTACACCGTGGACCCGAACCGGCGCGTCTACATCGACTTCTTCGGCCAGGGCTACGAATACAACCTGTTCGGCCTGTTCCCGACCAAGGTCCACCTGATGACCTTGCGCAATCCGGAGCGCGGCGACGGCATCTACATCCTGGGCACCGACCTGCTGGGGCGCGATTTGTGGTCCCGGCTGATGGTGGCCACCCGCGTCTCGCTCACCATCGGCCTGGTCGGCGTCTCCATCTCGCTGTTCCTCGGCGTGCTGCTCGGCGGCGTCTCGGCGGTGTATGGTGGCATGGTCGATACCGTGATCCAGCGCACCATCGAGGTGATCCGCTCCATGCCCACCATCCCCCTCTGGCTCGGGCTGGCTGCGGCGCTTCCGAACGACTGGAGCGTGCTGCAGGTCTATTTCGCCATCACGATCATCATCTCCCTGCTCGCTTGGACCGACCTGGCCCGCGTGGTGCGGGGCAAGTTCCTGGCGCTGAAGGAAGAGGATTTCGTGATGGCCGCGGAACTCGCCGGCGCGTCACAGGGAAGAATCATCTTCCGCCACATGCTGCCGAGCTTCGCCAGCCACATCATCGCCGCCGTCAGCCTGGCCCTGCCCGCCATGATCATCAGCGAGACGTCGCTGAGCTTCCTGGGCCTCGGCCTGCGCCCGCCGGCGATCAGCTGGGGGATCCTGCTGCAGGATGCCCAGAACATCCAGACGCTGGCGCTGGCGCCGTGGCTGCTGATCTCCGCCATTCCCGTGGTGGTGGTGATTCTCGCGTTCAACTTCCTGGGCGACGGCCTGCGTGATGCGGCGGACCCCTATGGCTGATCCCATCCTTTCCGTTCGCGGGTTGAAGACCCAGTTCTTCGGGCCCGAAGGCGTTGTGCGCGCCGTCGATGGCGTGGACTTCGACGTGTTCGAGGGCCGGACGCTGGGCGTGGTCGGCGAAAGCGGCTGCGGCAAGAGCGTGACCGCACGTTCCGTGCTCGGCATCGTGGACCGGCCCGGCCGCGTGGTCGGTGGCAGCATGAAGCTGCGGCGCGCCAACGGCGAGGTGGTGGATCTCGGCACGCTCACCAACGAGCAGATGCGCAAGTATCGCGGCCCGGAGATCGCCCTGGTGTTCCAGGAGCCGATGGCCAGCTTCAGCCAGCACTATACGATCGGCAACCAGATCGGCGAAGGCATCAAGCTGCACATGGGGCTCGACGACCGCGCGGCGAAGAAGCGCGCGATCGAGCTGCTGGACATGGTCGGCGTGCCGCAGCCGGCGCGGCGGGTGGACGACTATCCGTTCCAGCTCTCGGGCGGCCTGCGCCAGCGGGTGATGATCGCCATGGCGCTGTCCTGCGACCCCCGGGTGCTGATCGCCGACGAGCCGACCACGGCGCTGGACGTGACGACGCAGGCGCAGATCCTCGATCTGCTGCGCACGCTGCAGAAGGATCGCGGCCTGGCGATCATCCTGATCACCCACGACATGGGCGTGATCGCGGAAATGGCGCACGACGTGAGCGTGATGTACCTGGGCCGCGCGGTGGAAACCGGGTCGGTGAAGGAGATCTTCGAGACCCCGAAGCATCCCTATACCCGCGCCCTGCTGCGCTCCATCCCCACCGTGCTGGCCAAGCCCCGCACCCGGTTGCCGACCATTGCCGGCTCCATCCCGCACCCGTTCGATCGGCCGAAGGGCTGCTCCTACCACCCGCGCTGTGCGGAGATCATCGGGGCCGTGTGCGAAAAGTCCGAGCCGCCGGCGGTGGATACCGATGACGGGCGGCAGGTGCGCTGCTTCCTGCACGGGGGCATGGAGGAAGCGAAGGCAAGCCTGCAGGGAGCCTCGGCATGAGCGAGACGATCCTGGAGGTCACCGGCCTCAAGAAGCACTTCCCCATCCGGCGCGGGCTGCTGCGCAAGGTGGTGGGGCAGGTGAAGGCGGTGGATGGCGTCAGCTTCTCCATCCGCAAGGGCGAGACCCTGGCGCTGGTGGGCGAAAGCGGCTGCGGCAAGACCACGGCGGCGCGCTGCATCCTGCGCGCCTATGCGCCCACGGGCGGCGCCATCAAGTTCAAGGTGGAGGGGCGGGAGGTCGATCTCGCCGCCTTGTCGCGCAGCGAGTTGCGGCCGCTGCGGCGGCATATCCAGATGGTGTTCCAGGACCCCTACTCCTCGCTGAACCCGCGCATGGTGGTGGGCGACATCATCGGCGAGCCGCTGCTGATCAACGGCATGGGCGATGCGGCGGCACGCCGGAAGCGCGTGGAGGAACTGATGGAGCTGGTTCAGCTTCCGCGCGCCTACTACAACCGCTTCCCGCATGCCTTCTCCGGCGGGCAGCGCCAGCGCATCGGCATCGCGCGGGCGCTGGCCCTGAACCCGACGCTGATCGTGGCGGACGAGCCGGTTTCCGCGCTCGACGTTTCCGTGCAGGCGCAGGTGCTGAACCTGATGCTGGATCTGCAGGACCAGCTGGGGCTGACCTACCTGTTCGTGGCGCACGACCTCAGCGTGGTGAAGCACGTCAGCGACCGGGTGGCGGTGATGTATGTCGGCCGCATGGTGGAGCTGGCGGAGACGGAGGCGTTGTTCGAACGGCCGCTGCATCCGTACACCGAGGCGCTGCTGTCCGCAGCGCCCACCCCGGTGCCCGGCGCGGTGAGCAACCGGATCGTGCTGGAACGCGAGATCGCCGACCCCGCCAACCCGCCGCCGGGCTGTGCCTTCCATCCGCGCTGCCGCTATGCCGTGGATGCCTGCCGGGCGGTGGTGCCGGAGATGGAAGAGGTTCTGCCGGGGCGGTTCGTGGCGTGCCACCGCGCGGCGGAGCTGACGCTGGGTGGTGTCGGTTCGGTGGAGCACGTGGTGGCCTGAAGGCATTGACCGGGGGTGGCATGATCGCCAGAGCATGCCTTCTCCTGGTCGCGCTGCTGGCCTGGACCGCATCCGCGCAGGCCGAGGACAGCCGAAGCACCGCGGCCCGCAACGCCTACGACGCGGCCCTGGCGATGTGGGACCGCAGCCCGTCGCCGATGATCGACACCCTTCTGCGCAAGGCCTTGTCGCTTCACGAAGCCTCCGGCGCGGTGGACGACCGGATGGCGGCACGGATACGCAATCGCATCGGGCGGAACGCCTATAACGGCCGCGCTTTCGCTGTGGCCGAGGAGATGTTCCGTGACGCGGTCCGCCTGGCGGCGCCGGACGCAACAGGGACGGACCTCGAGTTCGCCGCGTATCTCGGTGACCTCGCCGCCGCCTTGCGGGAACGGCAGCTGTATCGCGAAGCCTGGGATCCCGTCTGCCGCTCCTTGGCCATCCGGCGCGCGGCTGTCGGCGCCTCCGATCCGCTCGTGGCTGCCAGCCTGAACAATATGGGGCGGATCGCCCTCGGCGAAGGGCGCGCCGGTGAAGCCTATGCCCTCATGGATGAGGCCTATGCGATCAATCTGCGCGCCTTTGGCGAAGCGGCCGGCGGCATGCAGCGCGAGAAGGCGAACCTGGAGCAGGTGCGCCAGCTTGCCGGTGGACGCCGCAGCACCATCGACCCGTGTGTCTCAGTCCCAACCTCGTAGTCGCCTGGCGGCTTGACCCATGGCGCCGCCGGGCGGATCCTTCTGGGATCGGCGAGGGGAACACGACATGAAGCGGCGCAGCATCCTGGCTTCGGCAGCGGTTCTGGTAGGCGGACTCGCCATGCCGCGCATCTCGGCGGCGCAGGGCAGCCGGGTGCTGAAGTTCGTGCCGCAGGCGGACCTGGCGTTGCTGGACCCGATCCAGACCACCGCCTTCGTCACGCGCAACCATGCGCTGCTGGTTTTCGATACGCTGTATGGCGTGGATGCCAATTGGAAGGCGCAGCCGCAGATGGCGGCGGGCCATGTGGTGGAGAACGATGGCAAGACCTGGAAGATCACGCTGCGCGATGGGCTGCGCTTCCATGACAACACGCCGGTGCTGGCGCGGGATGTGGTGGCGAGCCTGAACCGCTGGGGCAAGCGGGACAGTTTCGGCCTGGCGCTGATGGCGGTGACAGAGGAGATCAGCGCGCTCAGTGACAAGGTGGTGCAGATCCGGCTCAGGAAGCCGTTTCCGCTGCTGCCGGATGCGCTGGGCAAGACGGGGGCGAACATCTCGGCGATCATGCCGGAGCGGCTGGCGCAGACCGATGCCTTCGCGCAGGTGCCGGAGATGGTGGGCTCCGGCCCGTTCCGCTTCCTGGCCGGGGAGCGGGTGCCGGGATCGAAGGCGGTGTACGAGAAGTTCGCGGGCTACGTGCCGCGGGCGGATGGGGTGCCGAGCCTGATGGCGGGGCCGAAGGTGGCGCATTTCGACCGGGTGGAATGGATCACCATTCCCGATGCCGCGACATCGGCGGCCGCCCTGCAATCCGGCGAGATCGACTGGTGGGAGCAGCCGACGACCGATTTCCAGCCGCTGCTGAAGCGCAATGCGAACGTGACCGTGGAGGTGACGGACGCCACCGGCGGGTACGGGATCGTGCGGTTCAACTTCGTCAACCCACCCTACGACAACCCGGCGATCCGGCGGGCGGCGCTGGCGGCGATCAGCCAGGCGGATGTGATGACGGCGATCGCGGGCACCGACCGGGCGATGTGGCGGGACAATGTGGGCTTCTTCCTGCCGGGCACGCCGATGGCGAGCCATGTGGGGCTGGAGGCGGTGAAGGGGCCGCCCGACCTTGAGAAGGCGAAGCGGATGCTCGCGGAGTCTGGCTACAAGGGCGAGAAGCTGGTGTTCCTGGTGGCCACCGACCTGCCGGGGCTGAACGCGCAGGGGCAGGTGGTGGCCGATGCGTGGCGCAAGATCGGGTTCAACGTGGACATGCCGGCGCTGGACTGGGGCACGGTGATCCAGCGGCTTTCGAGCCAGCAGCCGATCGACAAGGGCGGCTGGAACGCGTTCAGCAACTCGACCGCCGGGGTGAACACGTTCAATCCGGCGGCGCACAACTACATCCGCGGCAGCGGCAAAAGTGCCACCTTCGGCTGGGCCGACATTCCGAAGCTGGAGGAGCTGCGGAATGCCTGGTTCGATGCGCCGACGGTGGAGGCGCAGGCGGCGATCTGCCGGGAGATGCAGAGGGTTTCGTTCGAGACGGTGCCGTTCATCCCGACGGGGGTCTACTATCAGCCGACGGCGTATCGGACGTCGCTGGCCGATGTCCGGCGGGGGTTTCCGCAGTTCTATGGGGTAAGACGGGTTTAGGGACACCCCGCCTGAATCACCGCTTTGCTTTCCGGGCGTGTGCTAGGATGCCCGGCGAGAGGAGCATCGCATGAACAAGATCGTCATGGTGCCGATCCCTGTCTCCCCCGAGGCCGCGGAGGCATTGGGGGATGACGCAAGGCGCGAGCGGATCGGCAAGCTGGTCAGCGCGTTAGTCAAGCCAGGCCAAGGCGGCCACGATCCGCTGGCGGACGTCATCGCCGGCATCAAGGACAGCGCCGCGCGGGACCGCCTGACCGATGCCGAGGTGGAGGCGGAACTCGCCGCCTACAATGGCGAACATCGTCTTTGATGCGAGTTCCATTGTCGGGGCGCTGCTGAAGCAGGATTCGGTGCCAGAGCGGGCATTGCTGCTGGCGCGGGCACGCCACGTGATCTGCCTGAGCGATGCAGTGGAGGCAGAGATCCGCGAGGTGATCTGCCGGCCACGCTTTGCCCGATACCTCGGCGAGGGGCGAGGCGAGCGGGTCATGGACCTGGTTGCGTCAGCGGCCGCTCGGGTCTCTCCATCGGTTGCCGTGCAAGACTGTCGTGACGCCAAGGACAACAAGTATCTGGAACTGGCGTTGGCGGCGGGGGCTACGGCGATTGTCTCCAGCGACAACGACCTGCTGGTGCTCGATCCCTGGCGCGGCATTCGCATTGTGACGCCGGCACAGTTCCTGGACCTGCAATTCCCCTGAGGGCTACGAGGCCAACATCTGGAAGACGCGCAGGCCCTCCTGCGTCATGCAAGATGCCGCGCGATCGCCGTGGCGGTTTCGACAGGCATGGTGTTGGGGAAGGCGTGGTCGCCGCCCGGGATCAATTCAAGGCGGGCGTTGGGGAGGTGGGCGGCCAGGTGTTCGCCGACGGCGGGGGGGCTGATGGGGTCTTCGGTGCCCCAGAGGAGGAGGGTGCGGGTGGTGAGGCGGGGAAGGTCCTGGGTGTGGTCGGCGTGGGTTTCGGTGATCCAGGGGGCGGCGTTGGGGAAGGACTGGCGGTAGGCGGGGCGCCAGTCGGTGGCGTTGAAGCTTTGCATGGGTAGGCCGCCAGAGGTGCCGGTGAGGACGAGGCGCCGGATGCGGTAGGTGTGGCGCAGGGCGGCGCGGATGGCGATGAGGCCGCCCATGGATTGGCCGATGAGGTCCACCCTTGTGGGGGACATGGCGATGCAGGCGCTGACGATGTTCACCAGGTCGTCGATGCCCTGGATGTCGGGGTCGTGCGGCTCGTTGCCGAGGCCGGGCCAGGAGAGGAGGACCCTGGGCCATTCCTCGGGGAGGAGGTCGGCGACGGGTTGCCAGAAGCTGGCGGAGCCGCCGGCGCCGGGGAGGAAGAGGAGGGTGCTGGCGGTCATGGGCGGGGGTCCTGCGGGGGCGCTGGGCGGAGCATTGCGTGTGGGGCGGAGGGGGGCAAG
>JBIKOJ010000022.1:0-35870 GCA_044358135.1 Acetobacteraceae bacterium | reverse complement strand
CCGGTTTTGCTTCCCGTTCGCCATGCCGTGCTGGCATGAAGGAGGCATGGCACTTCCCGCCGCCCTCGCCCCCCTGCGCCACCCTGTGTTCCGCATGCTCTGGATCACCAACCTGGTGGTCTCGTTCGGGGTGTGGATGCAGAACACCGGCGCCGGCTGGCTCATGGCCACGCTGGCACCGGACGCATTCACCGTCAGCCTCGTCTCGGCCGCCACCATCCTGCCGGTCTTCCTGCTCGCCATGCCGGCGGGCGCGCTGGCGGATATCGTGGACAAGCGGCTGTTCATCATCGCCACCCAGTCCTGGATGCTGGGCGTCGCGGCCATCCTCGCCCTGCTCACCTATGCCGGCTGGGTCGGCTCCAGCACGCTGCTGATGCTCACCTTCGCGCTTGGCCTGGGTGCCGCCATGAACAACCCGGCCTGGGGCACGGTGCTCAGCGAGGCCGTTCCGCGCCGGGACCTGGTGCAGGCGATCGCGCTGAACGGCGTGGGCTTCAACCTCGCCCGCGCCATCGGCCCCGCCCTGGCCGGCGTGCTGGTGGTGTTCGGCGGCCCCGAGCTCGCCTTCGCGCTCAACGCCCTGTCCTACCTCGCCGTGATCGGCGTACTGCTCAGCTGGCGCCGCACCCGTGTGCGCAGTTCCTCGCTGCCGCGGGAGAACCTGATTTCCGCCATGCGCGCCGGCGCGCGCTTCGTGCGGCACTCGCCGGTGATGCGCGCCAGCATGGCCAAGACCGCCTGCTTCTTTTTCCCGGCTGCCGCGCCGTGGGCGATGCTGCCGCTGGTGGTGAAGGAACAGCTCGGCCTCGGCGCCGGCTCCTTCGGCATCCTGTTGGGCCTGATGGGCAGCGGCGGCGTGACGGCCGGCATGCTGCTGCCCCAGGTGCGCGCCCGCCTCTCGCGCGGCGCCACCATCTTCGCCGCCAGTCTCAGCGCCATGGCCGGCATCGCGCTGCTGGGTTCGGCGCAACACTGGGCGCAGGCGGCGTTGGCCATGGTGCTGTTCGGCGTCGGCTGGGTCGCCTCCTCCTCGGTGGCCCAGGGTGCGGCCCAGCTTGCCGCGCCGGCCTGGGTTCGCTCGCGGGCGCTGGCGATCTACCAGCTCGGCTTCAACTTCGCCCTCGGTCTCGGCACCTTCTTCTGGGGCTGGCTCGGCACCCGCCTTGGCCTGCAAACCGCCCTGTTGGCCGCCGCCGGCACCGGCTTCCTCCTCGCCCTCGTCGCCCGCCGCTTCGACATCGACCGGGAGCCGGCCGCCGCCGCCGCCTCCACGCCGGACCTGCCGGCCCCCGAGGCGGTCGACCCCGACCTCGTCGCCGTCATGCCCCGGGTCCGCGGCCATGTGCTCGAAAACCAGCGCTACCGCATCCTGCCGACGGACCGCGCCCGCTTCCTCGCCGCCATGGCCGAACTGCGCAATGTCCGCGGCCGCGCCGGCGCCATCGAATGGCAGATCTACGAAGACATCGCCCACGCCGACGAATGGATGGAGGTGTGGGAAGTGGAAAACTGGTCCGACCACCTGCGCGAGGCCTCCCGCATGGGCGATGCCGACCGCGCCGCCATCGCCCGCGCCATGCAGTTCCACCAGGGCGATCCCATCCCGCCCAGCCGCTTCCTGGCGGTCTCGCCCCGTGCCAAACGCACGTCCACGCCACAGCCGCGCAACGAGGAGCCGCGCTGACCGTTCTCCCCGCGCCGCCGCCGGACCATCCGGTGGTCACTTGCAACGGAGAACCACCGCCATGCTCACCCGCAACAGCCTCGATTCAAACGCCCGCAGCGCCGCCATCAGCCTGCTCAACGCCCGCGTGGCCGACACGATCGACCTCGCCTTGGCCGCCAAGCAGGCGCACTGGAACATCCGCGGCCCCAGCTTCATCGGCGTGCACGAGATGCTGGACAAACTGCGTGCCACCCTCGACCAGCACGTGGACACGATGGCAGAGCGCGTCTCCGCCCTCGGCGGCATTGCCCGCGGCACCACGCAGGATGCCGCGGAATCCACCCTGCCCCCCTACCCCACCGACATCCGCGCCATCCCCGACCATCTCTCCGCCCTGGCCGAACGCATCGCCGCCCTTGGCGGTGCCGTGCGCGAGAACATCGACGACGCCGACGATGCCGGAGACGCCGACACCGCAGACATCTTCACCGCCGTCTCCCGCGACCTCGACAAGTGGCTCTGGTTCATCGAAGCCCACCAGCCCACGCAGGGGTAGGCGCCGCGCGCCATGCTTGCCCAGCCCCGGGGGCGGTCGCTAGAGTGCCCCCGAGACTGGAGAACACAACATGAACGACCTCTTCGGCGCCGGGAAGGGCGGCCGCGATTCCACTCCCGCGGCCCCCTCCTATTCCGCCAAGGACATCGAGGTGCTGGAGGGGCTGGAACCCGTCCGCCGCCGGCCGGGCATGTATATCGGCGGCACCGACGAGAACGCCTTCCACCACCTGGCCGCCGAAATCCTCGACAACGCGATGGATGAGGCCGTGGCCGGCCACGCCAGCACGATCGAAATGGCGCTGGAGGAAGGCAACATCCTGTCGGTGCGCGACAATGGCCGCGGCATCCCGGTGGACCCGCATCCGAAATTCAAGGATCTCAGCGCACTCGAAGTGATTCTTACTACCCTGCACTCGGGGGGAAAATTCTCCGGCAAGGTCTACGACACCTCGGGCGGCCTGCACGGCGTCGGCAGCTCCGTAGTGAATGCGCTGTCGGAAATGCTGGAAGTGGAGGTCGCCCGCGAGCGTGTGCTCTGGCGCCAGCGCTACAGCCGCGGCACGCCGCTGACCAGGCTAGAGAATGCCGGCCCGGTGCAGAACCGCCGCGGCACCACCTTCCGCTTCAAGCCAGACCCGCAGATCTTCGGCGAGCTGCGCTTCAGCCCCGCCCGCCTCTACCGGCTCTGCCGTTCCAAGGCCTATCTGTTCCGCGGCGTCACCATCCGCTGGTCCTGCGCGCCCTCCCTCGTCAAGGACGACACACCGACGGAGGCCGTGCTCCACTTCCCCGGCGGCCTGCGCGACAGCCTTGCCGCCGATATCGGCGCCAGCCCCATTGTCGGCCAGATCTGGTCGGGCGACGCCGACCTGCCCGCCGCCACGGACGGCCAGAAGGCCGGCCGGGTGGAATGGGCGCTGGCCTGGCAGGAGGAGGGCGAAGGCTTCCTGCACTCCTACTGCAACACCGTGCCCACCGCGCAGGGCGGCACGCACGAAGCCGGCTTCCGCGCCGCGCTGCTGAAGGGCCTGCGTGCCTGGGGCGAGCAGCGCGGCAACCGCCGTGCCGGCAACATCACCGGCGAGGATATCCTGGGCGGCCTGGTCGCCAAGCTCTCCGCCTTCATCCGCGACCCGCAATTCCAGGGCCAGACCAAGGAAAAGCTCACCAGCCCGGAAGCCACCCGCTACGTGGAAACCGCGCTGCGCGACCGCTTCGACCATTTCCTGGCCGGCGACCCGGCCCAGGCCGACAACCTGCTCGCCTTTGTCATTGAGCGCGCCGAGGAACGCATCCGCCGGCGCGAGAACAAGGACGTCGCGCGCAAATCCGCCACCAAGCGCCTGCGCCTGCCCGGCAAGCTGGCCGACTGCACGCTGGAGGATGTGAACCGCACCGAGATCTTCCTGGTGGAGGGCGACAGCGCCGGTGGCTCCGCCAAGCAGGCCCGCGACCGCGCCACCCAGGCCGTGCTGCCGCTGCGCGGCAAGATCCTCAACGTCGCCAGCGCCAGCACCGAGAAGCTGCGCCAGAACCAGGAGCTGAAGGATCTGGTGGAGGCGCTGGGCTGCGGCGTCGGCGAACGTTTCGATCGCGCACGGCTGCGCTACGGCCGCGTGATCATCATGACGGACGCGGATGTGGACGGCGCCCACATCGCCTCCCTGCTGATGACGTTCTTCTACCGTGAGCTGCCCCACCTGGTGCGCGAAGGCCATCTGTACCTGGCCCAACCGCCACTCTACCGCCTCGTTCAGGGGGCCAAATCCGTCTACGCGATGGACGATGCCGACCGGGAACGGAAGATGAAGCTTTTCAAGACCGGAAAGGTCGAGGTCAGCCGCTTCAAGGGTCTCGGCGAAATGCCGCCCTCGGCGCTGAAGGAAACCACGATGGACCCGGCCAAGCGCACCCTGCTCAAGGTCACCGCCCCGCCCGAGGAGCGCGCCCAGACCAACGATCTCGTCGAAAGCCTGATGGGCCGGCGGCCGGAACTGCGCTTCCAGTTCATCCAGGAACATGCCCGCGACGTGGAGGAGCTGGACGTCTGAGCCAAATGCAAAAAGCCCGCCTCACGATTCGGCAGGCTGTTTCAAAACCGTTCGGTCAACGGCACGAAGGGGTTGCGCCGCTGGGGTCGCCCACCTGGGCAGACCCCACGCAGCGAAATGTCTCAGACAGACTTCTTGAGGGTGGGCGAGGCCTTGAAGCGCACGGTCTTGCCGGCCTTCACCTTGATCGCTTCGCCGGTGCGCGGGTTGAGGCCCTTGCGCGCCTTGGTCTTACGCACCGTAAACGTGCCGAAGCTCGGGAGTGTGAACTTGCCGTTCTTCTTGAGCTCCTTGACGATTGCTCCCATCAGGTCGCCGGCCGCGCGGTTTGCGGCGATTCCCGTCAGCGACGCCGACTCCTGGAGAACCTGGGCAATGAAGGCTTTCGACATGAAGGTTGCTTTCCTCTCTTGGGCGATTGCAGCGTGCTGATCAGCCTGGCGTCCCCCCGCATGCGAGTCGTCGATACGGCGCCGTCATCAACAGTGTCGCGCCTCCTATCAGCGCATTCCCGCCCTTGCAAAAGATTTCTTACGCGAAGCGGTCGTGCCTCGTTGCGCAACGATTTCCTGCCACAGTACCGATCCGCCACGACCGTCCCGCCCGGCTTCTGCCCTGCCGCGCACAGCACGAAAGCTTCCTGATGCCGCCAGTTCCCCCCACCGCGGTCATTCCAGCGACCGAGGCCATCAACCCCCGCTACCGGGATATCGATGCCTGGGATCCGCTCTCCGCGCTGCAGGCAATGTGGGAAGCGCAGATGGCCGCCGCCGCCGCCGTGCAACCCGCCCTGCCCGCGCTGGCCGCCGCCGCCGAAGCGGCCGCGCATCGCCTGGCCGATGGCACAGGCCGCCTCGCCTATGCCGGCGCAGGCACCTCCGGCCGCATCGGCGTGCAGGACGGCGCCGAGCTGCCCCCTACCTTCGACTGGCCGCAAAGCCGCCTCGTCCTGCTCATGGCCGGCGGCGACCAGGCCTTCACCCGCTCGATCGAGAATGCCGAGGATAACCGCGAAGCCGGCGCGGCCGCCGTCGCCGAGCACGCCATCGGGCCCAGCGATGTCGTCGTCGGCACCGCCGCCAGCGGCTCCACCCCCTACACCACCGCCGTGATCCAGGCCGCCCGCGCCCGCGGCGCGCTGACCATCGGCCTTGCCAATTCCCCCGGCGGCACGCTGCTCGCCGCCGCCGAACACCCCATCCTGGTGGAAACCGGCGCGGAGGCGATCGCCGGCTCCACCCGCATGAAGGCCGGCACCGCCCAGAAGATCGTGCTCAACCTGCTGTCCTCGCAGATCATGATCCAGCTCGGCCGCGTCCATCTCGGCCTGATGGTGGACATGCAGGCCAAGAACGAGAAACTGCGCCTGCGCGCCCTGCGCATGCTGCGCCACCTCACCGGCGAGGCCGATCAAACCCGCCTGCAATCCGCCCTCGCCGCCGCCGACAACAAGGTGAAGACCGCGGTCCTCATCGTCCACGGGCTGGACCGCCCCGCCGCCGAAGCATCGCTCCTGCGCACCGGCAACCGCCTGCGCCTGGCCCTGAAGGAGATCGGAAAATGATCGCCCTGCGCGCCGCCCGCCTGTTCGATGGCCGCAACGAACACGAGGATGCCGTCATTCTCATCGAGAACGGCCGCATCACCGGCATCGCCGCCGACGCCCCTCCCGGCGTCCCCATCGAGGAACTGCACGAGGATGCCATCCTCGCCCCCGGCTATATCGACCTGCAGGTGAACGGCGGCGGCGGCCTGATGTTCAACGGCGACAGCACCCCGCAAGACCTTGCCGCCATCGCCGCCGCCCATGCCCGCACCGGCACCACCGCCATCCTGCCCACCCTGATCAGCTCCAGCCGCGACCATATGGCCCGCGCCATCGAAACCGCCCGCATCGCCATCGAGGCCGAAATCCCGGGCATCGCCGGCCTGCACCTGGAAGGCCCCTTCCTCGCCCCCACCCGCCGCGGCATCCACCCGGCCAGCGCCATCACTGCCATCACCGAAGCCGACATCCACGCGCTGTCCGCCGCCTTCCCCGCCCCCGTCCTCCTCACCCTCGCCCCCGATGCCGTCGCCCCCTTGCACATCGCCGCCCTCGCCCGCGCCGGCATCATCGTCTTTGCCGGCCACAGCGACGCCAGCTACGAACAGGCCCGCGACGGGATCGATGCCGGCATCCGTGGTGCCACCCACCTGTTCAACGCCATGTCCCAGTTCGCCGGCCGCGCCCCCGGCCTGGTCGGTGCCATCCTGGACGACGCCCGCGCCGCCGCCGGCATCATCGCCGACGGCCACCACGCCCACCCCGCCGCCCTGCGCATCGCGCTCAACGCCCTCGGCCCGGAACGCCTCTTCCTCGTCTCCGATGCCATGGCCACCGCCGGCTCCGAGATCACCGGCTTCACCCTCGCCGGCGAAGCGATCTTCCTGCGCGACGGCCGCCTGACCAACGCCGAAGGCACCCTCGCCGGCGCCCACCTCACCATGGCCGAAGCCGTGCGCAACCTCGTCGCCTTCACCGGCTGCGACTGGACCACCGCCGTGCGCATGGCCACCGCAACCCCAGCCGAAATCATGGGCCTCGAAGACCGCGGCGTCATCGCCGTCGGCGCCCGGGCGGACCTCGTGGTGCTCGACGATGATCTGCAGGTGATGGAGATTTGGCAGGGTGGAACCCGCCTTTGAGAAAGCAAGCGGTTCTTTTTTGAAAAAAAGAACCAAAAAACTTTTGGGACCTGCAAACAACAGCGCCGTGGCCCACTAGACCACGGCGGTGCCGCCTCAAACGAATGAAGTCTTTTTTGCTTCTTTTTTCTTCAGAAAAAAGAAGACGCTTCCTTACAACCCCGCCTGCGTCACGAACTTCGTGTTCAGATAGGCCTCGATCGCCTCCGACCCACCTTCAGACCCGTAGCCCGAGTCCTTGATCCCCCCGAACGGAACTTCCGGCAGCGCCAGGCCGAGGTGGTTGATCGTGTGCATCCCGCTCTCCACCGCATTGGCGATGGCATTCGCCGTCTTGGCAGAGCGCGTGAAGGAGTACGCCGCCAGCCCATAGGGCAGCCGGTTCGCCTCCGTCACCACGTCGTCGAAGTTGCGGAACGGCACCATCAGCGCCAGCGGGCCGAACGGCTCCTCGTTCATCACCCGCATGTCGTGGTTCAGGTTGGTCAGCACCGTGGGCTCGAAGAAATTGCCCTTGTTGCCGATGCGCTTGCCGCCGGTCTGGATCTCCGCGCCCTTCTGCACCGCGTCGCCCACCAGCGTCTCCATGGCGGTGATGCGGCGGGCATTGGCCAGCGGGCCCATGGTGGTGCTGGGGTCCGTGCCGTCGCCCACCTTCACCTTCTTGGCCACGCCGACGAAGGTCTCCACGAACTTCTCGTACACGCTCTCCTGCACCAGGAACCGCGTGGGGGAAACGCACACCTGGCCGGCATTGCGGAACTTGGCCGCCCCCAGGATGCGCGCCGCCGCTTCCACGTCGGCATCTTCGAAGATCATCGCCGGCGCGTGCCCGCCCAGCTCCATCGTCACCCGCTTCATGTGCAGCCCGGCGAGTGCCGCCAGCTGCTTGCCCACGGCGGTGGAGCCGGTGAAGGAGATCTTCTTCACCACGGGATGCGGGATCAGGTACTCGGAAATCTCCGCGGGCACACCGTACACAAGGTTCACCACCCCGGCCGGCACGCCGGCATCGGCGAAGCAGCGCATCAGTTCGGCGCACGAAGCCGGCGTCTCCTCCGGCCCCTTCAGGATCACCGAGCACCCCGCCGCCAGCGCCGCCGAGGTCTTGCGCACCGCCTGGTTGATCGGGAAGTTCCACGGCGTGAAGGCGGCCACCACGCCCACCGGCTCCTTCACCACCAGCTGGTACACGCCCTCGGCCCGGGCGGGAATCACGCGGCCATAGGCACGCCGCGCCTCCTCGGCGAACCAGTCGATCACGTCCGCCCCCGCCAGCGCCTCGCCCTTCGCCTCGGCCACCGGCTTGCCCTGCTCGGTGGTCATCAGCGCGGCGATCAGGTCCGCCCGCTCGCGCAGCAAATTCGCCGCCTTGCGCATCACCTTGCTACGCTCGAACGCGTTCACCCGGCGCCACACCTCGAATCCCTTGGCCGCCGCTTCCAACGCCCGGTCCAGGTCCTCGCGCCCGGCATGCGCCACCTTGCCCGCAGGCTCGCCGGTCGCCGGGTTCAGCACTTCCAGCCACCGCCCGGCCGCACTCGGCCCCCAGGCGCCATCGATCAGCAGGGAGGTATCCTGATACGCCATCGCTCGATCCTCATCCGTTATGAGTCTACGGGAATAGCGATTATCGCCCAGCTCTGCCGATCCGTCGAGATTAACATGTGCGTCATGTGGCGTTCAGTTGCGTGTAATCCGAAACTGCGCCAGCCTTGCTGCACTGCAACCACGAAGGAGGCTTCCCATGCAAAGACTCTCGAAATTCATGCGCCGCAGCGTCGTCGCGGCCGTGGCCGGCGGCATCGCCGCGGTCTTCGCAGGCGGAGTCGCCATGGCCCAGCTCGCCCCGCCCCCGGGGCCCACCGTCGAGGCGATCAAGAAGCGCGGTACCCTCAACTGCGGCATCGACACCGGCGTGCCCGGCTTCGCCGCCCAGGATGCCAGCGGCACCTGGAAGGGCATCGACATCGACTATTGCCGCGCGCTGGCCGCCGCCGTGCTCGGCGACCCCAGCAAGATCAAGTACACCCCCACCACCGCCGCCGCGCGCTTCACCGTGCTGCAGTCCGGCGAGATCGACGTGCTGATCCGCGACAGCACCCTCACCTTCACCCGCTCCACCGCCCTCGGGCTGGACCAGGTGGCAGTGAACTTCTACGCCGGCCAGGGCTTCCTGGTCCGCAAGTCGCTCGGCGTCAGCAAGGCTTCCGACCTCCAGGGTGCCACCATCTGCACCGTCACCGGCGCCACGCTGGAGCTGAACATCGCCGATTTCGCCCGCTCCACCGGCGCCAAGATCGGCACGCTGCTGTTCGACAAGGCCGAGGAAGCCATCGCCGCCATGGAAGCCGGCCGCTGCGACGGCTACACCGACGACACCGGCAGCCTCGCCGGCATGCGCTCCACCCTCAAGGCCCCGGCCGAATGGATGGTCCTGCCCGAACTGATCAGCAAGGAGCCGCTCGGCATCCACATCCGCTCCGGCGACGCCCGCTGGCACAAGATCGTCTTCTGGCTCGACACCGCGCTGAAGTCCGCCGAGGAATTCGGCGTAACCCGCGCCAATGCCGACCAGATGAAGTCCTCCAAGGACCCGTTCATCCTGCGCCTGCTCGGCGTGGAAGGCGATTTCGGCAAGATGCTCGGCCTGGACAATGAATGGATGTACCGCGCCATCAAGACCTCGGGCAACTACGGCGAGATGTACGACACGCATTTCGGCCCGAAGGCGCTCGACCTGCCGCGCGGCATGAACAACCTCTACAACAAGGGCGGCATGCACTACACGCTGCCGCTGCGCTGACACCGGACCCCGGGCCTTGCATCCACGTTTGAAGGCCTGGGCCTGGCAGGGGGCGGCGGTTCTCGCCGTCGCCCTCCTCGCCACCTGGTTCTCCCACAACCTCTCCACCAACCTCGCCGTCCGCGGCATGGAAGTGGATTTCGGCTTCCTCGCCAGCCGCGCCGGCTTCGACATCCCGTTTCGCCTGGTGGAATGGGACAGCTCCTACCCCTATGGCTGGGCGCTGTATGTCTCCGGCGTCAACACGCTGCTCGCCTCCGCCCTCATCGTCGTGCTCGCCACGGCTCTCGGCCTGGCACTCGCCCTCATGCGCCTCTCCGGCAACCCGCTGGCCGCCGGCACCTCGCGCGCCATCATCGAACTGGTGCGCAACACGCCGCAGCTGGTGCAGATCGTCTTCGTCTACGTGGCCGTGCTGCAGGTCCTGCCGCCGATGCGGCAAAGCATCATCTGGTTCGGCAGCACCTACCTCAACGTCCGCGGCCTCTACCTCCCCTCCCCGTCCGGCACCGCCTACAACTGGATCCTCGGCGCCACCGTTGCCGTCGTCATCCTGGCCGCGATCCTCTGGCGCCGCCTCGGCCTCATCGCCGTGCCGCGCCTCGTCGTGCTGCCGCCCGTCCTCGTCCTCGGCGCCGTCATCGCCGGCTTCACCGCCAGCTGGGACTACCCCACCTTGCGCGGCTTCAACTTCGTCGGCGGCACCCGCGTGCCCCCCGAGCTCCTCGCCCTTGTGCTGGGCATCGGCATCTACACCAGCGTCTTCATCGCCGAGATCATCCGCGCCGCGATCGAGGGCATCCACCGCGGCCAGTCCGAAGCCGCCCGCTCGCTCGGCCTCACCGCGAACCAGTCGATGTTCCTGGTCGTCCTGCCGCAGGCGCTGCGCATCCTCATCCCGCCGCTCACCAGCCAGTATCTCAACGTCATCAAGTCCACCACGCTGGGCGCCGCCATCGCCTACCCGGAGGTACTGCAGATCTTCGCCCGCACCGTGCTGAACCAGTCCGGCCGCGCGGTGGAGGTGATGACCCTGGTGCTCGGCGTCTTCCTGGTGGTGAACCTGCTCACCTCGGCGGCGATGAACGCCTGGAACCGCCGCCTCACGCTGCAGGGCCGCTGACGCATGCACCCCGTTTTGCGCGCCCTCTTTGGCACCAAGCTCAACGCCGCCCTCACGCTGCTGATGCTCGCGGCCTTCGCCTGGGCCTTGCCGCCGCTGTTCCGCTGGCTGCTGTCCGATGCCGTCTGGCAGGCGGAAAATCGCGCCGCCTGCACCGCCGCCGGCACCGGCGCCTGCTGGGCCTTCATCCGCGCCCGCCTCGCCCTGTTCTTCTACGGCCTCTATCCGGAGCCGGAGCGCTGGCGCGCCGATCTCGGCCTGCTGCTGCTCGCCGCCATCGCCGCCGGCGCCCTGTTCGCCCGGCGCGGCCGCGGCTGGTGGCTCGCGGCCCTGGTCACGATCGTTCCCGTCGCCGGCGGCATCCTGCTGGCCGGTGGCATCTTCGGCCTCAAGCCCGTTCCCACCCCGAACTGGGGCGGGCTGCTGCTGAACGTCGTCATCTCCTTCGTCGCCATGGCCGGCGCCATGCCGCTCGGCATCCTGCTCGCCTTCGGCCGACGCTCCACCTACCCGCTCATCCGCTGGATCAGCGTGGCCATGATCGAGTTCTGGCGCGGCGTGCCGCTGCTCACCATCCTGTTCATGGGCCTCGTCCTGCTGCCGCTCTTCCTTCCCCAGGGCGTCACGGTGGACAACCTCGTCCGCGCCCTGATCGTCATGACCCTGTTCAACGCCGCCTACATGGCCGAGACCATCCGCGGCGGACTGCAGGGCGTGCCCCGCGGCCAAGCCGAAGCCGCCGCCGCCCTCGGCCTGCACCCCGCCCAGGTGCAGCTGCTGATCGTGCTGCCGCAGGCCCTGCGCCTCTCCATCCCCGGCATCGTCAACATCGCCGTGGACCTCTTCAAGGACACCACGCTGGTCTCCATCGTCGGCCTGTTCGACCTGATGGGCGTGGTCAACCAATCCATGAAGGACCCCGCCTGGCTGGGCCTCGCCACCGAGGGCTACACCTTCGCCGCCATCGTGTTCTTCTTCGCCTGCCTCGTCATCTCCCTCGGCGGATCGCTGCTGGAACGCCGGTTCGGCGTCGCCCAACGCCGCTGAGGAAGTCGAGCCGGTTGTCATCAAACTGCAACCCGCTTGTCATCTGCGTGCCTTTGAGCGTGTGATACCCGCCGGGGCGGAAGCGAGGACTCGTATGAACAAACGCAACGTGCTTCTGATCGTCGTCGATCAGTGGCGAGCCGACCACGTGCCGCATCTCGGGGCCACCCACTTGCGCACCCCGAACCTGGACCGCCTCTGCCGCCAGGGCGTGACGTTCCGCAACCACGTCACCACCTGCGTGCCCTGCGGCCCCGCCCGCGCCAGCCTGCACACCGGGCTGTACCTGATGAACCACCGCCAGGTGCAGAACTGGATTCCGCTGGACGCCCGCCACACCACCCTGCCCCGCGCCATCCGCAGCTGCGGGCTCGATCCCGCGCTGATCGGCTACACCACCACGGTGCCAGACCCGCGCACCACCCACCCCAACGACCCGCGCTTCCAGAATCTCGGCGACATGATGGAAGGCTGGCGCCCCGTCGGCGCCTTCGGCCCGGGCCATGAGTTCTACTTCGGCTGGCTCGCCCAGAAGGGCTTCCCGCTCCCCAAGAACCGCGAGGAGATCTGGCTGCCGGAAGGCGAGGATGCCATCCCCGGCGCCACCGCCCGCCCCGCCCGCATCCCCAAGGAACTGTCCGACAGCACATTCTTCACGGAGAAGGCGCTGGAATACCTCAAGGGCCGCAACGGCAACCCGTTCTTCCTGCATCTCGGCTACTACCGCCCGCACCCGCCCTTTGTGGTCAGCGCGCCGTATCACGACATGTACCGCCCGGAAGACATGCCCAAGCCCATCGCCGCCCCCACGCCGGAAGCGGAGGCCACCACCCACCCGCTGCTGGCCCACTACCTGCGCCACACCCGCCAGGCCAGCTTCTTCACCGGCGGCCAGGGCATGATCGCGGAGATGGATGCCGCCACCATCGCCCAGATGCGCGCCACCTATTGCGGCATGATCGCCGAGGTGGACGACAATATCGGCCGCGTCCTCGACCTGCTCGAACAGACCGGGCAGATGAAGGACACGCTGATCATCTTCACCTCCGACCACGGCGAGCAGCTGGGCGACCACCACCTCGCCGGCAAGCTCGGCTACCACGACGAGAGCTTCCGCATCCCGCTCGTCATCGTCGACCCCGACGCGCCCGATCAGGCTGGCCGCATCGAGGACGCGCCGACCGAATCGATCGACCTGATGCCCACCATCATCGACTGGCTCGGCGGCGAGGTCCCCCGCGCCTGCGACGGCCGCTCCCTGCGGCCCCTGGTGCTGGACATGAAGCCGGCGGACTGGCGCACCGAACTGCACTACGAATACGACTTCCGCGACACCTTCCATTCCCGCGCCGAAACCGAGCTGGGCCTGCACATGGACGAGTGCACCCTGCTCGTCATCCAGGACGCGAAGTGGAAATACGTCCACTTCACCACCCTGCCCCCGCTGCTGTTCGACCTGGAGCGCGACCCCGGCCAGTTCACCAACCTCGCCGAGGATCCCGCCCACGCCGCCATCGCCAAGGAGTACGCCCAGAAGGCGCTGTCCTGGCGCATGTTCCACGCCGACCGCACCCTCACCCACTACCGCGCTTCACCGAACGGCCTCGAACGCCGCACACCGCCCCAGAAGGGAGAGCCACAATGACTCGCCTCACCCGCCGCGCCGCGTTGGCCGCCGGCGCCGCTGCCGCCACCATCCCCCGCTTCGCCATCGCGCAGGCCGACAACCGGCCCACCATCACCATCGCGGTGCAGAAGATCAGCAACACCAACACGCTGTCCGCCCTGCGCGAGCAGTCCAACGTCGGCACCCGCATCGCCCCGCTGATCACCGAGCGGCTGATCGACCTCAACTACCAGTCCAAACTGGAACCCGTTCCGGGCCTGGCCACGGAGTGGAAGCGCATCAGCGACACCACGGTGGAATTCAAGCTGCGCCAGGGCGTGAAATTCCACGACGGCTCCCCCTTCACTGCCGAAGACGTCGCCGGCAGCTTCTCGCCGCAGCACATGTTCGGCGAAACCCGCCCGACCGTGCGCGGCCAGACCATCCCGCTTTCCGGCAGCAACCCCGCGGTGTTCACCAAGGAACTGA
Source organism: Acetobacteraceae bacterium (assembly GCA_044358135.1). GTDB lineage: Bacteria > Pseudomonadota > Alphaproteobacteria > Acetobacterales > Acetobacteraceae > CAMDGX01. The sequence continues at coordinate 21,833 of JBIKOJ010000022.1, read as the reverse complement.
TTCGCGACGTTCCGCCGGTCGCCCGCCGCCTGTGGCCGGCGCTGGAGAAGATCGAGATCGTCGACAAGGAGACGGTCCGCTTCGTCAACGCCGCCCCCGATGTCACCATCGAAGGCCGCGCCAGCGTCCGCGGCAGTGACATCGTGAACTTCAAGGCGTTCAACGACGCCGCCTCCTGGCTGGAATACGCCCGCAAGCCGATCGGCACCGGCCCCTACAAGGTGCGCGAGTTCCGCCCCGACAACCTGCTGGTGCTCGATGCCCACGACGAGTATTGGGGCGGCCGCCCGTCGATCAAGACGCTGCGCTTCGTCGAGGTGCCGGAAGGCTCCTCGCGCGTGAACGGCCTGCTTTCCGGCGAATTCCACTTCGCCTCCGACATCTCACCGGACCAGATCCCCGGCATCGAGAAGTCCGGCGCCTTCGACGTGCAGCAGAGCCTTGTGCCCAACCACCGCCTGATCGTATTCGACAAGAACCACGCCCCGATCCGCGATCCGCGCATCCGCCGCGCCATGACCCATGCTATCGACCGCCAGGCCATCGTGGATGCCCTCTGGGGCGGCCGCACCACCGTGCCGCGCGGCCTGCAGTGGGATTTCTATGCGGATATGCTGATCTCCGATTGGACCGTGCCGAAATACGACCCGGCGCTGGCCCGCCAGCTTATCCGGGAGGCCGGCTACAAGGGTGACGCGATCACCTTCCGCGTCGCCGCCGGCTACTACATCAACCAGGTCCCCACCTCGCAGGTGCTGGTCGAGATGTGGAAGCAGGTCGGCCTCAACGTGCAGATCCAGATGGTCGAGAACTGGACCCAGATCTTCGAGCGCGGCCCCGGCCGCGGCGTGCGCGACTGGTCGAACTCCGCCACCTTCAGCGACCCCGTGTCTTCCATCGTCGCCCAGCACGGACCCAACGGCCAGCAGCAGCAGATGGGCGAGTGGGTTAACGACGAGATGAACAAGCTGACGGTGGAGCTGGAAAGCAGCACCGACCGCACCCGCCGCAAGGCCGTCTTCGCCCGCATGCTGGAAATCTGCGAACGCGAAGATCCCGCCTACACCGTGCTGCACCAGAACGCCGTCTTCACCGCCAAGCGCCGCGAGTTCAAGTGGAAGGCCGCACCGTCCTTCGCCATGGACTTCCGTGCGCATAACTGGGGATAAGGAAGAGCCTTCTTTTTTCTGAAGAAAAAAGAAGCAAAAAAGACTTCATCCGTTTGCTGCTCGCCCCAGCGCGGGCGCAAACGGATAAAAGTTTTTTGGTTCTTTTTTTCAAAAAAGAACCGCTTTCTTTCTCGGAGCCACCCCGATGCTGACCCGCCGCACCGCTCTTGCCGTCACTGCCGCCGCCTTGCCGCGCTTCGCCATCGCCCAGGCGGACCAGCGCCCCAGCATCACCATCGCCGTCCAGCGCATCGCCAACAGCAACACCTTCGACAATCTGCGCGAGGCTTCCAACGTCGGCGAGCGCACCGCCCAGCTGTTCAACGAACGCCTGATCGAGATCAATTGGCGCGGCGACCTCAGCCAAAAGCCGGGCCTCGCTACCGCCTGGCGCCGCACCGACGAGAAGACCATCGAGGTAACGCTGCGCGAAGGCGTGCGCTTCCACAACGGCGACACCCTCACCGCGGAGGATGTCGCCGCCCGCTTCAGCCCCGCCGGCATGTTCGGCGACAGCCGCCCCACGGTGGACGGCAAGACGCTGCCGCACGCCTTCTCCTCGATCGTCGGCCAGGGCAGCAAGGAACTCCCGAAGGAGATCCCCCCGGTCGCCCGCCGGCTCTGGCCCGGGCTGGACCGCGTGGAAGTCGTCGATGCCCGCACTGTGCGCTTCCACAACGCCACGCCGGACGTGACGCTGGAAGGCCGCATGGCAGCCCTCGGCAGCGAGATCGTCTCGCGGCGCGCCTATGGCGAAGCATCCACATGGCTCGAATACGCTCGCAAGCCGATCGGCACCGGCCCCTATGCCATCCGCGAGTTCAAGCCGGACACCTACCTCCAGCTGGATGCTCACGACTCCTACTGGGCCGGCCGCCCGCCGGTGAAGTCGATCCGCCTGGTGGAGGTGCCGGAAGCCTCATCGCGCATCAACGGCCTGCTCTCCGGCGAATACCATTTCGCCTGCGACATCCCGCCGGACCAGATCGCCGGCATCGAGCGCAACCGCAACTTCGAAGTGCTGGGCGGCGTGATCCAGAACCACCGCCTGACCAGCTTCGACAAGTTCCACCCCCAGCTGGCCGACCCCCGCGTGCGCCTGGCCATGGCCCATGCGGTGGACCGGCAGGTGATCGTGGATGCGCTCTGGGCCGGCCGCACCCGCGTGCCGAAGGGCATGCAGTGGGAATTCTTTGGCGACATGTTCATCGCCGACTGGAACACGCCGGAATACAACCCGGCCCGTGCTCGCGAACTGCTGAAGGAAGCCGGCTACAAGGGCGACCCGATCCCGTATCGCCTGCTCAACAACTACTACGTCAACCAGGTCCCTACCTCGCAGGTGCTGGTGGAGATGTGGAAGCAGGTCGGCATCAACGTGGCGATCGAGATGAAGGAGAGCTTCGTCCAGCTGCGCGACCGCACCCTGCCGCGCGGCGTGCGCGACTGGTCGTCCGGCGCTACGCTGAACGATCCCGTGGGCTCGCTGGTTTCCAATTTCGGCCCCAACGGCGCCGCCCAGCAGGCGCGCGAATATGCCAACGACGAATTCAGCAAGCTCTGCGTGCTGCTGGAAACCAGCGCCGACCGGGCGCTGCGCCGGAAGGCCTTCGCCCGCATGCTTCAAATCGCCGAACGCGAGGATCCCGCCTACATCATGCTGCACCAGGCCGCGACCTTCACCGCCAAGCGGCGGGACATCAAATGGAAGGCGATGCCGGCCTACCAGATGGACTTCGGGCCGGGTAACTTCGCCCTGTGATGACCGAACCGCTCGTTTCCATTCGCAACATGCATGTCGCCTTCCACGGCCTGCCGGCCCTGCGCGGCATCGATCTCGATGTCGCCGCCGGGGAGGCCGTGGGCCTCGTCGGTGAATCCGGCTGCGGCAAGTCCGTCACCTGGCTCGCCGCCCTCGGCCTGCTGCCCGGCACCGCCACCGTCACCGGCAGCGTGAAGCTGCAGGGCCAGGAACTGCTCCACGCCGCGCCCAGCGTGCTCGATCGTGTCCGCGGCGGGCGCATCGCCATGATCTTCCAGGACCCTGCCAGCGCACTCAATCCGGTGAAGAAGGTCGGCGTGCAGGTGGCCGAGGCGCTGCGGCTGCACCGCGGCATGGAAGGTGCGGCGGCGGAGGCGGAGGTGCTGCGCCTGTTCGACCAGGTCGGCATCCCCGATGCGAAGCGACGCATCCACATCTACCCGCACGAGATGTCCGGCGGGCAGAACCAGCGGGTGATGATCGCCATGGCGCTGGCCGGCCAGCCGGAGCTGCTGGTGGCGGATGAGCCGACCACCGCGCTCGATGCCACCATCCAGGCCCAGATCCTGGATCTGCTGCGCCGGTTGCAGCAGGAAACCGGCATGGCCCTTGTTCTCATCAGCCACGATCTCGGCGTGGTGGCGGAGATGTGCCGGCGGGTCTGCGTGATGTATGCCGGGCGCATCGTGGAGCAGTCGCCCAGCGACGAGCTGTTCGCGCATCCGCGCCATCCCTACACCCAGGGCCTGCTCGCCGCCCTGCCCGACATGGTCGGCCCGCGCCGCCGGCTGGAGGCAATCCCCGGCGGGGTGCCGGAGCCGTGGAACATGCCGCCGGGCTGCGCCTTCGCGCCGCGCTGCGAGCGTGCCACGCCGGAATGCGGCGCCGGAATGCCCGGCTTCGTGCCGGTCGGGCCCGACCACCAGGCGGCCTGCATCCACGTCCAGCCTGCCACGGTGCCCGCATGAGCCTGCTGTCACTCGATGGCGTCTCGCGCGTGTACTCCACCCGCCGCGGGTTGTTCGGCAAGCCGGTGCCGGTGCGGGCGGTGGATCATGTGTCCTTCTCCGTCGCCCCCGGCCGCACGCTGGGCATTGTCGGCGAAAGCGGCTGCGGCAAGTCCACCACCGGGCGCGTGGCGCTGGGCATCGAGCGGCCGAGCGAAGGCACGGTCACCTTCGAGGGCGCCGCCATGCCCACCCCGGGCACGCCGGAGTGGCGGCGGATGCGGGCGCGGCTGCAGCTGGTGCACCAGGACCCGCTGGGGGCCATGGATCGGCGCCTGACGGTGGCCGCCCAGGTGGCCGAGCCGCTGGAGATCCATGGGATCGGCGACAAGGCGGAGCGCGGCGATCGCGTGGCCGCCCTGCTGCGCGATGTCGGGCTGCGGGCGGACCTTGCCGAACGCCATCCGCACGAGCTCTCCGGCGGGCAGCGCCAGCGCGCCGTGCTGGCGCGGGCGCTGGCCACCGATCCGGCGCTGCTGGTGGCCGATGAACCCGTGAGCGCGCTGGACGTGTCGATCCAGGCGCAGGTGATCAACATGCTGACCGACCTGCAGGAGGCGCGCGGCATCGCCATGCTGTTCATCAGCCACGACCTGAAGGTGGTGCGCCAGGTGAGCCATGAGGTGGCGGTGATGTATCTCGGCCGCATTGTGGAGCAGGGCGACCCGGAGGCGATCTTCGCCGACCCGCTGCACCCGTATTCGCGCGCGCTGGTCTCCGCCATTCCGGTGCCGGGCCCGCGGCGGATCGAGCGCATCGTGCTCACCGGCGACCCGCCCAACCCGGCCGACCGGCCCGCCGGCTGCGCCTTTCATCCGCGCTGCCCGCTGGCGGTTGCGGCGTGCCGGGCGGAGGTGCCGCAGCTGAGGGCGGCGGCGGACGGACGGCAGGTTGCCTGCCACCTGGTGGAGGCCGCCTGATGTTGCGCTTCGTGGCCTTGCGCGTCGGACGCGCCTTGCTGACCATCACGCTGGTGGTGACCTTCGCCTTCGTGGTGCTGCGGCTGTCGGGCGATCCGGCGCTGATGATCATGTCGCCCGATGCGCCGCCAGAGGCGCTGGCGGCGTTCCGCAAGGCATGGGGGCTGGATGAGCCGATCTGGCTGCAGTACCTGCGCTACTTCACCGCGATCCTGCAGGGCGAGCTGGGCCAGTCGTTCCGCGACGGGCGGCCGGCGCTGCAGCTGGTGGCGGAGCGGATTCCGGCGACGTTGCAACTGACGCTGCCGGCGCTGGCGCTGAAGGTGGGCCTGGGCATTCCCGCCGGGATCTATGCGGCGCTGCATCGCAACTCCGCGATCGATCGGGCGGTGATGACGTTTGCGGTGGCGGGGTTCACGGTGCCGAGCTTCGTGCTGGGGCTGCTGCTGGTGCTGGTGTTCGCGGTGCAGCTGGGCTGGCTGCCGAGCGGCGGGCAGGAGAGCTGGCGCAGCGTGATCCTGCCGGTGATCTCCATGGGGTTGGGCGGCGCGGGCATCCTGGCGCGGTTCACGCGGTCTGCCATGCTGGAGGTGCTCGGCCAGCCCTATATCCGCACGGCGAGTGCCAAGGGCGTGCCGTGGCACCAGGTGGTGCGCAAGCATGCGTTGCCGAACGCGGCGATCCCTACCGTGACGGTGGTGGGCTTCATGGTCGGCACGCTGATGGCGGGTGCGGTGGTGGTGGAGAGCGTGTTCTCCTGGCCCGGGGTGGGGCGGCTGATGGTGGTGGCGGTTTCCAATCGTGACCTGGCGGTGGTGCAGTGCATCCTGCTGCTGGTTTCCGCCACCATGGTGACCTCCAACCTGATCGTGGATCTGCTGTACGGCGTGCTCGACCCGCGGTTGCGCGGTACGGCGCCGGCGGGGGGCGGGCACTGATGTCGGAGCAGGTTCTTCCCGCCGTGGCGGCGCCGCCGAAGCGGCGCGTGGCGATCCCGCCCGGGGTGGCGCTGGCGATGCTGTGGCTGCTGGTGATGGTGACGATCGCGCTGCTGGCCGATGTGATCCGGCCGTACGGGATCACGGCGATGGATCTGCGGGCGCGGCTGCAGCCGCCGGTGGGGTTCGGCGGCGGCTGGCTGCATCCGCTGGGGACGGACGAGCTGGGGCGGGACGTGTTCAGCCGGCTGATCGAATCGATCCGCATGTCCCTGCTGATCGCCTTCGGGGCCACGATCATCGCCGCCGTGTTCGGCACCACGATGGGCTTCCTGGCGGCGCATTTCCGCGGCTGGGTGGAGCAGGCGGTGCTGATGCTGATCGACTTCCAGGCCAGCATGCCGTTTCTCATTCTCGCGCTTTCGGTGCTGGCCTTTTTCGGCAATTCGCTGCCGTTGTTCATCTGCCTGATGGGGCTGTACGGCTGGGAGCGGCATGCGCGCATCTCCCGCGGGTTGGCGATCGCGGCGAATGCGCAGGGCTATGCCGCGGCGGTGCGGCAGCTGGGGGCCAAGCCGCTGCGGATCTACCTGAAGCATGTGCTGCCCAACATCGCCTCCACCCTGATCGTGGCGGCGACGCTGTCCTTCCCCGAGGTGGTTCTGCTGGAGAGCGGGCTTTCCTTTTTGGGGCTGGGGGTGCAGCCGCCGATGACCTCCCTGGGCAACATGGTGGGGTATGGGCGGGAGTACATCACGCGGGCGCCGTGGATCCTGCTTTCGCCGTGCGTGGTGATCATTTTGACGACGCTGTCGGTGAGCATCCTGGGCGACTGGCTGCGTGACCGGCTTGATCCGACGCTGACATAGGGCGGCGAGGTGGCCGATATCGTCGATCGGATGCGGCGCAATCCGATGGGAGATTGGACCATCGCCGACGTGATCGCGGCATGCCGCGGCCACGACATGTATTGCGAGCCGCCGCGCGGTGGTGGATCGCATTACAAGGTGGGCCATCCGCGCTTGGCCGAGAAGCTGACGATCCCCTACAAGCGGCCGATCAAGCCGGTGTATATTCGCAAGCTGGTCGCGCTGATCGCGGCCGCGAGGGCCCTGCCATGACCGCCTCCGCCTATCCCTTGCTGGTCGAGCCGCTTCCCGCCGAGGACGGTGGCGGGTTCGTGGCCATCGTGCCGGATCTGCCGGGATGCATGAGCGATGGCGACACGCCGCAGGAGGCGGTGGCCAATGTGCAGGATGCGATCCTGGCCTGGATCGAGGCTGCGCGCGATCTCGGGCATCCCGTGCCTGCCCCTTCCCGCCACCTGAACGTGGCTGCCGAGTGAGTTTCCCATGACCCTGATTGCATCCCATCGCGGCGGTTCCCTGGAGGCGCCGGAGAATTCGCCGACATCGTTCCGGCATACGGCGGGGTTGGCGGTGGAGCAGGTGGAGTTCGATATCCATCCGACCGCCGACGGGCAGATCGTGGTGATCCATGATGCGACGCTGGAGCGGACGACGAACGGGACGGGGCCGGTGGCGGCGAAGACGCTGGCGGAGCTTCGGCAGTTGGTGATCACCGGCACGGCGGATGACCGGATCATGACGCTGGCGGAGGTGATCGAGCTGTTCCGGCCGACGGGGATCACGTTGCGGATGGAGGTGAAGTCCGATGTGGACCACCAGCCCTATCCCGGGCTGCTGGAGCATGCGCTGCGGTTGATCGATGCGGCGGGGATGCGGGGGCGGTGCGTGGTGACGAGCTTCCTGGCGCCGATCGTGGGCGAGGCGGTGCAGGCGCCGGGGTTGGCCGGGCGGATCTGGCTGGTGGCGCCGGTGATCATGGATGATTGCGGGCTGCCGGGCGTGGTGGCGGCGGCGGAGGCGCATGCGATTGGGCATGTGGGGATCCGGGCGAGCCGGCTGGATGCCGGGGTGGCGGAGTATCTGCGCGGGGCGGGGCTGGGCGTGGGGGCCTGGGCGGTGAACGATGCGGCGAGCGTGAAGAAGGTGCTCGATCTCGGGATGGAGGTGTTCACCACCGATATCCCGACGACGGCGCTGGCGATCCGCGCCGAGCGGAACAAGCCGTAATCGGAATGGATTGGGCGTGGCGAGGCAGGGTCAGTCGCGGCCGTATTTTTTGATGAAATAGCGGGCGGCGCGGATCACGTAGGGCTGGAGGCCCAGATCCGGGTGCGTGAGGGGGAGCGGGCGCGGCCGTGCGGGGCGCGGCTTTCTCGGCGCGCGCGGCCGCGGGGGCAGGCGCAGGGCCGGGGTGAGGTCGACGCCGAGGGCGTGGCAGAGCGGGCGCAGCAGGCGCCCGGCGCGGGGGACCTCGGCGACGAAGCGGTCGCACTCCGGCAGGTAGAGCAGCACCTGGAGATTGCCGGCGCAGGGCGCGGCTTCGGGGATGCGCTTGTTGATCCAGCCGCGTTCGCGCGGCAGGCGCAGCCCGGGCGGGCGGGGCGTGGTGGGGGCCCCTGCCCCGGCCTTGGCGGACTCCGGGCGGTGGCGGGGGCGCGGCGGGGGCAGCGTGCCGGCGGCCCAGTGCGCGTACAGGCTGTGGAAGCGGCCGGCCAGGCGCAGGGCGCGGCGGGTGAGAAGCTGCCAGATTTCGACCGCGATGGGCGTGTGGGGGCTGGGGGGCACGATCTCCGTGAGGGTTCGGTTGCCCAGGAGCACGACCATGGGGCCGCGAGCCTGCCGCGCCAGATGGGCGCCGACGGCGGTGCAGAGCAGATTCGTGATCTGGATGAAGAGGCCAACGAGATTGGGCATGGGTATTTTTTCTAACTGACTCTCAAGCCCGCTGCAAGCGCTCATCGCCGGCGCGCGCGATATTTTTTCCGCGCGCGACCGCCGCCGGGCCGCAGGCCGGTGTTGCTGAATGCCGGGCATCAGCCCATCGTTTGCGCCGGCGAGGGATGGATGGCCGGCGCGTCCAGGGAAAACCGGACGGGACCAGGCACCGGGAACAGGACGGAGGACGCGCATGGACGTGACCGGGCAGGCGGGGGCTTCGCGGCCGGAGCTGCTGGCGGCGGACGACGCGGTGATCGAGGATGCGATCGGCTTTGCCGAGCCCATGGTGCTGCGCGGCCTGCTCTATCAGTTGACCGGCGATCCCGAGGTGGCGGCGACGGCGGTGAAGACGGTGCACGCCGGCTATGTCGACCTGGTGGCACCGGCGACCGACGCGGACGTGGCGCTGTTGCGGCGCAAGGCGGCGGCGTTCCTGAAGGGGTATCGCGACAGCGGCGCCGGGGCCATCGATATCGGCCCGCGCGCACGGCTGGCGGACAGTTTGAGCCTGTTGCTGGGGCGGCGCATGGAGGGCGAGAGCCTGCAGCACCATTTGGAGGAGCTGGCGCTGGACCCGAAGGCGCGCGCGCTGCGCTGGCAGGCGACGCCGGATCCGGCGCGGCTGGCCGAGTTCACCGTGACGGTGATCGGCGCGGGGATGGGCGGGCTGAACGCGGCGCTGCAACTGCGCGAGGCCGGGTTTTCCTTCACCGTGCTGGAGAAGAACACCGGGGTGGGCGGGACCTGGTGGGAGAACCGCTATCCCGGCGCGCGGGTGGATACGGTCAGCCGCAGCTACACCCATATCTTCGGCGTGGATTTCCCCTATCCCAACCCGTATTGCGACTGGCGGGAGAACGCCAAGTATTTCGACTGGGTGGCCGACCATTTCGACCTGCGCCGGCATATCCAGTTCGAGACCGAGGTGAAGGCGCTGACCTGGGACGAGGCGGCGAGCGAGTGGATCATCGACATCGTGGGGCCCCAGGGCGCATCGACATTGCGCTCGCGCGCGGTGATCACCTCCGTGGGGTTTCTCAGCCGGCCGAACATCCCGGAGATCCCGGGGGCCGAGAGCTTCGCGGGCGGGGCCTGGCACACGGCGCGGTGGCCGGAGGGGGCGGACATGAAGGGCAAGCGGGTGGTGGTGATCGGCACCGGTGCCACCGGCTACCAGATGATCCCCGAGCTGGCGCTGGAGGCGGCGCAGGTGACCGTGTTCCAGCGCACGCCGCAGTGGCTTTCGCCGGCGCCGGGCTATCGCTCGCCGTTTCCGCCGCAGGTGAACTGGCTGGACCGCAACCTGCCGTTCCATACCAACTTCATGCGCGCCCGCACCTGCACGCTGGACCGGCTGGCGCATGTGGCGCAGATCGATCCGGCGTTCCAGGACCCGCATGCCGTAAGCCCTTTGAACAAGCGGGCGCGCGACGTGAGCGTCGCCTTCCTGGAGCGCAAGCTGGGCGACCCCGCGCTGGTGGCGGCGATGACGCCGAAGCATCCGGTGTGGTCGGCCCGCGCGATCGTGGTGGATACGGAATACTGCGTGCTGGACGCGCTGCTGCGCGACAACGTGACGCTGGTGACGGACGGGATCGAGCGCATCGAACCGCGCGGCGTGGTGGGGACGGACGGGGTTCTGCACGAGGCCGATGTGATCGTGTATGCCACCGGCTTCCACGCCACCGAATACCTCTATCCCATGACCATCACCGGCCGCGGCGGGACGACGCTGGGCGAGCTGTGGGCCAAGGACGGGGCGCGGGCCTATCTGGGCTGCATGATGCCGGGCTTTCCCAATCTGTGGTCGATCTACGGGCCGAACACCAACGGGGCGCTCAACGTGGCCTCCTTCCATGAGAAGGTGGCGCTGTATGCGCTGCAGTGCCTGGAGGCGCTGGTGTTGGGCACCGGCCGGGCGATGGAGGTTCGGGACGAGGCGTTCTGGCGCTACAACCGGCTGGTGGATGCGCGCAACCTGACCAAGGCGTGGAGCGACCCACGGGCGCGCAACTACTATTGGACCGAGCATGGGCGGTCGGCGACGATGAACCCGTTCTACAGCGACGAGATGTCGGGGTTTCTGCGCCGGCCGGATTTGGCGGACATGGCGATCGGGTGACGGGAGGCCGCCGATCGGGGTGGCTGGTGCGTTCTGCCAACCTGCGTGAAGGCTGACTCTTCCGGCCATCGCGCAGGCTGGGATCGCGCGCGGGGCTGCCCTGACCATGCAGGCGGCGCGACGGGGATGACGGCGCCGGTCTTGACCCTTGGCCCCAGCCTGGCCCGGTCTGCAGCCCCGGCCAGCGGGCCCGAACCGGCGGCATTCCCGACGATTGCATACCAGAACAAGCGAAACCCTGGACACAGGTCAGTGATACTTGTGGAAACATATTGGTGGTTCTTTTACGTACTTATAAATTGTAATGACTCATTAAATGGGAGTCATACATATGTCTGTATCACGATATACTTCGATCGCCTGCATTTTTTCGGGATTTCTTCTGTATTGCTCTCCATCGTATGCGGGCCCGTTCATTCTGGCCGGCACTGATGCCGATGACCATGGCTCGGCCACCGCCACCGACAACCTGGAAGGGTGGCTGTTCATGCAGAAGGTGCTGGAGAACCTCGCCCCGGCGGTGACCAACGGGAACACGACCGTGGTGTCGCTGGGCAGCAATCCCGGCTCCAACGCGGGCGAGGCGGCCTTGTCCGCCTTCAACAAATCGTCCCTGCCCGGGCTGGGCTGGACCTTCCAGACGGTGAACGATGCCGCCGCCATCACGACGTTCCTCAGCGGCGGGGCGGCCGGCGCGGGCATCATCATGCTCGATTCCGGGTCGAACGTGTCTGGCGGCCTGAGCAGCGCAGAGCGGGACGCGATTTCGGCCCAGGCGGGCGAACTGAACAGCTATGTGGGCGCCGGCGGCGGGCTGTTCAGCCAAGCCAACGGCTTCGGCTTCCTTGGCGCGCTGGGCCTGGGGGTGACGGTTTCCAGTGAATCCCAGACCGGCATCGAACTGACCGCGGCCGGCCAGAGTGCGTTTCCGGGGCTTTCGAACAGCGACCTGAGCGCCGGACCATACCACTCCGTGTTCCAGAATGTCGGCGCGATCCCGGTGCTGGGGCTGTCCACGTCGACGGACAACATCGTGATCATCGGTTCCAACACCGGCAGCATCATCGATCCCGGCGACCCCACCGGGGTTCCGGAGCCGATGACGTCCGCGCTGCTGGGCGTGGGCCTGCTGGGGCTGGGGCTGGCACGGCGACGCCGGGCGTAGCGGCGCGGGAGCGGGGGAGGCCGGTGGGCCTCCCCCGTTTCAGTCGGCCAGCAGCGCCCTTGCCGCATCGGCCATCACGGCGCCGCCGAGCATGATGTCTTCGTCGGAGGTGTTCTCGCTCCAGTGGTGGCTGATGCCGCCGATGCTGGGGACGAAGAGCATGGCGGACGGCATGACCTTGGCCAGCATCTGGGCGTCGTGCCCTGCCCCGCTGGGCATGCGCTGGTGCAGGCCCGGTGCGTGGGTTTCGGCGGCGGCTTCGAGGGCGGCCTGGAAGCTGGGGTCCATCACCTTTGGGACCGAGCGGGAGTTGTTGGTGAGGATGGCGGTGCAGGGGCCCTGGTTGGCTTCGGCGACGAGGCGTTCCAGCGTGGCTTCGAGGCGGAGCAGGACCTCCGGGTCCGCGTCGCGGAACTGGAAGATCAGCTCGGCGCCGCCGGGGATGATGCTGCCGGCGCCGGGATCGAGCGTGATGCGGCCGACGGTCCAGACGGTGCGGGGGGCGCAGACCTTGGGGAATGCCTGGTCGATGGCGACGGCGAGTTTCGCGGCGGCGAGGCCGGCATCCTTGCGGATGGCCATGCGGGTGGTGCCGGCGTGGTTCTGCACGCCGGTGAACTGCACGCGGTACGACCAGATGCCGACGATGGAGGTGACGATGCCGATCTTGAGGTTTCGGGCTTCGAGGTCGTCGCCCTGTTCGATATGGGCTTCGAGGTAGCCCTTGTAGCGGCCGGGTTCGAAGGCGATGCGGGGGGTGTTGGCGAGGCCGGCTTCGGCGAGGGCTTCGCGCAGGGTTTTGGCGGAGTAGCGATTGGAGCAGCCGTCGATCTCGGCTTCGGTGACTTCGCCGATGTAGGAGCGGCTGCCGAGGAAGCTGCCGTAATGGCCTTCCTCGTCGGCCCAGGAGACGACGTCGATGCCGCCGCCGAGGGCTCTGGCAGTTTCGAGCGCGTAGAGGACGCCGAGGGCGCCATCGAGCCAGCCGGCTTCGGGCTGGGTTTCGGTGTGGCTGCCGAGGAGGAGCTTAGGGCCTGGCGAAGGGTCGCGGCCGATGACGTTGCCGATGCCGTCGATCTCCGGGACCAGGCCGGCCTCGCGCATGCGTTCGCAGAGCCAGTGGCGGGATTCCATGTCGACCTTGGAGTAGGTCGGGCGGTGGACGCCGGTCTTGAAGGTGCCGAAGCCGCGCAGCTTGTAGAGGTCGGCGAGGAGGCGGGGGCCGTCGTAGCCGGTGTTGGAGCGGGTCATCGGGGCCTCCTGTGGCGTTCGGTGCGCGCGCGATGCAAGCATGCCGTGCGGAACGCGCACAGGGGGTTTGTGCGGCGCAGCGGGGATAATGCGGCATGACCGAGATTTACGTGGATGCGGATGCCTGCCCGGTGCGGGACGAGGTGTACAAGGTGGCGGGCCGGCTGGGGCTGGTGGTGCACCTGGTGAGCAATGGGTCGCGGCCGATCCGACCGAGCGGGCTGCCGAATGTGCGCAGCGTGATCGTGGCGGAAGGGGCGGACGCGGCGGATGACTGGATCGCCGAGCGGATCGAGGCAGCGGATGTGTGCGTGACCAACGACATTCCGTTGGCCTCGCGGTGCCTGGCGCGGGGGGCGCGGGCGCTGGCGAGCAATGGGCGCATCTGGAGCGGGGACAATATCGGCAATGCACTGGCGGGGCGGGCGGTGGCGCAGCATCTGCGGGAGAGCGGGTTCATGACCGGGGGGCCGGCGCCGATGAGCAAGGGCGACAAGAGCAAGTTCCTGTCGGCGCTGGATACGCTGGTGCAGGCGGCTTTGCGGGGGCGGTAGGGCCTTACATCCCCGCGAACAGGGCGGTGGAGAGGTAGCGTTCGGCGAAGCTGGGGGCGATGGCGACGATGAGCTTGCCTTTGTTGGCGGGGTCGCGGGCGAGGTCGAGGGCGGCGTGGAGGGCGGCGCCGGAGGAGATGCCGATGGGCAGGCCCTCGGTTTGGGCGCAGAGGCGGGCGGCGGCGATGGCGTCGCGTTCGGAGACGCGGATCACCTGGTCCATGAGGGCGAGGTCGAGGACGGTGGGGTGGAAGCCGGGGCCGATGCCCTGCAGGCCGTGCGGGCCGGGCTCGTCGCCGGAGAGGACGGCGGATTCGGCGGGCTCGATGGCGATGACCTGGAGCGTGGGGCGGCGGGGCTTGAGGGCGCGGGCGATGCCGGTGAGGGTGCCGCCGGTGCCGGCGCCGCCGATGACGATATCGACCTTGCCGGCGGTGTCGGCCCAGATTTCCTCGGCGGTGGTGGCTTCGTGGATGGCGGGGTTGGCGGGGTTGTCGAACTGGCGGGGCATCCAGGCGCCGGGGGTGGCGGCGAGGATGGCCTCCGCACGGGCGATGGCGCCGGCCATGCCCTGGCGGGCGGGGGTGAGCTCGACCTCGGCGCCCATGAGGCGGAGCATCTTGCGGCGTTCGACCGAGGCGCCTTCGGGCATGCAGACGATGAGGCGGTAGCCGCGGGCGGCGGCGACGAAGGCGAGCGCGATGCCGGTGTTGCCGCTGGTGGGTTCCACCAGGGTGGAGCGGCCGGGGGCGATGATGCCCTCGGCTTCGGCGGCGTCGACCATGGCGAGGCCGATGCGGTCCTTCACCGAGGCGAGGGGGTTGAAGAATTCGAGCTTCAGCGTGAGGTCGGCGGCCAGCGACTGGGCGGCGGTGAGGCGCGGCAGGCGTACCAGGGGGGTGGCGCCGATCGTATCCAGCACGCTGGCATGGATCCGGCCGCGGAAGGAGGCGCTGGCGGAGCGGGGCGTGGATGGCGGCTTGGGTCGAGTCATGCGGTGTTCTAGCATGGCTGACCGTGGCTTTACACGCCTGCTGGGCGTGGTTTAGTGGCAGCGAGCCGGCGGCTCGACCGGCGGGGGCGACGCGGAGGGACAACCATGCTGATCCGCAAGGACAGGGCGATGCTCGCCATCACCATCCTGCTCGACGTGGCGTTCCATGGCGGGCGGCAATCGACGGTGAGTGCGGCGGACCTGGCGGAGCGGCTGGGGCTGGCGCGGCGGGGGATGGAGCCGCTGTTGCAGGCGCTGTCGCGGGCCGGGCTGCTGGAGAGCGTGCGCGGGCCGCGCGGGGGCTATCGGCTGGGGCGGCCGCGGCGGGACATCAAGCTTTCGGAGATTGTGGCGGTGGCCGGGGGCGAGGAGCCGGATGCGGCGGATGGGCCGCGCGGGGCATTGCTGGAGAAGGTGGTGGAGCCGCTATGGCTGAAGCTGGAGACGACGACGCAGGGGGTGCTGGCGGGGATGACGCTGGACGACCTGCTGCGCCAGGCCGGGGCGGCGGGGCTGCAGCGGCCGGATGCGGAGCCGATCACCTTCGCCATTTGACCCGGCGCCATTTGATCTTTGCGGTGGGCGCCGGTAAGGCCCCGGGTGCGAGATGCTGGAGAGCCTGATGTCCGACTACCGCATGGCGATCGTGCCCGTGACCGTGTTCCAGCAGAACTGCACCGTGATGTGGCACACGGGGACCAAGCGCGCGGTGATCGTGGACCCCGGCGGCGAGGTGGGGCGCATCCTGGACCTGCTGGAGGCGCAGGAACTTCAGGTGGAGACGATCCTGCTGACGCATGGGCATCTGGACCACGCCGGCGGCGCGGAGGCGGCGCGCGGGGTGATCAACGAGGCCTATGAGCGGCTGGGCTGGGCGAAGGTGCCGGTGCTGGGGCCGGATGAGCGCGACGCGCCGCTGCTGGCGCAGATCGAGGCGCAGGCGGCGCGGATGGGGTTGCACGGGCTGGTGAACGTGGTGCCGGACCGGTACCTGACCGAGGGCGAGGTGATCGAGACGATCGGGCTTTCCTTCGAGGTGCTGCACTGCCCCGGGCATTCGCCGGGCCATGTGGTGTTCGTGGAGAAGACGGCGCGGATGGCCTTTGTGGGCGACGTGCTGTTCAAGGGCTCCGTGGGGCGGACGGATTTCGATTATGGCGACCATGACGCGCTGATCTCCTCCATCAAGACCAAGCTGCTGCCGCTGGGGGATGATATCCGCTTCATCTGCGGGCATGGCGACGGGTCGAGCTTCGGGGCGGAGCGGGTGGGCAATCCGTTCCTGCAGGATTGAGGAAGGGACGCAGGCGATGAACCGCGAGCCGCTGATCATGGTCTGCACCTGCGAGATGGCCGGCAGGGTGCGGGGCAAGGGGTTTCCGGCGCGGGACTTGCCGGGGCGGATGGCCCGCGGCGTTGGCTGGGTGCCGACGAATGCGATGATCAACGCCTTCTCGCTGATCCCCGCCACGCCGTTCGGGACCGGGGGCGACCTGGTGCTGGTGCCGGACCCGACGGCGGAGGTGGAGGTGGATTTCGCCGACGGGTCGGCCAAGGAGCACTTCATCCTGGGTGACCTGCGCTGGTTGGACGGGCGGGCGTGGGAGTTGTGCCCGCGGGATTTCCTGCGCCGGGCGCTGGCGGCGCTGAAGGAGGCGGCCGGGGTGAGCCTGGTGGCCGCGTTCGAGCACGAGTTCACCTATACCGGCGTGGCGGACGGGCCGGGCAATCCGTATTCGCTGGAGGCGTTCCGGCGGCAGGGGGTGTTCGCCGAGGTGTTCACGGCGGCGCTGCGCGCGGCGGGGTGCGAGCCGGACAGCTTCATGGCCGAGTATGGCGCGCGGCAATACGAGTTCACCGTGGACGTGGCCGAGGGCATGCGGGCAGCCGACCGGGCGGTGGTGGCGCGCGAGATGGCGCGGGCGGCGGCGCAGCGGCTGGGGCATCGGGCGATCTTCTCGCCGATCCTCGATCCGGCCGGGGTAGGCAATGGGGTGCATATCCATTTCAGCTTCAAGGATGCCGCCGGTGTGCCGGTGATGCATGAGCCCGCCGATCCGTTGGGGCTTTCGCCGGTGGCGCGGGCCTTCGTGGCGGGGATCCTGCACCACCAGCCGGCGCTGTGCGCGCTGACCGCGCCTTCGACGATTTCGTATGTCCGGCTGCGGCCGAACCGCTGGGCGCCGACGCATGCCACCCTGGAGCAGCAGGATCGCGCGGCGGCGCTGCGGATCTGCCCGGTGATGCCCGGGCCGAACGTGGCGAAGCAGTTCAACGTGGAATACCGCGTGGCCGATGGCGCGGCCTCGCCCTACATCGCACTGGCCGCGGTGGTGTGGGCGGGGGTGGACGGCATTCGGCGCGGGCTGGCGATTCCGGATGAGGGCCCTGCCCTGCCCGCTTCGCTGGAGCAGGCGCTGGATGCGCTGGAGGCCAGCGAGGCCGCGCGCGGCTGGATGGGCGAGAGCTTCCACGGCGCCTACCTGATGCACAAGCGCGGCGAGGCGGCCCTGATGGCGGGGCTGACCGAGGCGGAGCAATGCGCCCGCTACGAAGCGACCTATTGAGGAGCCGACGATGGCCAACCTGCCGCACCCCGACACGCGCGACCTGAACGTGGAGATTCCGCACACCACGCTGCTGTTCATCGATGTGCAGAACTACTGCGCGCGGCGGGATGGCAGCGAGTTCGCGCACATGTCGCCCGAGCAGTTCGACCGCGAGCTGGGCTGGTTCTTCGACACGTTCGAGCGCGAGACGCTGCCGAACATGCAGAAGCTGCAGGAGGGCTGCCGCAAGGCCGGGATCGAGGTGATGTACACCGTGATCCGCAACCTGACCGACGATGGGCGCGACCGGTCGCTGGATTACAAGATCACCGGCTTCAACGTGCCCAGGGACAGCTACGATGGGCAGGTGCTGGATGCGATCAAGCCGGTGGGGGATGAGATCGTATTGCCGAAGACGTCTTCCAACGTGTTCGTCTCGACCAACATCGACTACGTGCTGCGCAATCTCTCCACGAAATACCTGGTGATTTCGGGGATCGTGACCGACCAGTGCGTGGCCTCGGCCACCATGACGGCGTGCGACCTCGGCTACCTGGTGACGCTGGTGACGGATGCCTGCGCGACCTACACGCAGGAACGGCACGACGCGACGCTGAAGGCGATCAAGGGGTATTGCCGGCAGCGCACGACCGAGGCGTTTTTGGCCGAGATCGGCGCCGCCTGAGGCAGTTCCTCACGGGGCCGGGAAGATATCCTGGCCCAGGGTCATCTCGTCCATGCGCGGCTCCATGCGCAGGCCCTTGCGGCCGGCCCAGAGGTTGAGCTGGTAGTGGGTGGGGATCACGGCGGCGTCGGCAATGGCCAGGCGCTGGGCTTCGGCGATGGCGCTGCCGCGGCGGGCGGGGTTGGTATCGGTGCGGGCCTGGTCCAGCAGGGTGTCGACGCGCGGGTTGGTGTAGCCGCCGTAGTTCTCCAGGCCCTTGCTGTGCAGCGTCTCGCGCATCAGCACGTAGGTGTCGCCGGTGGCGAAGCCCCAGCTGACGATGTTGAAGGTGAAGGCGCGCTTGCGGGCGTTCTGGAAGAACATGCCGACGGGCTGGGTCTCCACGCTGGTCTGGATGCCGACGCGGGACAGCATCTGGGCGATGGCCTCGGCCTGCTGCTGGTCGTTGGCGTAGCGGCCGGCGGTGCTGTGCAGCGTGAGCTTGAAGCCCTGGGGGTAGCCGGCCTCGGCGAGCAGGGCGCGGGCCTTTGCGGGGTCGTGGGCAGGTAGCGCGATGGCGGGGTCGTAGCCGGCCATGCCGATGGGCACGAGCTGGGTGGCCGGGACGGCGACGCCTTCCATGATGCGTTCCAGCAGGGCGGGCCGGTTGATGGCGAGCATCACGGCCTGGCGCACCCGGATGTCCCGGAACGGGTTGGGGATGGCGGTGCCGTCCTTGGCGGTGACGTGGGGGGTGGTTTCGCGGCTGGAATCGATGGTCCAGAACACATCCCGGTTGGAGACGCTTTCCCAGACGTTCAGCTTGGGATCGGATTTCAGGCGCGGCAGGTCGGCGGTGGGGACGGCGGCGATGAGATCGACATCGCCGGCCAGCAGGGCGGCGACGCGGGCGCCGTTGTTGACCACCGGGCGCATGCGGATGGATTGCCAGTTCGGCGCCCCGCCCCACCAGGCGGCGTTGCCGGCGAAGGCGATCTCGGCCCCCGGGGTCCAGCGCACGAAGCGGTAGGCGCCGGTGCCGATGGTGTGCTGGCCGTTGTTGAAATCCTTCGGCTCCGCCGCCGCACCGATCTTCGCCGGCACGATCGGCACATTGGTGAGGTTGTTGGGCAGGATGGCCGAGGGCTCGGCGGTGCGGATGAGCAGGGTTGAGGCGTCCACCACCTGGACCTCGCGGATGTCGCGCACGAAGCGGCCCATGGTGGAGGGGGCGTTGGGCACGGCGACGATGCGCTTGAGGGAGAAGGCGGCATCCTCCGCGGTGAAGGGGGTGCCGTCGTGGAAGGCGACGCCCTGGCGCAGGGTGAGGCGCCATTGGGTGGGGTCGTCGGTGAGGGTCCAGGTGAGGGCGAGGCCGGGCTTCAGTTCGGCCTTGGCGCCGGCCGTCACCAGGGAATCGAAGATCTGGCGGGCGACGTTGGCGTTGGGGCCGATGTCCTGGAAATGCGGGTCGATCGAGGTGGCGTCGGAGGGGATGGCGACGGTGAGGGTTTGGGCGGCTGCCTGCGTGGCTGCGAGCAGCAGCGTGGCGGCGAGAAGGGTGCGCATCCGGGGCATCTCCAGGCGTGGGAACGGTGCCATCCCGGGGTGTCCGCCCTTGAGTGTCAAGCGGGGTTGAGCGTGGGCGGGGGGCGTGGTTCGGTGCGGAACGAAGGAGTGCCCGCCATGGCCCAGCCGCCGACCGCCGCCGAGATCGATTTCGACACGCCGGGATTCCGCACCGGCTATGTGCGGCTGTCCCATTCCGATGACCGGCATGCGTTCTCGGTGATCCCCGTGCCGGTGGCGGTGCTGGTGGGCGGGCGGCCGGGACCCACGATGTTCCTGAGCGGCGGGACGCATGGCGACGAATACGAGGGCCAGGCGCTGCTGCACCGGTTGCTGCGCGCCACGGACCCGGCGGGGCTGGCGGGGCGGCTGATCGTGATGCCGGCCTTGAACCTGCCGGCGGTGCGGGCCGGGCGGCGGGTGTCTCCGCTGGATGGTGGCAATCTCAACCGGGTGTTTCCTGGCGATCCCGCCACGGGGCCGACGGGGGCGATTGCGGCCTGGGTGGCGGCGAATGTGCTCAGCCGCGCGGGGTTTGCCTGTGACCTGCATAGCGGGGGGAGTTCTGGGCGGTATCTGCCGTGCGCCTATCTGCACTGGGGCGGGGATGTGGCGTTCCGGCGGCGCAAGATCGCGGCGGCGCGGGCGTTCGGGGCGCCGTTCACGGTGATTGCGGCGGGGACCGGGGCCTATGGCTCCATGACGGCGGAATGCGACCGGCGTGGGGTGGTGATGGTCTCGGCCGAGTTCGGTGGTGGGGCCTCGCTGGACGTGGCGTTGAAGAACCTGGCCGGGGCGTGCCTGGAGCGGCTGCTGGCGCATGCCGGCATTCGCGATGCCGGGGTGCCGCCGGACGGGGAGACGCGGTTTCTGCGTCTGGCGGGCTCCGGGAGCGCGCCGATGGCGGAGGTGCCGGGCCTGTTCGAGCCGGCGCGGCGGATTGGCGAGACGGTGCGGGCGGGGGATCTGGCGGGCACGATCTGGCCGGTGACGGCGCTGGGCAGCCCCGGGGTGGAGGTGCGCTTCCCCCGGGATGGGCTGCTGGTGGTGGAACGGGTGCGGCCGATGGTGGAGCCGGGCGACCTGCTGTTCCAGCTCGGGACCGAGGTGGACCCCGAGAGCCTGATGGATTTCTAGGCTTTTGCCGCCGCGATCATGCGGCGGACGCGGGCGGGGTCGGTGACCGTGTGGCGGTATTCGCGATCGGCGTCGTCGCCGCCCATGGCGAGAGCCGGGTTGCGGTAGCGCATGGCGCTCGGGATCGTGGTGGGGGCGGAGAAGTGGAGTTCGGAGAGGTTCGCGGTGCGGCGGACTTCGCCGATGGTGGCTTCATCGAGGTCGCCGCAGCCGAGGATGATGATGCGGCCGGCGGCCTGTTGGACGAGTTGGGCCAGCAGGGGGGCGCCGTCGATGCCGCGGGGGCGCTGGCCGCTGGTGAGCACGCGCTTCACGCCGCAGCGGATCAGGGCTTCCAGGGCTTCGGCGGCATCGGCTGTCATGTCGAAGGCGCGATGCACGGTGGTGTCGAGTGGGCCGGCGGCTTCGGCGAGGGCCTTGGTGCGGGGTTCGTCGATGGCGCCATCCGGGGTGAGGCAGCCGAAGACGACGCCAGCGGCGCCGGTTTCGCGGATGGCTTCGATATCGGCGCGCATGGTTTCGAATTCGCGCTGGGAATAGAGGAAGTCGCCGCCGCGGGGGCGGACCATGACCATGACGGGGACGCGCACGGCGGCGACCGTCTGGCGGATGGTGGCGAGGCTGGGGGTGATGCCGCCTTCGATCAGGGCGGCGCAGAGCTCGATGCGGTCGGCACCCGCTTCCGCGGCGGTGATGGCGTTGTCGATGCCTTCGACGCAGAGTTCGATCAGGGGCATGCGGTGGTCCTTCAGGAAAGGAAGCATGTTCTTTTTTGAAAAAAAGAACCAAAAAACTTTTGTCCGTTTGCTGGCATCGGTGTAGCCGGCCAGCGAGTTTCGGAAGGCTCGCCATCTGAATCCGAAACCCTGCTGGCCATCCACGGGGGGGCATTAAGGAGGCTTTAAGCGCCTTCTCGGGTGCCCCTCAATCCCCCTTTCCATCGCTGATGATCAGCTCTTGCCATCGCTTTCGGCCCTTTGCCCCGCGGCTGATGGAATAGGCGACGTGCACCTCCTCCATCGGTAAGCCTGGGAACAGCTCGCGCACGCCAGGGGCGTCGTTGATGGAGAGCACGAAGCGCCCGCGGATGCTCTGCAGCTGGTCAGCCAGGGCCTGGAAGTCGGCGCGGGTGAACAGGCCCGGGCCGTAGTCGCCTTCATTCCCCCAGTAGGGCGGGTCCAGGTAGAACAGCGTGTCTGGGCGGTCGTAGCGCTCGATCAGGGTG
>JBIKOJ010000181.1:0-10997 GCA_044358135.1 Acetobacteraceae bacterium | reverse complement strand
CCGCTCGCTCTCGATCGGGATCATGCCGCGATGATCGGGCCGCACTCCCGGGAGTGCAACCGTTACCTGAGGCGCGTTACGGCAGCTTCGCCAGCCATCCCACCAGCCGCTTCGTGCCGGCCGCGAACAGCTTGGGCACGAAGAAGCTGCCCGCCGCCCGCTTGCCCGCTTCCGACCGCGTGGGATACGGCACGATCATCCCGGCGAGCGCCGAAAGCTTGATCCCCTGCGCGATCGCCAGCGTCCAGGCGCCCAGCATCTCCCCGGCATGGGGCGCCAGGAACCCCGCGCCGAGAACGCGGCCACCCGGCGTCGCCACGATCTTGGCCAGCCCCTCGGTGCGCCGCTCCGCCTGGGCCCGGTCGTTCTCCGCCAGCGGCCAGCGCAGGATGCGCAGATCCGTGTGCCCCGCCGCCCGCGCCTCCGCCTCCGTCAGGCCGACCTGCGCCAGTTCCGGGTCGGTGTAGGTCACGCGGGGCAGGGCGGCGTAGTCCAGCTTGGCCGGCAGCCGGAAGATCGCCCGCCGCACCACGATCCCCGCATGGTAGCTGCCCACATGGGTGAACAGCCGCGGCCCGATCCCCACGGGGTCGGCGATGTCGCCCGCCGCGAACACGCGCCGGTTGCTCACGCTGCGCAGTCCGGCATCGGTGGCGATCCCACGCGCGGAGGCCGTCACCCCGCCCGCCTCCAGCCCGAGCCCATCGAGGTTCGGCACCCGCCCCGCCGCCACCAGCAGATGGCTGCCCGCCACGCGCCGCCCGTCGGACAGCACCAGGGTCGGGCCTGGCTCCACTCGCGCCACCTCCACCCCCTCCAGCAGATCGATCCCATCCGCCGCCAGCGCCGTGCGCAGCCCGGCCACCAGCTCCGGATCGTCCTGCGGCGCGATCGTCCGCCGCTGCATCAGCGTCACCCGGCAGCCCAGCGCGGCATGGGCCTGCGCCATCTCCAGCCCGATCGGCCCGCCGCCCAGGATCAGCAGGTGCGTGGGCTTCGGCGTCACCTCGAAGATCGTCTCATGCGTGTGAAACCCCACTTCGGCCAGCCCCGGCACCTCCGGGATCGCCGCCCGCCCGCCGGCCGCCACCACGATCCGCTTGGCCGTGATCCGCCGAATGCCCTCGGGCAGCGCCACCTCCAGCGCATCGCGCGCCACGAAGCGTGCATGCCCCTGCAGCACCGTGGCCCCCAGCGCCGTGAACCGCGCCACGCTGTCCATCGGCGCGATCGCCGCGATCACCCCGTGCACATGCGCCTGCACCGCCGCCCAATCCACCTCCGGCTCGGCGATGCGGATCCCCAGCACCCCCGCCGCCCGTGCCGCGCGCACTGCATGGGCACTCGCCAGCAGCGCCTTGCTCGGCACGCAGCCGGTGTTGAGGCAATCCCCCCCCCTCCGCCCGCGCTCCACCAGCGCCACCCGCAACCCCAGCTGCGCTGCCACCGCCGTCACCGACAGCCCCGCGGCCCCGGCCCCGATCACCGCAATGTCGAAATCAGCCATGCCGCGCCCTCCACCACTTCCACGCCGGCGGCAGCATCGCCAGCACCGCCAAGCCCAGCAGCGGCCCCAGCACCGGCCAGGAGACCACCACCGACAGATCCGGCGTCTGCCCGGCCTCCAGCACATGCCCCAGCCCCGCCCCGATGGAGGCGAACACGACCGCGCCGGGGATGATCCCCAGCACCGTCGCCGCCACGAACGGCCCCAGCCGCATCCCCACCAGCGCGCACACCAGGTTCAGCAGCGCGAACGGCACCAGCGGGATCAGCCGCAGCGCCAGCAGCACATGGAACCCGTCCCGCTCCAACCCCGGCCGCAGCCGGTCCAGCCACGGCCCCGCCTTGCGCGCCAGCACCGGCCCCAGCGCCGTCCGCGCCGCCAAGTAGAGCCCCACCGCCCCCAGCGAGGCCCCGGTCACCGCCAGCGCCGCCCCCACCCCGATGCCGAACAGCAACCCGCCCGAGGCCGTGATCACCGCCGCCCCCGGGATCGAGACCGCCACCGCCGCCGCATACACCGCCACATATCCCAGCGCCGCCGCCACCGGCCGCGCCGCCACCAGCTCCGCCAGCGCCGCCCGCCGCGCCGCCAGCCCTTCCCAGCTCAACGCCTCATGCCACCCCATCGCCCAGACGAGCGCGAGCAGCCCAACCAATCCCAGCAGCGGCAGCAGCCTGCGCATCGCCAACCCTTCCATTCCCGGATACGACATCGCATCCCGCCCGGCGTGACACCGCACGCCCGCGGTTGACGGCTCAACCGGCCACCCCCTATAAGCCGCCCCCTGCAACGGGACCTCCAGCCGAGGTCCCGCCCCACCTGCTTGACCCCCCGACCATACCCGGGCACGGCCGGCAGACCTAGGCGAGATCGGAGACTGTCGTGAAGCGCACCTATCAACCGTCCAAGCTGGTCCGCAAGCACCGCCATGGCTTCCGCACCCGCATGGCCACTGTCGGCGGCCGCAAGGTCCTGGCCAACCGCCGCGCCAAGGGCCGTTCGAAGCTGTCGGCCTGACCGGCCCGGCTTCCCACCGCCCGCCCATCCCGTTCGCGGAGGCGACCATGGCGCCGGCTCCGCACGCTACCGGCAACTCTCAGGCCCGCAAGCCGCACCGCCTCACAAGGCGCGCGGAATTCCTTGCCGCGGCTGCCAAGGGCCGCCGCGCCGCCGTGCACGGCCTCGTGCTCCAGGCCCTCCCGCGGGAGGACCAGGGGCCCATGCGCCTTGGCTTCACCGTCACCAAGAAGGTCGGCAACGCCGTGGTGCGAAACCGCACCCGCCGCCGCCTCAAGGAGGCCGCCCGCCTCGCCTTGGCTGAAGCCCCGGCCATCGGCTTCGATCTCGTCCTGATCGGACGCGACACCACCCGCGCCCGCCCCTTCGCCGAGTTGCAGGACGATCTGCGCCGCGCGCTCAAGAAGGCCGGCGTGCCATGACCCCCGCAGCACTTCTCCTCACCGGCGCCGTGCGCACCTACCAATGGACCCTGCGCCCCTTCATCGGCGCCCATTGCCGCTTCGAGCCCTCCTGCAGCCACTACGCCTGCGCCGTCCTGGCCTCGCACGGCGCCCTGCGCGGCACCGCCCTGGCCACCAGGCGCATCCTGCGCTGCAATCCCTGGCACCCCGGCGGCCTCGACCTGCCGCCCGTGCCTGAGAACTCCACCCACCGCCAAGCTGGAACGCCCGCCTGATGGACCAGAAGCGACTTTTCCTGGCGATCGCCATCTCGGTGATGATCCTGCTCGGCTTCCAGCTGATCATGCCGGCGCCCAAGCCCGTGCTGCCCCCGCCCGCGCAAACCGCCGGCACGCCCGCAGCCCCCGCCGCTCCCCAGGGCCAATCCCTCACGGCCACCCCCGCCGGCCCCGCCGCCGCCACCGCCACCACCGTGCCGCGCGAAGTCCCGCGCCTGGCGATCGATGGCGCCCGCGTCCAGGGCAGCATCTCCCTCCTCGGCGCCCGCATCGACGACCTGGTGCTGAAGGGCTACCGCACCTCCGTCGCCCCCACCGCCCCGCAGGTCCGCCTGCTGGAGCCGCGCTCGGAGAAAGACCCCTACTACATCCAGGTCGGCTGGTCCGCCGACCCCGGCACCACCGCCAAGCTGCCCGACAGCGACACGCTTTGGGCCGGCACCGGCACCGTCACCCCCACCACGCCGGCCATCCTCACCTGGAACAACGGCGAGGGCCTCACCTTCGAGATCGAGGTCGGGCTCGACGCCGACTACATGTTCACCCTCACCCAGCGCGTGCAGAACGCCACCGGCGCCCCCGTCGCCCTGCACCCCTGGGCGCGCATCCGCCGCGACACCAAGCCCACCACCGAGGGCTACTACATCCTGCACGAGGGCATGCTCGGCATCCTCGATTCCCGCCTCAAGGAAGTCACCTACGACACCGCCAAGTCCGACGGCGAGAAGAAGGCCGGCGTCGCCCTGGAACAGGCCTCCACCGGCGGCTGGCTCGGCTTCACCGACAAATACTGGCTCACCGCCATCATCCCGGACCAGAAGGCCGCCAACCTCGCCGCCGTCCGCCACATCAAGGAAGCCGGTGCGGACCGCTTCCAGGTCGATTTCGTCGCCAAGGACGCCGTCGCCGCCCCCGCCGGCGGCACCGCCACCGCCACCTGGCGCGCCTTCGCCGGCGCCAAGGAAGTCCACGTTCTCGATCGCTACGAAGACACGCTCGACGTGAAGTGGTTCAGCTACGCCGTGGATTGGGGCTGGTTCTTCTACATCACCAAGCCGTTCTTCTACTCGATCGACTGGCTGTTCCAGATGACCGGCAATTTCGGCGTCGCCATCCTGGTCTTCACCCTCGTCATCAAGCTCGCCTTCTTCCCGCTCGCCAACAAATCCTACCGGTCGATGAGCAAGATGAAGCTCCTCGCCCCGAAAATGACCGCGCTGCGCGAGCAGTACAAGGAAGAGCCGCAGAAGCTCCAGCAGGCGATGATGGAGATGTACAAGACGGAGAAGGTGAACCCCGCCTCCGGCTGCCTGCCCATCATCATCCAGATCCCGGTCTTCTTCGCCCTCTACAAGGTGATCTTCACCACCATCGAGATGCGCCACGCCCCCTTCTTTGGCTGGATCAAGGATCTCTCGGCGATCGACCCCACCAACATCTTCAACCTCTTCGGCCTGCTGCCCTTCGATCCCGGCCAGTACAGCCACTTCCTCCACCTCGGCGTCTGGCCGCTCATCATGGGCGTCACGATGTGGGCGCAGATGAAGCTGAACCCCGCCCCGCCCGACCCGGTGCAGGCCAAGATCTTCGCCTGGATGCCGGTGCTCTTCACCTTCATGCTGGCCTCCTTCCCCGCCGGCCTGGTCATCTACTGGACCTGGAACAACCTCCTCACCATCGGGCAGCAGTGGCTCATCATGCGCCAGACCACGCTCGAGAAGCCCGGGGCAGCCCGCGCGTGATTTCAGCCACCCGCACCCCCGAAGAGGAAGCCGCCCGCATCGAAGCCGGCCGCCTCCTCTTCGCGGGCGACTGCCAGTTCTTCTTCGCCGCCCAGCAGCTGGAAAAGCTGCCACCCGCCCTGCTGCCCGAAATCGCCTTCGCCGGCCGCTCCAACGTCGGCAAGTCCACGCTGGTGAACGCGCTCACCGGCCGCAACAGCCTCGCCCGCGCCTCCAACACCCCCGGCCGTACCAAGCAGCTGAACTTCTTCGACCTGTCCGGCCGCCTCGTGCTGGTGGACATGCCGGGCTACGGCTACGCCCAGGCCGAACGCAGCGTGAAGGAGGATTGGCAGGGCCTGATGTTCGAATACCTGCGCGGCCGCCCCACCCTGCGCCGCGTCATCCTGCTGCTCGATTCCCGCATCGAGATCAAGGAATCCGACCTCGCCGTGATGGACCTGCTCGATCGCGCCGCCGTCACCTACCAGCTCGTCCTCACCAAGGCCGACGGCCCCAAGCCCGGCGCCCTGGAACGCAAGCAGGAAGAAGTCCAGGCCCTGGCCCGCAAACACCCCGCCGCCTACCCGGAGATCGCCACCACCAGCAGCGAAACCGGCCTCGGCATCCCCGAACTCCGCGCCGAACTGGCCGGCCTCGCGGAAGAGTAAGCGTCTTCTTTTTCTGAAGAAAAAGAAGCAAAAAGACTTTTCCGAATAGATGCGGTGACCACCCAATCCCCCGCGATACCGCCGGAAGCCCCTCCCTTGCCTTGCTCCTCTGTGTCTCTGTGCCTCTGTGGCCCCTTTCTTCCTTGCTTTCCCACAGCAGCCCCGGCGCACGCCGCCCCGCCTTGACCCCGCCCGAACTCCGCCCCACAAGGCCCGCCGAATCCGCCCGCAAGAGGACGCCAGCATGACCGACCCAGCCCAGCGCAGCGCCGAGGAGCAGGCGCGCACCCTCGCCCACGCGCTGCCCTTCCTGCGCCGCTATGCCGGCGCCACCATCGTGGTGAAATACGGCGGCCACGCCATGGGCGAGGAACACCTGGCCGAGATGTTCGGCAGCGACATCGCGCTCCTCAAGCAGGTCGGCATCAACCCCGTCGTCGTCCACGGCGGCGGCCCGCAGATCAACGCCATGCTCAAGCGGCTGGACGTGAAGTCCAGCTTCATCGACGGCCTGCGCGTCACCGACCAGGCCACCATGGACGTGGTCGAAATGGTCCTCGCCGGCACCGTCAACAAGCACGTAGCCGGCCTCATCAACCGCGCCGGCGCCCTCGCCGTCGGGATCTCGGGCAAGGATGGCGGCCTCATTACCGCCGAGAAGGCCAAGCGCACCCGCAAGAACCCCGAAACCGGCGCCACCGAGGAAATCGACCTCGGCTTCGTCGGCGACCCCTCCCACGTCGATGTCCGCGTCATCCATGCGCTGACCGGCGCCGGCCTCATCCCGGTCATCTCCCCGGTCGGCGTCGGCCGCGACGGCCAGACCTACAACATCAACGCCGACACGGTGGCCGGCGCCGTCGCCGGCGCCCTGGGCGCCATGCGCCTGCTGATGCTCACCGACGTCCCCGGCGTGCTCGACAAGCAGAAGACCCTGATCCCCGAGATGACCCTGGCCGACGTCCGCGCCCGCCTGGAAGACGGCACCATCACCGGCGGCATGATCCCCAAGGTCGAAAACTGCGTCGATGCCGTCCAGCGCGGCGTCAAGGGCGCCGTCATCCTCGATGGCCGCCAACCCCATGCCTGCCTGCTCGAACTCTTCACCGAAGGCGGCTACGGCACGCTGATCCGCGGCTGATCCGAAGCACCGCTACGCCGGGCATTTTCACAAACAGGCAGACAAACGGAGACTATTCCGCCCCTGCGTCTGCCTACCTCTTTGTGAAACGTGCTTTCCTGCCGCCGCCGAAAGGGCTGTTGACCATCATTCGGTTGCGCTCCCCTCGTGTCGGGAGGGGTAATGCGGTGACATTTCTAAATAAACCAATCAGACCCTCTCCAGAGAGAACCCAACGAACATTCTTGGGAGAGTGCTTCGCGTTCCCGCTGGCGGCCGAGGCCCTGTCCATGTGCCCGCCTTCCGCGGCGGCCTGAACCCCGGCATACAAAAAACGTTTGACAATCAGATCGATTGCGAATTAGCGTCGTTCCAGAAATGGAGGCGCTTATGCAGCAACAGCCCCTAGTCATTCGCCGTGCATCACCGCTGGGCCGAAATGCCGCCCGGGCGATCGCCGCACTCCTTTCCGCCAGCCTCGCCGCCTGCGCTCCAGGGAGCTACAAGGCTCCTGTGGACCGGTTCGCCGGCGCCACCACAACGGCCAGGGACGCCTTCCGCGCCCTGGAGGCCGAGGCGGTCGCAACCGAGGTCGCCCGCACCAAACAGGAGATCCTGCGCGGCGAAAAGCAGGTGGGTTTGGCCTCCGGCACCTGCCTGGTAGGGTCCACCGGTTGTCGGATCGATGTCCGTGACCGCAACGGCGCCACCGTTCCCCTGGTGCCGCCGCCCAGCGAGCTCGGCGCGGTACTCAGCGGCCTCGTCGCCTATGCCGGCAACCTCCAGGCGATCATGAACGCCGACACTGCCGCCAAGGTCGGCACCAGCCTCTCCAGCACGGGCAACAGCCTCGTCAGCCTGAACGGGACGCTGCGCAGACTGAACAAGTCCACCGCCGCGGATCCCAATCCGGCGGCCCTGATCCAGCCGGCGGTCGGCATCTTCTCCTCGATCGCCACAGCGGCCATCGAGGCCATGCAGGTCGCGGCCCTGCGCCAAGCCACGACGGAGGCTGACCCCATCATCCGCGCTGCGGGGGAGGCGGCAACCCAAGCCGCCAAGGGCGCCAACGACAGCAGCCACACGACACTCTTCAACCAGGCGAGGGCGGCCCTGGATGCCCATCGCGCCCAGCCCCGCGATGCCAAGCGCCTCGATCGCGCCATTCAGGCCGCGGCGGGGCTGGACACCCAGCTCCGCGCCGGCAACTCCCAGGTCTTCGCGAACATGGCCGAGGCGCACACAAAGCTCGCGTTGGCCTTGAAGGGGGACAGCGTGTCAATGGCCGAGGTCATTGCTGCAATCGACCTCTTCGCCGCCCGCGCCGAGACGCTGGTCGAGCAGATCGAGGCATTTCGCAAGGCCCAGGACGACTTCGCGAAATCCGCCCGCTAGAGCGGCAGCCGACCTGATTGGCGGTCGGCCACCGCTCCGCCGCGCCCTCGCCCAGTCCCAGGGGCCAGCCCCGAACCACCCTGCAGACACGTTGTCCGGTGCCCGATCCGGCCGTTCGGTCCGGTCTGCCACCGTTCCACATCAGGAGGCCATCCATGACCGCCGAGATCAACGACATTGTTGCCGCCGCATCCGCCACCCGTGCGCGGCTCGCGCAGCTCCAGGAATCGATCGTGAGCATGATCGACCAAATCGACCAGGAAGCCTTCGACGAGAGGCGCGAACTGTCGAAGGAGGAGCGCGAGAAACGTGCCTATCTCAGCGCCGCGCTGTCCGAAACCATGGACGCTTTCCAGGTCCTCGGCCTCGCCACGTTCTTCGCCATCAGCAACTCGGCCACGGCCCGCAACCTCGGGACCAGGATCGAAGTCGTCAACCTCCGGCTCAAGGACGATCTGGACCGGCTGCGCCAGATCGCTGCGGTCGCCGGAACCGTCGCTGCGATCGCCGACTCCCTGGCCAAGATCGCCAAAGCCTTGGCGGCCGTGTGACCGATCGGCTCGCCTGCCTGGCGCAGATTTCCTCGCGATCCGCAGGCACCGGGGACCGGACCGGCGCCAAGCCCATCCGTTGCTGAGGAAACGAAGGGCCGTCATCTCCCCACCCACGCCCCCAACCCCTCCCCCAACACCTCGAACGCCGCCCGCACCGCGGCATTCCCGCGCTGGTCCTCGTGCATCGCCAGCCACATCTCCAGGCCCAGCTGCACCTCCGCGGCCAACACGGGCAAAAGTTCCGGCAACTCCGCCGCCAGCCGGTGCTGCATCGCCCCGATCCCCAGACCCGCCCGCAGCAGCGCCGCCTGTGCCAGGTCGCTGTCGCTGCGCACGCGGAACAGCGTCCGGTCGATCGGCAGCGTTCCCGCCGCCACCGCCCGGGCCGAGCCGTCGTCCCGGTCGAACCCGATCACATGAAACCGCGGCAGATCGGCCACCGAGCCCGGCACCCCATGCCGCGCCAGGTAATCCCGGTGGGCATACAGCCCCAGCCCCACGCGCCCGATTCGCCGCGCCAGCAGCGCCTCCTGCCGGGGCCGGAACATCCGCACCGCGATATCCGCATCCCGCCGCAGCAGGTCGCCGGCCCGGTTCTCCAGCGCCAGCTCCAGCACCAGCCCGGGGTGCCGCCGCTGCAACTCGGCCAGGATCGGCGGAAGCACCTGCGCCCCCATCACCTCGCTGGCGGTGATCCGCACCGTGCCGCGCGCCGGGTCGTCCGCCCCCTCCGCCGCGCGCAGCAAGGCGGCGGCCGCCTGTTCCATCGCCTCGGCCATCGGCCGCATCGCCAGCGCGGCGGCCGTCGGCACCAGCCCGGCCGGCGCGCGGGTGAACAGCGCCAGGCCCAAATCCTCCTCAAGCGCGGCGATATGCCGCCCCAGCGTCGGCTGCGCCAGCCGCAACCGCCGTGCCGCCGCGGAAAGGCTGCCGTCGCGCAGCACCGCCAGGAAGGATCGGATCAGCGTCCAGTCGGGATCACGGGCCATACGAAAATGTATGGCAAAGCCACAGCATTGGCGAATTCCGTTCCAGCCCGCGCCGGCCCAGGAAGGGGCATATCTCACCCAGGAAGCCCATCCATGTCCGCCCCCTCCCGCCCCGCCTTCGCCGCTCTCCTCGCCCTCCAGCCCGCCCTCTTCGCCGTGCCCATGGTCGTGCTCGGCCAGGCCATCGGCTGGCCCGGCAGCCTGCGCCTGCCTGCCGCCGAGATCCTGCCCCTCATCCACGCCCATCCCGGCGCCGTGCAACTCGGCTACACCGCCTACCTCCTGGTCTCGCTCGCCCTCGTCCCGCTCGCCTTCGCCCTGCGTGGCTGGATGGAAGCAAAAGGGCAGGGCGGCTGGCACGCCGACGCGCTGGCCTTTTTCGGCGCCGCCGCGGGCATCCTCAAGATGCTCGGCATCGTCCGCTGGCTTTCCGCCATGCCCGTCCTGGCCGCCCAGCACGCCAACGCCGACGCCGCCGGCCGCGCCATGCTCGAAGCCAGCTTCACCGCCCTCAACGCCTATGCCGGCGCGGTCGGCGAACTGCTCGGCGTCCAGCTCACCAGCGGCCTCTGGCTGCTCGGCCTCGGCACCTTCCTCTTGCGCACCGGCCACCGCTGGCTCGGCGCCGGGGGGCTGGCCAGCGGCGCACTCTTCCTCGCCACCACCCTGCGCCTCGCCCTGCCGGAAGCCGCCGCCCTCCAGGCCGCCGCCGTCCCCGTGACTTTGCTCTGGTTCGCGGCCTTTGCCGCTCTGGTGGCAAAAGACAAGGCATAAGAAAGAATGTTCTTTTTTGAAAAAAAGAACCAAAAAACTTTTATGATTTTGCGCTTCGTGCGGCCTCGTTTCTCAACCAGGGGAACGAGGCGCCTCCGGGCGCAAACAAATGAAGTCTTTTTGCTTCTTTTTCTTCAGAAAAAGAAGGCTTCCTTGCTTCCTCTCCCGCGCTCAGAAAAGAATCCACCACCCTAGAAAAAATACCCTTGCCATCCATCCGTCAGTTAGATAAAACACCCGAATGGCACCTCCTCCCCCCTCCCTGGCCGCGATCTTCGCAGGCCTGCGCACCGCGCTGGAAGCGGACAGGAGAGCTGCGTCCTTCGTCGATGGGGTGGTTCTGGCCGTGTTGCTCATGCTGCTCGGCCGGCTGGAGCGCATGGCCCGCACCTGGCACGCCGCCCAACGCCACGGCGACGAACCCCTGCCGGAGGAGCTTCTGCCCTACATCATGGGCGAGCGCACGCTACAGATCCGTCTGCCCACCGATGGCACCCACATCGCCCTGCGCATCCGCCGGCTCTACATGTTCGGCCCCGGCCCGGGCCGCGGCCTGCGCCCCCATCC
>JBIKOJ010000179.1:0-11010 GCA_044358135.1 Acetobacteraceae bacterium | reverse complement strand
CGGTCCCCGTCGCGGTTTGCCGTGCCGATATAGGTGGCATAGTCCAGCGTGATGTCCCGGTCCGCGGCCCGGTCCAGGGTGACCCGGAAGGAGAGCGGCTGGCCCTCGGTGGCGCCCGCGTTGGCGATCGAGATCCTCGGCGCCACGTCGTCGTTGCGGATGGTCCCGGTGGCCCGGCCGTCGTCGATCGTGCCGTAGCTGGGATTGCCGAGGCGAACCTCGAAGGTCTCGTCCTCCTCAGGCTTGTCGTCGTCAGTGGTCCTGATCTCGATCGTGCCGCTGCGCGCGCCCCGGCGAATCACCAGCTGGCTGCCCGTCGTTCCCACGTAGTCCCGGTCCCCGTCGCGGTTTGCCGTGCCGATATAGGTGGCATAGTCCAGCGTGATGTCCCGGTCCGCGGCCTGGTCCAGGGTGACCCTGAAGGAGAGCGGCTGGCCCTCGGTGGCGCTGTCGTTGGCGATCGAGATCCTGGGCGCCACGTCGTCGTTGCGGATGGTCCCGGTGGCCCGGCCGTCGTCGATCGTGCCGTAGCTGGGGTTGCTGAGGCGAAGCTCGAAGGTCTCGTCGGCTTCCGGCTTGTCGTCCTCGTTGGTCCGTATGTCGATCGTGCCTGATGTCTTACCTTTCTTGATCGTGATGGAGGACGAGACGGTGCCTCTGTAGTCAGAGTCACCGTTCGCGTTCGCTGATATCGGATAGGTCGCAAAGAAGATGGTGACGTCCCGGTCGGCCTTTGCGCTCAGCGAGACCCTGAAGGAAAGAGTTGACCCTTCAGTCGCACTGTCGTTGGACACCGAGATTCTTGGAGCCGAGGCCATCGCCGCAAACCCTCACAAGGAGCCCTACCCGCGCCGCAGTGGAAACCTGGAATTGAGGTTCGGATACGGCATCATGATGCAGAAGCAGACTGCACGCGTATCCAAATAATTTCAATCCTCAAACCGTATACGTGTGGAATCGCTATATTCGTAATTTAGACGCATAGAGATAATTTTTAGACAATTTTATTGCGAAAGAACTGACCTAGCGGCCGATCTGGTGGGCCAAGGCCAGCACACTCTCCCCCAGCCGTGCCATCCGGATCGCCCGCGGCCCGCGCGCGACGGAAAGCGAGGTCTGGATGCTGTGCAGCCGCGCATCCAGCTTCGCATCACGCCGCGCGGCATGGGCATCCCGGAACGCGGTGGCGCGGGCGTGGAAGTGGGCGGCGTGCTGGCGCAGGCCGATCAGAAGGGCTTGCGCCTCCGTGCCGCCCCAGGCGCGTTGGTCCACCGACCGGGCCAGGGCAGCGGCCGCGGGGGCGACCAGGGCGGCGAGGCCGGCGAGCGCGCCGAGTTCGGCCACCGCCTCCTCCGGCGCGGGGGTGGGCAGTTCGGCGGCCAGCAGGCGGACGATCCCCGGCAGGTTGCCGGCTTGGCTGGAGGTGCCGATGGCGTCCTCTGCATCGCGGAACGGCAGCGCGATGGCCTCGTAGGCACCGTCCTGCGGGCCGACCAGCGCATCCGCCGGCACTCGGCAACCCCTGAAGCGCAGGGCGACATGGCCAACGGGCCACATGGAGGCGGGCGTTTCAGCCTCCACCACCTCCAGCCCCGGCGCATCGCGCGGCACCAGGAAGAAGGAGTAGCGCTTGCGCTCGCCCTGCATCGCGGTGATGGCCAGCACCATGTAGAGCCCGGCGAGGTTGCCGTTGGTGACGTAGGATTTCTCCCCGTCCAGCACCCAATCGTCGCCGTCCCGCGTGGCGGTGGTGCCGAGCAGCTTGGGGTGCGCGCCCACCTTGGGCTCCGAGATCGCCACGCCCGCGGTCAGTTCGCCGCTGGCGAAGCCGGGCAGCCAGCGCGCCTGCTGCGCCGGAGTGCCGAAGCCGACCAGGAACCAGCGCGGCACCATCTGGTGGCTGGCCCAGATGCCGGCGAGGCCGGTGGATCCGCCCTCTTCCACCAGCACGCGCTCGGCCGCGGCGATATCGGCGTAGCTGCCGCCGTCGCCGCCATGCTCCGCGGGCAGGCCGATGCGGAACAGCCCGGAAGCGGCCATGGCGGCCCAGAGATCGGGCGGCAGGCTCGGGCTGGCAAGCAGGTCGCGCGGGGCGATGTGGGCGCGCGCGAAGGCGGCGAGTTCGGCGGTCATGGCGCTTCCCCGTGCTGGTGCGGACATGGTCGCAAAGCCGCCGGCACCTGCCAATGGCGGACCGGATCCGCATTTGCATGTCTCGGCATTCATGTTAAGCGGCACGTAACAGAAGCGCCATGCCGCCCGAAAGGCAGGCCCAGGCGTCATCCTTGGGAGGAAGCCCTATGCAACGACGCCACGCCGCGCTGCTTGCGTGCGCCCTGACCCTGTCAGGAGTCGCCGCCACAACCGTCGCTCAGGCGCAGGAGCCAAAGCGCGGGGGCATCCTGCGCATGTACCAGCGCGACAACCCGCCCAGCGCCTCCATCCACGAGGGTGCCACCTTCTCGGTGAACGCCCCCTTCATGGGGCTCTACAACAACCTGGTGATGTACGACCATTCGAAGGAGCTGGATTCCTTCGACACCATCATCCCCGAGCTGGCCACCAAATGGGCCTGGAGCGATGGCGGCAAATCCCTCACCTTCACCCTGCAGCCGGGCGTGAAGTGGCACGACGGCAAGCCGTTCACCGCGGCGGACGTGAAGTGCACCTTCGATCTCGTGCAGGGCAAGAAGGAGGACAAGCTGCGCACCAACCCGCGCCGCGCGCTGTACGACAACGTGCTGGACGTGGTGCCGAACGGCGACCATGAGGTAACGCTGAAGCTCGGCCGGCCGCAGCCCTCCCTGCTGAACCTGCTCGCCTCCGGCTACACGCCGATGTACCCGTGCCACGTGAACGCCGCCGGGATGCGCACGCGGCCGATCGGCACCGGGCCGTTCAAGCTGGCGGAATTCAAGCAGAACGAGATGATCCGCCTGACCCGCAACGCGGAGTACTGGAAGCCCGGCCGGCCGTATCTGGACGGCGTGGAGATGCCCATCATCACCAACCGCTCCACCGCGATGCTGGCCTTCATCTCCGGCCGGCTGGACATGACCTTCCCCACCGAGGTGACCCAGCAGGTGCTGCGCGACGTCAAGTCGCAGGCGCCGCGGGCGATCTGCCACATGGGGCCGGTGAACGTCTCCACCAACCTGATCGTGAACCGCGACAAGCCGCCCTTCGACAACGCCGACCTGCGCCGCGCCATGGCGCTCTCGCTGGACCGCAAGGCGTTCAACACCATCATCGCCGAGGGCGAGGCGTCCGTCGGCGGCACCATGCTGCCGCAGCCGCAGGGCGTGTGGGGCATGCCGCAGGCCATGCTGGAGACCATCGCGGGCTATGGGCCGGATATCGCGGCCAACCGGGCCGAAGCCCGCAAACTGATGGAAAAGCACGGCTACGGGCCGGAGAAGCGGCTGGCGGTGAAGATCTCCACCCGCAACATCGCCGCCTACCGCGACCCCGCCGTGATCCTGATCGACCACCTGAAGGAGATCTACATCGACGGCGAGCTGGAGATCGTGGAAACCGGCGTGTGGTTCGGCAAGGTGGCGCGCAAGGACTACGCCGTGGGCCTGAACCTGACCGGCAACTCCGTCGACGACCCCGACCAGAGCTTCTTCGAGAACTACTCCTGCAAGAGCGAGCGCAACGTGACGGGGTACTGCAACCCGGAGCTGGAGAAGATGTTCGAGGCGCAGTCGGTGGAAACCGACCTGGAGAAGCGCAAGCGCCTGGTGTGGGAAATCGACCGCCAGCTGCAGGAAGACGTGGCCCGGCCGATCATCATGCACAACCATTCCGGCACGTGCTGGCACCCGGAGGTTGTGGGGTTCAAGCCCGCCATCAACGCCTCCTACAACCGCTACCGCTTCGAGAACGTCTGGCTGAACAAGTAAGGCCTTCTTTTTTCTGAAGAAAAAAGAAGCAAAAAAGACTTCATCCGTTTGCGCCCACGGGCATCCATGGGCGCAAACGGACAAAAGTTTTTTGGTTCTTTTTTTCAAAAAAGAACATGCTTTCTTCTAGGAGTGTCTTTTGGGCGCCTATCTCGTCCGCCGCTTCGGCCTGATGCTGCTGACGCTGTTCGGCATTTCGGTGATCATCTTCACCCTGCTGCGCATCGTGCCGGGCAACATCGTGGACATCCTGTTCGATTCCGCCGGCATGGTGGATCCGGCGGAGAAGCAGCGCATCGCGCGCGAGTTGGGGCTCGATCTGTCCCTGCCGCAGCAATACGTGGCGTGGATCAGCGGCATCGCCCGTGGCGACCTCGGCTATTCCTACGTGTCGGAGAAGCCCGCGCTGGAGGAGATTGCGCCGCGCATCCCGATCACGGCCAAGCTTGCGGTGATGGCGCTGGTGTTCTCCGTGCTGATCGGCGTGCCGCTGGGCGTGATCAGCGCGGTGCGGCAGAACACGCTGACGGATTACGCGCTGCGGGTGCTGAGCCTCTCCGGACTGTCCCTGCCCTCGTTCTGGCTCGGCCTGCTGGTGCTGATGGCCTTCGTGACGTGGTTCGACACGCTGCCGATCTACAGCGATCGCGTCACGGGCTTCTGGGAACAGCTCGCCCTGTTCAGCGTGCCGGCCGCGGCGGTGGGGTTCCGCTCCTCGGCGCTGGTGATGCGCCTCACGCGGTCTTCCATGCTGGAGGTGCTGCGGCAGGACTACATCCGCACCGCGCGAGCCAAGGGCGCCACGCGCCAGTCGGTGAACTACCGCCACGCCCTGCGCAACGCGCTGCTGCCGGTGGTCACCGTGATCGGCATCGAGGCGGCGTTCCTGATCGGCGGGCTGATCGTGACGGAGACGGTGTTCAACATTCCCGGCGTGGCGCGCTTCCTGGTGGAGGCGATCCGCGCGCGCGACTACCCGATCGTGCAGAACCTGGTGATGCTCATCGCGGTGGTGGTCGTCGTCGTCAACTTCGTGGTCGACATGCTCTATGCCGTGCTCGACCCGCGCATCAAATACGGCGGATAGGGCGATGGCAGGCGGCACCTACCAGGCGGAGCTGAACCGCGCCGGGGCCAGCACCACCGGCGCCTGGAGCCACGCGTGGTTCCTGGTGCGGCAATATCCGCTGGGTGCGATCGGCGCGCTGATCATGGCGGTGTTCGTGCTGGCGGCGATCTTCGCGGATGTGATCACCACGCAAAGCCCGCTGGCGACCAACCCGCGCGTGTCCCTCGCAGCACCCGACGGCACCTGGGTGATGGGGGCGGATTTCATGGGCCGCGACGTCTATGCCCGCATCGTCTATGGCGCGCGGATCTCGCTGGCTGTGGGCATCGGCTCCACCTTCCTCGGCTGCCTGTTCGGGGTCGCCATTGGGCTGGCCAGCGGCTATCTGGGCGGCTGGTTCGACCTCATTGTGCAGCGGCTGATGGACATCATGCAGGCCCTGCCGCTGCTGGTGCTGGCGCTGGTGTTCTCCGCCGCCATGGGGCCGTCGCTGCAGAACACGATCATCGCGATTGCCATCCCGCTGGTGCCCTCCGTGGCGCGGGTGATCCGCTCCAACACGCTGGCGCTGCGCGAGCTGGCCTTCGTGGAAGCGGCGCAGGCCACGGGCATGAGCGAATGGCGGCTGGCGATCCGCCACATCCTGCCGAACACCATCGCCCCGCTGATCGTGCTGGCCACGGCGCAGCTCGGCAGCACCATCCTGACCGAAGCGTCGCTCTCCTTCCTCGGCCTGGGCGTGCCGGAGCCGCACCCCTCCTGGGGCCGCATGCTGAGCGAATCGGCGGCCGAATACATGCGCCGCGCGCCCTGGCTGGTGATCTTCCCGGGCCTGGCCATCAGCCTCGCCGTGTTCGGCACCAACCTGCTGGGCGACGCGCTGCGCGACCTGCTCGACCCGAGGCAACGCGGATGAGCGAAGCACCGATCCTTCAAGTCGAAGGCCTGCGCACCCTGTTCTTCACCCGCCAGGGCCTGGTGCGGGCGGTGAGCGACGTGTCGTTCGAGGTCGGGCGCGGCGAGGTGCTGGCCATCGTCGGCGAATCCGGCTGTGGCAAGTCCATCACCGCGCTCTCCCTCATGCGCCTCGTCCCCACCCCGCCCGGCCGCATCGACGCCGGCAGCGTGAAGCTGGAGGGCCGCGACCTGCTGGCGATCAGCGAGGAGGAGATGCGCCAGGTCCGCGGCAACGACATCGCGATGATCTTCCAGGAACCGATGACCAGCCTCAATCCGGTTCTGACCATCGGCGACCAGATCGCCGAGGCCATCCGCCTGCACCAGGACGTGACCGCCAGCGACGCCAATGCCCGCGCCGTGGAGATGCTCACCCAGGTGCGTATCCCCGAACCCGCCCAGCGCGCGAAGGAATACCCGCACCAACTTTCCGGCGGCATGCGCCAGCGCGCCATGATCGCCATGGCCCTGGCCTGCAACCCCAAGGTGCTGATCGCCGACGAGCCCACCACGGCACTGGACGTGACGATCCAGGCGCAGATCCTCGACCTGATCGTGAAGCTGCAGGAAGATCGCGGCACGGCCGTGATCCTGATCACCCACGACCTCGGCGTGGTGGCGGAGACCGCGCACCGCGTGGTGGTGATGTATGCCGGCCGCAAGATCGAGGAAGCCACGGTGGAGGAGCTGTTCGATCACCCGCTGCATCCCTACACCCACGGCCTCATGGCCTCCGTGCCCAAGCTCGCCGTGCTCGGCGGCGGCCCGGCGGTGGAACGGCTGCAGGAAATCCCGGGCATGGTCCCTGCCCTCTCCGCCCTGCCCCAGGGCTGCGCCTTCGCCCCACGCTGCGCCCATGCCGACGACACCTGCCGCGCCACCTATCCGGACTACCGCGAGCACCGGCCCGGCCACTGGGCCGCCTGCTGGCACAGCGCCCGCCTCTACGGAGGCACCCCATGACTGCCCCCGTGATCGAGGTGGAAAACCTCAAGAAGCACTTCCCCATCCGCAAGGGCCTGTTGCGCCGCACCGTCGGCCAGGTGCATGCCGTGGATGGCGTCAGCTTCAGCATCGCCGAAGGCGAAACCCTCGGCCTCGTCGGTGAATCCGGCTGCGGCAAGTCCACCGTGGCGCGCACCGTGATGCGCCTGGTCGAACCCACCGCCGGCACCATCCGCCTGGGCGGCACGGACGTGACAACGCTCTCCAAGGCGGAGATGCGCCCGTTCCGCCGCCAGATGCAGATGGTCTTCCAGGACCCGTTCAGCTCGCTCAACCCACGCATGACCGCGGGCGCCATCGTGCGCGAGCCCCTCCTGGTCCACGGCGTCGCCAGCGGTGCCGAGGCCGATGCCCGCACGGCGGAGATCTTCCGCCAGGTCGGCCTGCGCGAGGCGCAAATGGCCAACTTCCCGCACCAGTTCAGCGGCGGCCAGCGCCAGCGCGTGTCCATCGCCCGCGCCCTGTCGCTCAACCCGCGCCTCATCGTGGCGGACGAACCCGTCTCGGCCCTCGATGTCTCCATCCAGGCGCAGGTGATCAACCTGCTGATGGATTTGCAGCGCGAGCACCGCCTCTCCTACCTGTTCATCGCCCACGACCTCGCCGTGGTGGAGCACATCAGCCACCGCGTGGCCGTGATGTATCTCGGCCGCATCGTGGAACACGCCACCAAGCAAGACCTGTTCCTGCGCCCGCAGCACCCGTACACCCAGGCGCTGCTCGCCGCCGTGCCGGTGCCGAACCCGCGCCTCAAGCGCAAGAAAACGCTGCTGCAAGGCGACGTGCCCAGCCCCGTCCGCCCGCCGCCCGGCTGCGCCTTCCACACGCGCTGCCCGCACGCCATGCCGCGCTGCAAGCAGGAAACCCCCACCCTGCGCGAAGGGGCCCCCGGCCATCTCGCCGCCTGCCACCTGCTCGACGCATAATCGCGGCCGACCCACGGAGACTCGAAACCATGGCCACCGGCGGCGGCAGGATCATCGCGGAACGCAAGGGTGCCGTCGGCACCATCACCATCGACAACCCGGACCGGCACAACGCCATCTCCAACCCGATGTGGCAGGCCATCACCGAAGCCGCCCTGGCCTTCGACGCCGATCCCGAAGTGCGCCTCCTCACCCTCGAAGGCAGCGGCCGCCGCGCCTTCGCCTCCGGGGCAGACATCTCGCGCTTCGAATCCGCCGAAGGCCCCGTCACCCGCGGCGGCGGCGCCTTCTCCACTGCCTGCGCCACCGTCCACGCTGTCTCCAAGCCCACCGTGGCCATCATCCGCGGCTGGTGCCTCGGCGGCGGCATGGCGCTGGCCATCAGCTGCGACCTGCGCCTGGCCAACGACCGCGCCCGCTTCGGCATCCCCGCCGCCAAGCTCTCCATCGGCTACCCCGTGGAAGGCCTGCGCCGCCTGGTGGAGCTGGTGGGCTTGTCCACCGCCAAGGAAATCATGTTCACCGCCCGGCAGTACAGCGCGGAAGAAGCCCTGCGCCTGGGCATGGTCAACCACCTGCTGGCCGACGACGCGATCGACGCCTTCGCCGCCGACTACATCGCCAGCATCGCCGCCGGCGCGCCGCTCACGCAGAAGGGCGCCAAGCTCGCTTTGGCCGAACTCGCCCGCGACGAATCCCGCCGGGACCTCGCGGCGGCAGAGGCGATCATCGCCCAGTGCGCCACCAGCGAGGACCATGCGGAGGGAACCAGGGCGTTCCTGGAGAAGCGGCGGCCTATTTTTAAAGGCAAGTAAGAATCTTCTTTTTCTGAAGAAAAAGAAGCAAAAAGACTTTTCCGACTTGCACCCAGGCTAGCCACCGCCAACCAGAAAAGTTTTTTGGTTCTTTTTTTCAAAAAAGAACCGCTTCCTTCCTCACTCCCCCAACCGCCACAACGGCGGCGCGATCTTCTCCACCACCAGCTCGATCTCATGGCACCCTTCCGCGTGCATGTTGGGCGGCAGCCCGTACTGGTAGTTGGCATCGTTCTCCGCCAAGTGCCGCACGCGATAGGAGTTGGGCGCCAGCGCCGCCTCGAACTCCGCCAGCAGGGAGGAGGGCGAATAGGTCCGCCGGT
The DNA here is from genome assembly GCA_044358135.1 of Acetobacteraceae bacterium. Classification (GTDB taxonomy): domain Bacteria; phylum Pseudomonadota; class Alphaproteobacteria; order Acetobacterales; family Acetobacteraceae; genus CAMDGX01. Next base: position 2,010 of record JBIKOJ010000179.1, on the reverse strand, counting down.
GATCGCCATTCCAGTAGGAGGGCACGCGCCGCTTGCGCTCGTACAGCGCCGCGCTCGGCACCACGGTGATGATGTGCCCGCCCACCTTCACCACGCGGTGCCATTCCTGGATCGCCTTGATGTTGTCCGGGATGTGCTCCAGGCAGTGGCTGGAATACACGGCATCCTGGCTGCCGTCGGCAAACGGCAGGATGCGCCCGTCATACCCGGGATAGTCGATATCCACCCCGATCGCGCCAGGCAGGATCGGCACCACGCTGCCGGCCGCGGAAGCGCCCTGGAAACCCACGTCCAACACCGCCGGCCCGGTGACGAAGCGCGACCAGAAACCGGAAGCGATCTTGTCGGCGAAGCTCTTGCGCGATTCCCGCCCCACCGGCCGCGCCAGTTCGCCGGAAAGATCGTGCGGGCGCTGCGGCGGGCGCGCTTCCCACGACAACCGGCGCAGCATCAGCCCCAGGAAACGGCGATCATCCCCCTGCCCCACCAGGGCCGGCTGCAGGCAGGTCGGAATGCGAAACTCCAGCAGCACCGTGCCGTCCGGCTCGATCGCCTCGCGTGGCACCACCACCACGCGCGGCACCAACGCGGCGCTCATCACGTTCCAGCGCCCCACCGGCCGCCCGCCCGCCAGGATCTCCGCCTGCTGTTCGAACACGGCGCCCTGCACGACGAAGCCGAGCGATTCCAGCCGCAGTTCCACCCCGCCCTCGGGCCGGTGCGGCAGGCGGAACACCAGGCGCGCGCGCCTTCCGTCGGTCCAGCGGCCATTGGCGTCCGGGGCGGCGAACCCGGTGGTGAACACGTGCCGCGGCGCGTCGGGGCCGTGCAACTCCACCCCCTCCGGCGGCAGGGGCAGAAGGGTTTCGGTATCGATCTGCATGGCGGTGCTCACATCGTCTCGGGGCGGACGGCACGCCCACTGCGCAGGGAAGCCTCGGCGGCATCGGCCAGCAGCAGCGCCGCCAGCCCGTCCCGCCCGCCCGGCGCCGGCGCCTGCCCTGCCGAGACCGCAGCCACGAAGGCGTCGAGCTCGGCGCGATAGGCCTCGGCATAGCGTTCCAGGAAGAAGGGCTGCGCCACCGCGGTGGTGAACCCGCCCGCCCCCGCCCGCTCCAGCGTCGTCACCGGCACATTGCCCGCCCGCAACAGCCCCGTCGCGCCATGCGCCTCGATGCGCTGGTCGTAGCCATAGGTGGCGCGGCGCGAATTGCTGATGCTGCACAGCCGCCCGCTGGCGGTGCGCAGCGTGATCAGCGCCGTATCGATGTCCCCTGCCGCACCAATTCCGGGGTCCACCAGGCAGGTGCCGGCGGCGAATACCTCCACGATCTCCTCGCCCAGCAGGAACCGCGCCATATCGAGGTCATGGATCGCCATGTCCCGGAACAACCCGCCGGAGGCCGCGACATAGCTCGGCGGCGGCGGCGAGGGGTCGCGGCTGGTGATCGCCAGCACTTCCAGCGCGCCAATCTCGCCCGCCGCCAACGCCGCCTTCAACGCCGCGAAATGCGGATCGAATCGCCGGTTGAACCCGATCATCAGCGCAATGCCGGCCCGCTCCGCCGCCTCGATGCAGGCCCGCGCCCGCGCCGCATCCAGGTCCACCGGCTTCTCGCAGAGCACCGCCACGCCGGCGGCCGCCGCGCGCTCGATGAACCCGGCATGGGTCGGCGTGGGCGATGCGATCAGCACGGCCTGCGCCGCGAACGCCTCGTCCAGCGACAGCACGCGGCTGCCCGTGGCCTCCGCCAGCGCGGCCACGGCGGCGGCATCGGGGTCGGCGATCCCCACCAGCCGTGCGCCTTGGTGCGCGGCCACGTTGCGCGCATGGATGCGGCCGATGCGCCCGGCGCCGATCACGGCAATGTCGATCATGCAAACCCTCCGTCCCCCCGATTGTCTCGCGTCGCCGCCGGATGGACAATGGCGCCCAAAGCTGAGGAGGTCGCCATGCCCACCATCCGCCTCACCTGCGCCCAGGCGCTGGTGCGTTTCCTGGCCGCCCAG
>JBIKOJ010000029.1:0-34531 GCA_044358135.1 Acetobacteraceae bacterium | reverse complement strand
TTGGTGTGCGCGGCGAGGAACCAGTCCTTGCGCGGCAGGCGCATGATATTGCGCGGGGCCTGGGCCATGGAGAGGGCGCCCAGCAGGGCCAGCAGCAGGAGCTTGAGGGCGGCCGGAATCTGGGCGTGCAGGATCGCCCGCGCCCAGGGGCGCGGTGCGTCGGCTTCGCTCGGTGCGGTTGCAGTGTTTGGCATCACTGATAACAATCGCACAGGCAAGGCCGGAGGGGAACGGAATTTTTTACGTACGTACTCGGTTGATGAAAGTTTTCTTCACCCTTGGTGGCGGCACGGAAAAGCGTGGGTCCTTCGCCTTCGGCTCAGGATGACGGAAATAGTGGAACGCCCCGCTCTCCGACTGGAGAAGCGAGGCGTTGACGTGCGGACGAATAAAAGTCTTTTTGCTTCTTTTTCTTCAGAAAAAGAAGAGCCTTCTACCAACCTCGGCAACCCCCGATTCTTCCGGCGATTGCCGGGATGGGTCTCAGGCCCGGCGTTTCGCCCGCAGCCACTCCAGGTGTTCGCGGGCGTGGTTGATGGTGAAGCTTTCCCGCCGTCGGTCGCCGCCGAAGCGGCGGATGCGGCGCTCGGTGATCTTTTCCAGCGCCACCAGGATTTCCTCCGCCGACTCCAGGTCGCCCACGGCGCAGGCGTGGTTGAAGGCGGTCAGCACCTTGTCGGCCACGCGCATGCCGCCGGGATATTCGGCCGGCGGGGTGGCGGCCGAGGGCGAGCCGTGCGGGCCCGCGTCGGGCTTGGGCAGGATGTCCCGCATGGGGTCCTCCGTGTCCTGTGGCGAGGCCCATCCTTCGCCGGCACGGCTGAACGGAGTGTGAAGGAAATCGCCCCCTTGCCGTTCCTCAGCCGGGAACGGGCACGTTGAACGCCACGCACCAATTGGCCAGTGGCAGCCGGCGCCCGTGCCAGTCTGGCAGGTCGGCCGCCGCGTCGTGCCCGGCGAGGGGGTCGTATTCGTAGGTCTCCTCGGCGCGCGCGGGGTCGCTGTCGTGCAGGGCGCCCACCCCGCCATGGCGGGAGCGGTCGGCGTAGCGCACGCGCAGCGCGGCCTCGGCCGGGCGGGCCATGGTGATCGCCACCGTATCCGGTCCTTCCAGCGCCACGCCGGCGATCGGCACCTCGCCGGCCTGGTCCAGCAGCGTGAAGCCGCGGTGGGGCGGCTCCACCTGGATGCGCCGGCCGAAGGGGCGGCCCCAGGCGAGCGGCGGCACCGGCACATGGAAGCGCAGCCGCACCACCTGGCCCTCGCGCCGCACTGCCAGGGGGTGCAGCGGCCGCCAGGATTCGCCGCGGGTGAGCACGCGGTGCATCACCTTGCCGAATTGCGCACCGAGCCAGCGGTAGCCGTTCGCATCCAGGTGCCCCGCCTTGTCCGGCACCGGGTAGGCCGGGCCGACCATGAAGCAGCCGGGGTCGGACAGCGCCACGTCCAGCTGCGCCATCGCCACCGCGTGGTCGTCGTGCGCATAGGCGCCGCCTGTCTGGTAGAGGAACAGCGCCGGCGGGTCGGCCTGGCCGGCGATGCCCCGCACCACGTCGCCCATCACGTCGTCGCGCCAGCGCCGCAGCAGGGCACGGTAGCCGGCGCGGTCGCCGCCCTTGCCATCGGGGCCGGGCGCATCCTGCTCACCCTGGAGGAACAGCACGGCGACGATGCCGTAGCTGCGCCCGGCCTGCGCCGCCGCCTGCCGGGCCAGCGAGGCGCACTCCCGCAGCCGCTGGAACAGCTCGGGCTGCGCGCCCTTCGACAGCGCGGCCAGGTCTTGCCCGCCCACGCCGCAGGTGCTGGCCAGAAGCGTTTGGGCCGCCGCCTCCGGCGTTTCGGCCAGCATGCGCCCGCGCCAATGGTTCACGGCCGCTTCCAGCACCGTCTCCCCCAGCGCCAGCGCGCGCGGTGGCAGGCCGGCGACCTGGGCGGGGGAGAGGAGCGCACCGGTCTCGCGTTCCTGCACCGTGGCGGCCAGCGGCTGGAACGTCGCTTCGCCCACCGGCAGCCAGGCGGGCCGGTCCTCGTCCCGCGGCCGTACGCTGCGCCCCAGCATCAGGGAATCGTGCTGCGGCGTGGTGGACAGCGCCGGCCAGCCTTCCCAGCCGCTGGCCAGCGACTGGCCATAGGCGATCACGTGGTTGATCCCGAAGACCGGCCGGGCGAGGGGCGGGCTCACAGGCCGAGCTGTGCCGCCATGTCCTCGATGTCGGCCGCCACGATGTCCCAATCGCTGTCGGCGGCGAAGTCGCGCACCTGCAGCGGGCCGTATTCGGTGGGGCGCGGCCAGAAGGCGGTGCGCAGGCCGCAGCGCCGGGCGGCGTGCAGGTCGTTGTTGTGGGCGGCGGCCATCATCACCTCACCGGGCTGCAGGCCCAGGATGCGCGCGGCTCCCAGATAGGTCTCCGGATCCGGCTTGTAGTGGCCGAACAGCTCGGTGGAGCACACCATGTCCCACGGAATGCCCGCCCGCTTGGCCATGTTCACCAGCAGCGCCACGTTGCCGTTGGACAGCGGGCCGATGATGTAGCGGCTGCGCAGGCGCGTGAGCCCCGGCACCGCATCCGGCCACGGGTTCAGCCGGTGCCAGCCGCGGTTGACGTGGTCCAGATCCGCTTCCGACAGCCCGGTGATGCCGAACTGGGCCAGCAGGCGCTCCAGCGTGGCGCGATGCAGGTCGTCCAGGATCGTCCAGGGCAGCTCGCCGCGGCGCACCCGGTCCATGGAGGGGGCATAGGCGGCGCGCCAGGCATCCACCAGCCCGGCCCAGTCGCCGGCGATGCCGCGCGTGGCGGCCCAGGCGGAGAGGTCGGCGATGAGGCTGCCGCGCCAGTCGACCACCGAGCCGAAGGTGTCGAACAGGATGGCTTTGACGCGGTCGAGGTCCGGGCGGGGCGACGTGGGTGCCATGGTGTTTCCTCTGTTGTTGCCTTTTGCATCCGTCTTCCCGCCGGGGGCAAGCCCCGTCATACCAGCCCGCATCGACCCATGGAGAATGGGCCGATGCGGGCTGGTATGAGTCGTTGCTCTGCGCGCCGCCACCGGCCAGCCCGGCGCGCGATACCAACCCCGGCAATCGCCGGAAGGGTCGGCGATCGCCGGGGTTGGTATCAGTTCTGGCCGCCCTCGCGCGAGCCCGGCGCGGGCGTGGCTGGGGCGCCGCTGCCAGGCGCAGATTCGAAAAGACCGCGCAGGAAGCCGGGCGCCACGGCGGAAAGCGGGTTCACCCGCACCGAAGGGTCATCGAACCCGCCGGTGACGGTGTAGTTCATCGCGAACAGCCCGCCGCCGGTCTCCGGGCTTACCAGCTTGCCGATCACCGGCACGCGTCCCAGCAGCGAGTTGAGGAAATAGGCCGGCACCACCGTGCCTTGCAGGTCGAACTGGCGCCGCGCCATGTCTGCCCGGCCCTTGATGGTGAGGCCGAGCGAGGCGCTGAAGGCCCGCGCATCGGCCAGCTCGATCATGTCGCCACGATAGCGGAACGGCGCCACCAGGCGGGTGAAGTTCAGGTCCGGCCCGCTGAGTGCCTCGAACGCGCCCACCACCGTTACCGCCTGCAGCAGCTTGGCCACCACGGGTGCGTCGCGCACGCCGAACCCGGTGATCTCCGCGGTGCCCGACAGCAGGTGGTCCGGCCGCGCATCGTCGTAGCTGCCGGTGAGGTCGAGCCGCCCGCCGCGGATCTGGTCGGTGACATCGAGCGCCGCCAGCAGCCCGCCGGCATCCTGGGCGGTGATGGTCAGGCTGCGGCGCCGCGGCAGGCCCGATGGCAGGATGGAAAGCTCGAACGGCCCCAGCCCGGCGCGGCCGGTGATGCGCGCGATGCGGGTGTTCAGCCCGTCATTCTCGCTGCGCGCCCGCACCCCGGTGATGATCCGGCCGGGGCCCAGCACCAGCCGGTCCACCTGCAGCTCCGCACTCCAGGGCGGGCCGCGCTGGTCCTCGCCGGGTTTCACTGGGTCGCGCCGCGCCATCTCGCCGGTCAGGTCCAGGCTCTGGCCGGACAGGCGCACCACCCAGGGCTGGCCCTCGGCGCGCGGCCACTGGATCTCGCCCTGCGCGTGGGTGCCGTTGCCCAGCACGGCGCGCGCCAGGCGCAGCTTGCGCGGGGCGCCGGCCGGCATGTCCAGCGCCGCCTGCACCGATACGCCCTCGCCCTCCAGCCGCAGCCGCTCGATGCCGGCCAGCCGGTCGCGCAGCAGCACCGCCTGCAGCTCCCCGGTGGCCGGCCGTCCGGCGGGCTTGGCCCAGTTGAGCCGTTCGGCGCGCAGGCCGAGCCGGGCGAGGTCGCCGCGCACCGACAGCTCGGACCGCCCGCTGCGCCGGCCGACCAGTTCCAGCTTCAGCGCGGCCGAGCCCTCCAGCGCCAGCTCCTGCGTGTCCAGCCCCAGCGCCACCATCTGCGCCGCCTCCGCCGTGCCGGACAGCGTGATCTTCTGGATCACCTGGCTGGGTGGGCCGGCGGTGAAATCCGCCTCCACCGCCAGCTGGGACGGGATGCCGGCCAGCGTGGCGGTGCCCGACAGGCGCAGCCCATCGTTGCCGGCCTCGAAGGCCAGCGCGCCGTTGGTCAGGTCGTGCCCGGCGGCGATCCCGCCCAGCGCCAGGGCGGAGACCTTGCCGCGCGCGCTGATCCGCACATCGTCCATCTTCAGGTCGCTGACCAGCGGCATGGGGGCGATCACCACCCGCCCTTCCACCCGCCCGGCCGGGTTGCGAATCGTCACCGGGCGGCGGCTGAGCAGGTTCAGCCGCGGATGGTTCAGCAGCGCCACCAGATCCGGCACCGGGCCTTCAACGTCCATGCTGATGGCGGCGTATTCGTCGTTCTGCGCCAGCCCGGTCAGCCGCACCGTGCCGCCGGTCAGCACCAAGCCGGCCTGCACGCCGGAGCGGGCGGTGATCTCGATCTCGTTGGCGGAGAGGAAGGCCAGCCGCGCCGCCACGCGCTCGGTCGGCGGCACCGGGCGCAGCCAGTGCACCACCATGTCGCGCCCCTCCACCCCGCCCGACAGCTCCGTCAGCTCCCCGTCCGTGAGGTCGGGCGTGGCCAGCACGCGCAGCCGCAGATGCAGGTCGTGCGCCGTGCCGGCGGTGATGTTCTCCGTCACCCATTCCTTGGCGCCCGGCCCGATTCCGGCCGGCCACAGCTCGGCGAGGTCGGCGAAGCCCACCTGGTCCAGCTGCAGGTCGAGCACGCCGGCGAGCATCGTGCCCTGCGGCCGCACCGTGGCCGTGCCTGTCAGCACCGTCTGCCGTGCGCCGCCGCCGGTGGGCAGGGCCAGGCGCCGCAGCGCCAGCCGCATCCCTTCCGGTGAGCCCTCGATCTCCGCCAACCCGCCCGACACCGCCAGCTGCCCTGCTCCAATGCGCAGAACCCCTGCGTCCATCCGCGCCTGCAGCCGGCCATGGCGCGGCAGCAGGTCTGGCCCCAGCTCGGCGGTGGCCGTCAGCGCCACCGGCGCGCGCACCGCGGCCAGCGGCGCGAAGGCCGGGCTCAGCCCCGCGAAGTCGGCGGGCACCAGCGGGGCCACCGTGGCCTCCACCGCCAGGGTGGGCGTGGCGCCCGGCTCGTCCATCCCCGGGTGCACCGGTGGCAGGCTGAGCCGCGCCGAGGCGGTGAGGCGCCTGTCCTCCACCAGCAGGTCCAATGCCGCCGTGCCCTCCAGCCCGCCGGCGGCGAAGCGGGTGATGTCCACCTCCAGCCCCTGGGTGCGCCACACCACGCCCAGCGCGTTGTCGTGCAGCACCAGTCTGATGTCGCGCAGCTGCAGCCGGCGCAGCTGCCCCAGCAGCGAGGCCCGCCCCTCCGCCCCGAACCCTGGCGGCTGGGCCAGCGCCTCGAACAGCCAGGCGAAGTCCACCGGACGGTGTGCGGCGGGCAGCACCGTCTCGTCCTCGCGCGGCGCGGTGAAATCCACCGCCAGGCTGCCATCCTGCTTGCGCACGGCGCGCACCCGCGCCCCCTGCACCACCAGCCCGCGCGGTGCGATCGTGCCGGTGGCCAGCGCGCGCACCGACAGCGAGACATCCACCTCCGGCACCTGGGCCACGCGCCGGCCCTCCGCATCGTGCACCACCAGGTCGCGCACGCGGATATCCAGCGGCCGGTCCACGCCGCGGCTGAACCCTTCCCACACCAGCGCCGCCTCGCCCACCTCGATGCGCATCGGCGCGATCTGGCGGTTCGCCGCCTCCACCAGCTGGTCGGCGAGCCACGGCACCGAAAGCGGCCCCTGGTCCAGCCGCCAGGCGAGCCCGAGGAGACCGGCCGCCGGCAGCACCAGCAGCAGCAGGGCCACCCGCACCAGCCGGTGCAGCGTGCGCCCGGCGGCCCCGGCGGCTTGACCGATCACCTGCCGCATGGCCAGCCTGCGCCATCATGCCGCATTCGAGCGCCCAGCCCGCCACCCCCTCGCCGGACGCCCAGGCCGGCCCCTCGCTGCTCTCCGGCACCTGGCCGCAGCCCGCCGACACCGCCGCGGCCGGGCGGCTGGTGGAGCGTTTCTCGGAGCTCGGCCGCAGCGAGGCGAAGCTGGCGCGCGACCCCGCGGTGCGCGCCATGCTGATGGCGATCGGCGGCAACGCGCCCTTCCTGGCCGACCTCGCCATCCGCGATTCCGCCATGCTGCGCGCCGCGTTGCGGGACGGGCCGGATGCCGTGGTCGCCGGCGTCATGGCCGGGCTGGCGGCGATCCCGCCCACCCTGGCGCGTGCCCAGCTCGCCAGCCGCCTGCGCGCGGCCAAGCGCGCCGTCTCCCTGCTGGTGGCGCTGGCCGATATCGGCGGGCTCTGGCCGCTGGACAAGGTGACGCAGGCGCTGGCCGACCTCGCCGAGGCCGGGCTGTCGCTGTCGGTCGCGCATCTGCTGCGCGCCGCCCACGATTCGGGGGAGCTGACCCTGCCGGATCGCGCCAATCCCGCCCATGCCTGCGGCTTCACCGTATTGGGCATGGGCAAGCTTGGCGCCCGCGAACTGAACTATTCCAGCGATGTCGACGTGATCCTGATCCATGACCCGGCGGCCGGAGTCTATCACGGAGACACGCCGGTTGCATTCTACACCCGCATCGCCCGCGGTCTCGTGACCCTGATGGAGGCGCGGGACTCTGACGGCTACGTGTTCCGCACCGATCTGCGCCTGCGGCCCGACCCCGCCGCCACGCCCCCCTGCATCGCCCTGCCGGCGGCCATCGCCTACTACGAGAGCATGGGCCAGAACTGGGAACGCGCGGCGATGCTGAAGGCGCGCCCGGTGGCCGGCGACCACGCGCTGGGCCATGCCTTCCTGGAGGCGATCCGCCCCTTCATCTGGCGCCGCCACCTGGATTTCGCCGCGGTGGCCGATATCCACGCCATGAAGCGGCGCATCGACGAGCACAAGGGGAACAGGGAAAGCGCCGAAGCCGATCCGGTGGCCCGCCTGCTGGGCCACAACGTGAAGCTCGGCATTGGCGGCATCCGCGAGATCGAGTTCCTCGCCCAGTCGCTCCAGCTCGTCTGGGGCGGGCGGGACCCCACGCTGCGCGTGCTGCGCACCATCGAGGCGCTGCGCCTGCTGGTGCGGGCCGGCCACGTGCCGCGCCGCACCGCCGGCGAGCTGGCCGCCGCCTACCGCTTCCTGCGCCGCGTGGAGCACCGGCTGCAGATGGTGCACGACCGGCAAACCCACTCCCTGCCCGAGAAGCCCGAGCAGATGGCGGCCTTCGCCACCTTCATGGGCTACCCCGATGCCGCCGCCTTCGCCGCGGCCCTGCTGCGCCACATGGCCCGCGTGCGCACCGCCTATGGCGCGGTGTTCGAGCAGATCCCGGAACTCGCCCCCGCCGCCGCCGGGCTGGTGCTGGATTTCCGCGGCGTGGGGGAACCGCCGCCCGAGACCATGGCCAGCCTCTCCGGCCTCGGCTTCAAGGAGGTGGAGCGCATCGTGGCTGCCGTGCGCGGCTGGAAATCCGGCCGCGTCCGCGCCCTGCGCTCCCCGCGCGCGCAGGAGCTGATGGACCAGGTGCTGCCCGCCCTGCTCGCCGCCCTAGCCCGCCAGGCGCAGCCCGATGCCGCCTTCAACCGCTGGGACAGCTTCCTGGCCCGCCTGCCCGCGGGGGTGCAGCTGCTCTCCCTGTTCCAGCGCAACCCCGTGCTGCTCGACCGCATCGCCGGCGTGCTCGGTGCGGCGCCGATGCTGTCCGACTATCTCGCCCGCACCCCCGCCGCGCTGGAAGGCCTGCTCGACCCCGCGCCCAGCCCCGACTACGCCCGCATGCTGCGCCTGCGCCTGGGCGATGCCCGCGTGCTGGAGGATGCCATCTCCATCATTCGCGCCACGGTGCGGGAGGAAGAGTTCTCCCTCGCGCTGGCCACCATGGAAGGCCGGCTCGATGCCGATACCGCCGGCGGGCTGCGCGCGGCGCTTGCCGAGGCCGCGCTGGCCGCGCTGCTGCCCCCGGTGCAGGAGGATTTCGCCCGCCGCTTTGGAAAAGTCCGCGGTGGCGGCCTGGCCCTGGTGGTGATGGGCAAGGCCGGCGGGCGGGAGATGATGGCCGGCTCCGACCTGGACATGATGATCGTCTACGACCACCCGGAGGCCGTGGCGCAAAGCACCGCCCGCGCCCCCGCCCGCCCGCTCGCCGCCAGCCAATGGTTCATCCGCGCCGTGCACGCCTATGTCGCCGCCGTGACGGCACCGGATGCCGAGGGGCCGATGTTCGCGGTGGACATGCGGCTGCGCCCCTCCGGCAACAAGGGCCCGGTCGCCGTCTCGCTCGCCGCCTTCGAGCGCTACCACGGCCCGGCCGGCGCGACCGAGGGCGGGGCCTGGACCTGGGAGCGCATGGCGCTGACCCGCGCCCGCGTCATCGCCGGGCCGCCCAAGCTGCGCGCCCGCGTGGAAGCCGCGATCCAGGCCGCCATCGTCGGCGCAGGCCCGGCCGCGCGCATCCGCGCCGACGCCACCGCCATGCGCGCCCGCCTGCTGCGCGACCTGCCGCCCTCCGGCCCGTGGGACGTGAAGCTGCGCCCAGGCGGGCAGATCGAGGTGGAGTTCGTCGCCCAGGTGCTGCAACTCGTCCATGCCGCCACCCTGCCCAGCACCCCCACCACGCGCGAGGCCCTGGCCCGCCTGCGCGACGAGGGGCTGCTGCCGGCGGACGATGCCGCCCTGCTGATCCGTGCCGACCGCGTCTGGCGCACGGTGCAGGGCCTGCTGCGCATCACCTATGGCCGCCAGCCGGCGGAGAAGCTGTCGGAAGCCGCCGCCGCCGCCCTGCTGCGCGCCGCCACCGCCGCCGGCGCCCCGGCGGTTGACGTGGCGCAATTGCACGCCACCTTCGCATCGTTGGCGGAACAGGTGCGCGCATGCTTCGCGCGCCATGTCGGGGAGATCGACGGATGAGCGTGGACGCAGGCGATACCGCACCAGACTTCACCATGGCCGCCAGCGGCGGCCGCACGGTGAGCCTGGCGGGCCAGAAGGGAAAACCCTTCGTGCTGTATTTCTACCCCAAGGCGGATACGCCGGGCTGCACCAAGGAAGCCTGCGGTTTCGAGGAATCGCTGCCCCAGTTCAAGGGCATCGACGTGATCGGCGTCTCGCCCGACGCGATGCCGCCGATCGAGAAATTCGCCAAGAAGTACAACCTCACCTTCCCGCTGGCGTCAGACCCGGACAACGCCGTGGCGACCGCCTATGGCGTGTGGGTGGAGAAATCCATGTACGGCAAGAAATACATGGGCATCGAACGCTCCACCTTCCTCATCGACGCGTCCGGCAAGATCGCCAGGGCGTGGCGCAAGGTGAAGGTGGAGGGGCATGCGGCCGAGGTGATGGCGGCGGCGGCGAGCCTTTAAGCAAGAGTCTTCTTTTTCTGAAGAAAAAGAAGCAAAAAGACTTTACTACCTTTGCGCCGTGGCTAGCCCGGGCGCAAAGGTGTAAAAGTTTTTTGGTTCTTTTTTCAAAAAAGAACCGCTTCCTTGCTGCTGCGAGTACCACCACCAGCAGGCCCAACAGCAACACCTGCGAGGCGGGCCGCCCCCAGGGGTCGAACCCCAAATTGGCATTGAGCACGCGCGTGTAAGGCACCTTGGTGGCCAGCCCGTACCACGCCACCTCGGTCACCGCCGTGATCAGCGCCGCCGCGGGGGCCAGCGCGGCCAGCCGCCACAGACCCGGCCGCTTCAGCGCGCGCCACAGCATCAGCCAGGCGAAGATCCCGAACCAGAACACCGCGTCGCTGGCATTCACCTTCGCCTGCAGCGCGTAGTGGAACAGCGCCAGCACGGCCAGGGCGTAGGCCCAGCGATGCAGCGCCTTCCAGCGCTGCCGCAGCCGCTTCTGCCAGCCATCGGTGGAGGTCCAGGCCAGCGCCGCCAGACCCAGCACGGCCACGAACCCCACCGTGAGGTAGAAGCGCAGGACGATCTCGCTTGCGACCGTGAACAGGTTCCACTTCTGGTCCGCCACGTAGAGCAGCAGGTGCAGCAGGGCATAGAGGGCCGCCGCCACGCCCAGGATGCGCCGCACCAGCAGGATTCGCGCCCAGTCCAGCACCGCGCGCGCCGGCGTGACGGCCAGGGAGAACACCAGGAAGCGTACCGCCCAATCGCCGCTGCGATGGATCGCCTCGGTCAGCGGCCGCGGGCCGAGATCGGCCATGCCCCAACGCAGCGCCAGCCACAGCGCGGGATAGAGCGCAAACGCGAACACCGCCGCCTTCAGCGGGGAAAAGCGCCCGGCATGGTCGGTCCAGGGAATCCACTCGTTGCGCATCATCGCCGCCATCCACGCCATCTCATGCAGACAGACTCGGCGCTACGAGCGGCGTGACAAGGGGGCTCAGCGCCCCGGTGGGCGTGGACCGCCTCCCTGTGTTGCTCCCCCGGGGCCCATGCCCGGCGGCACATCCAGGCGGGAGAAATCGGCCGGCGGCTTGAACAGCGCGGCGGCCTGCGGGCCGTATTTCACCGAAATCGCCTCGATCCCGCCCTTGCCGTCATTGCCGCGCCCGCGCAGCAGCACGCCATCATCCGTCACGCAGGCGGTGCCGGCGCCTTCGCGCGAGGTCACTTCCCACAGGGTGCATTTCAGCCCGGCCACCGTCTCTGCGCCGCGCTTCACGAAGGTCATGCTCTCGTTCAGCACGAAGCCGCGCGCGAAGGCGTCGCTGGCCGGCATTTCCACGAAGCGGCGGTCCTGCGGCATTACCATCACCATGCGCTGGGTGGTGCGATCCACGATCACATAGGCGCCGCCTGCGCCCACCCCTTCGACACGCAGCAGCCGGCCGCCCTGGGTGGTGGCCACGCGGATGTCCTGCGCGCCCTGCGGCACCCGCGCCCCGGCCTGGGCCGGCGCGGTGGCACGATAGGACACGATCACATCGCGCGTCGGCGCCACTGGCGGCCGATCCTGCGCCAGGGCGGCACCGCAGGAGGCGAGAACCCCAAGGGCCGCGAGAAGAAAATGATGCATGGCATGCCTCCGCCGAGCCGGCCGGCAAGGTTTCACCCCGCCCCGGCACCGTCAACCTTGTGCTGCAATCGCCCGAATTTCCGCAGCCACCGCGTCCGCGTCCGGCTCCGCGAGCCACGAAGCCGGCGCCTCCAGGGCTGCCGCCAGCATCTGCTTGTAGCGGTCGCGCGGCACCTCCCGCGCCCCGAACCGGGTCAGGTGGCTGGTGACGAACTGCGTATCGAGCAGCGTGAACCCGCCTAGCCGCAGCCGTGCCACTAGGTGCACCAGCGCCACCTTGGAGGCATCGGTGGCGCGGCTGAACATGCTCTCGCCAAAGAACGCGCCGCCCAGCGCCACGCCGTAGAGCCCGCCCACCAGCGCGCCCTCGTGCCAGCTCTCCACCGAATGGGCCACGCCGCGCCGGTGCAGCTCGGTGAACAGCCCCTCGATCACCGGGTTGATCCAGGTATCCTCCCGCCCCGGCGCCGGCTCCGCGCAGCCGGCGATCACGGCGGCGAAATCCCGGTCCGCCGTCACGGTGAAGCCGCCGGATTCCACCGTGCGCAGCAGCCGGCGCGGCAGGTGGAAGCCATCCAGCGGCAGGATCCCGCGCTGCTCGGGGTCCAGCCAGTACAGCCGGTCGGCCTCGCGCGTTTCGGCCATCGGGAAGAACCCGGCGCGATAGGCCCGCACCAGCAGTTCGGGCGTGATCTCCATGCTGCGTCGCGACATGGCGCCAGTGTGCCCAGCCGCGCCGCCGAAGGCCAGACGGCTCAGGTGTTGTTGATGCCCACGGCTCAGCCGTGGTTGATGCCCAGCACCCAGCTGCGGAACAGCGCGAGGTCGATATTGCCGCCGCACAGCACCACGCCCACGCGCTTGCCTTCCCAGCGCGCCCGTTCCTGCAGCAGGGCGGCCAGCGGCGCGGCGCCTGCGCCTTCGGCCAGGTTGTGCGTGTCGGTCCAGTAGGCGCGGATGGCCTCGGCCACCTCGTCGTCGCTCACCGTCACCACGCGGGAGGCCCCGGCGCGGATGATCGCCAGCGCCTCCGCATCCGGCTGGCGCGTGGCCATGCCGTCGGCCTTGGTGTCGGCGCTGTTGGTCTCCACCACATGCCCGGCCGCGAAGGACAGCGCATAGGAGGGGGCCGCCGTGCTCTGCACGCCGATGATCTCGGTGGAAAGCCCCAGCAGGTCGCGCGTGCGGATCGCCCCGCAAATGCCCGATCCCAGCCCGATCGGCACATACAGCGCATCCAGCGGCGGTGCCGCCCGGAACAGCTCCAGCGCCCAGGTCGCCACCCCCACCACCAGGTCGGCATGGAAGCTGGGCGCGAACAGCAGCCCTTCCTGCTCCGCCAGGCGCCTGGCCTCCGCCCGCGCCTCGTCGAAATCGGCGCCATGCTCGATCAGCCGCGCGCCGAAGGCCTGCATCGCCGCGTTCTTCTCGGTGGAGTTGCCGCGCGGCACCAGGATCGTCACCGGCACGCCCGCACGTTGCCCGGCATAGGCCAGGGACTGGCCGTGGTTGCCGCGCGTGGCGGAAATCACGCCGCGCACCTGCGTGCCGCGCTTGGCTAGCCGGTCGAAATAGGTGATGCCGCCGCGCACCTTGAAGGCACCGGTGGGGGTGTGGTTCTCGTGCTTCACCCACAGCTCGCACCCCGCCCGCGCCGCCAGCAGCGGCCAGCGATAGGAAGGCGTGGGCCCGAAGGCGCCGTGCACCAGCGCCAGCGCGGCTTCCAGCTCCTGCATCGAGAACATGGGCGGCTCCATCAACGAAAAGGGCCGCCGCGGCTTACCGCGACGGCCCCGATCAGCATAGCCCCGGAAGGGCTGCGCCGTCAGACCAGCTTGAGGTTGGTGGCGGCGGCCTTGCCGCGCTCCATCGCCACGTCGTAGCTAACCTTCTGGCCGTCATTCAGGCCCTTCAGGCCCGCGGCCTGCACGGCGGTGATGTGAACGAACACATCCTTGCCGCCGTCCGACGGCATGATGAAGCCGTAGCCCTTGGTGGCGTTGAACCACTTCACGGTGCCCATAGCCATGATCGTAGACTCCTGCATTCAGCCGTGCGCCAGCGCGGCCGCTTGTGTTGCGTGGGGTGAAAGGTTGCGGGACGCCACCGCCGGACAGCTCCGGCGCGCGGCATGCTTCGTCTGCAGGGGTCGCCGATGGTCGATCAGGCGATGCCGTGGCAGTTCGCGCGCCATGCCACCCGGGCACGGCCTGCGCCCGGGGCTCCTTGCCGACGGGTTGACCGCGGACAAAGATGATTCCGTTGCTGACGGGTGGCGAGGCGGAGAGGGAGCCTCAGGCCAGCTTGAGGTTGGTGGCGGCGGCCTTGCCGCGCTCCATCGCCACCTCGTAGCTGACCTTCTGCCCCTCGGTCAGGCCACGAAGCCCGGCCGCCTGAACTGCGGTGATGTGCACGAACACATCCTTGCCGCCATCCTGGGGCATGATGAAACCAAAGCCCTTCGTGGTGTTGAACCACTTCACAGTACCGATAGCCATAACTCGGTCGAACTCCGTAAGTCACTGCGCAGCCCGTGCACAGCTTGGGGTGACAACCGGCATTCAGGAGAGCGGACCGGAACCGGCGCACCCGCGGAATCTGTTGATCCCTGCCCGGATTTCCTCGCCCGTCGTCGCGCGATCGTCACCAAAATGCGATTGCGACAGCAATTTGGCGCAGAAACGGCAGCGAGAGTCAAACATTACCGCATCGGCTGTATCCCATGGCGTGCGCAAGGCCGCAAACGGGCCCTCCGCAAGGCACCCAAGGCGCGCACGCATGGCGTATGCACCACAACGAAAACCGGCCCCGGTGTTGCCACCGGGGCCGGTTCCATATCGTGTCGGCAAGGCCGTTTCCCTGCCCGGTTGCCCGGGCAGGAACCCGTGGACTTAGAAGTCCATGTCGCCCATGCCGCCCATGCCGCCGCCCGGAGGACCGCCGGCCGCAGACTTGCGCTCCGGCTTCTCGGCGATCATGGCTTCGGTGGTCACCAGCAGGCCGGCGATCGAGGCCGCGTCCTGCAGGGCCGTGCGAACAACCTTGGTCGGGTCGATGATGCCGGCCTTGACCATGTCCTTGAACTCGCCGCTCTGCGCGTCGAAGCCCCAGTTGTAGTCGTCCTTGTCCAGCACCTTGCCGCTGATCACCGCACCGTCTTCGCCGGCGTTCTCGGCGATCTGGCGCAGCGGGGTCAGCACCGCGCGGCGCACGATGTCGATGCCCACGCGCTGGTCGTCGTTCTCGGCCTTCAGCTTGGCAAGCACGAGGGACGCACGCGCCAGGGCGACGCCGCCGCCCGGAACAATGCCTTCCTCAACCGCCGCACGGGTCGCGTGCAGGGCGTCGTCCACGCGATCCTTGCGCTCCTTCACCTCAACCTCGGTGGCGCCACCGACGCGGATGACGGCCACGCCGCCAGCCAGCTTCGCCAGGCGCTCCTGCAGCTTCTCGCGGTCGTAGTCGGAGGTGGTTTCCTCCACCTGCGCGCGGATCTGGTTGCAGCGGCCGGTGATGTCGGCCTTCTTGCCGGCACCCTCGACGATCGTGGTGTTCTCCTTCTCGATCACGACCTTCTTGGCCTTGCCGAGCATGGCGAGCGTCACGGTCTCAAGCTTGATGCCGAGGTCTTCGCTGATCACCTGGCCACCGGTCAGGATCGCGAGGTCTTCCAGCATCGCCTTGCGGCGATCGCCGAAGCCCGGCGCCTTCACGGCGGCAACCTTCAGCCCGCCGCGCAGCTTGTTCACCACCAGGGTGGCAAGGGCTTCGCCCTCGATGTCCTCGGCGATGATCAGCAGCGGACGGCCCGACTGCACGACGCTCTCGAGCAGCGGCAGCATCGGCTGCAGGCCGGACAGCTTCTTCTCGTGGATCAGGATGTAGGGCTGATCCAGGTCGGTGATCATCTTCTCCGCGTTGGTGATGAAGTACGGAGAGATGTAGCCGCGGTCGAACTGCATGCCCTCGACAACGTCGAGCTCGGTCTGGATGCCCTTGGCTTCCTCAACCGTGATCACGCCCTCGTTGCCGACCTTCTGCATGGCTTCCGCGATCATCTTGCCGATGTCGGATTCGCCATTGGCGGAGATCGTGCCAACCTGGGCCGTCTCGGCCGGGCTGGTGATCTTCTTGCTGCGCTTCTTCAGCTCTTCCACCAGCGCGATCACGGCCTTGTCGATGCCGCGCTTCAGGTCCATCGGGTTCATGCCCGCGGCCACGCTCTTGGAACCCTCGCGCACGATGGCCTGGGCCAGCACGGTCGCGGTGGTGGTGCCGTCGCCGGCCAGGTCGTTGGTCTTCGAGGCCACTTCGCGCACCATCTGGGCGCCCATGTTCTCGAACTTGTCGGAGAGCTCGATCTCCTTGGCAACGGTCACGCCGTCCTTGGTGATGCGCGGTGCGCCGAAGCTCTTGTCGATCACCACGTTGCGGCCCTTGGGGCCCAGCGTCACCTTCACGGCGTCAGCGAGAATGTCGACGCCACGCAGCATGCGAGCGCGGGCGTCGCCGCCGAAACGGACTTCCTTGGCAGCCATATTCAGTATTCCTTCCTAGATCGGATAAGGCGGGATCCAAAGGCGGGTGCGGCGAGATGCCGCACCGGCGCCACAGATGGATCAGGCCGCCTTCTTCTTGCCGGCAGTGGTGCCCTCGATGATGCCCATGATGTCGGACTCCTTCATGATCAACAGGTCTTCCCCGTCGATCTTGACTTCGGTGCCCGACCACTTGCCGAACAGCACGCGGTCACCAGCCTTCACGTCCAGCGCCACGATGGCGCCAGCCTCATTGCGCGCACCGGCGCCAACGGCGATCACCTCGCCCTCCATCGGCTTTTCCTGGGCCGTGTCGGGAATGATGATGCCGCCCTTGGTCTTCTCCTCGGCGGTCAGCCGGCGGACCACGACCCGGTCGTGCAGGGGACGGAACTTCATGCGGATCGCTCCTGGATATTTGGGGGCCGCTCGACTGGAAGCCCTGGATGGGCCCAAGCCAGAGGGGCGGCCGGTTGTTAGCACTCTCCACCGGAGAGTGCCAGCGATCTAGGCGCTTGCCGGAATGGAGTCAAGACTTCGGCAGCAATCTTTGGTGGTGAGTGCTAAAATGCTGATAACGCTCATATTTTTCTTGCAGTCCAGCACCCGCCCCGTGCCATGCTTCCCCTCGCCGTGCCACAGACGCGGCCACACGGGCCCAAAAAGCCCAGGGGAGCCACCGTCAACCGCGCGGCATTGAAGGAGCAGCACGACATCAACGGAGACCTCCATGCACGTGCAGACCCACCTGCAGCGCCAGCTCAGGGGCTACCGGCTGACCACCGCCGAGATCCTCTACCACCTGCCAGACCACCCCGCGGTGCTGCAAAGCTACACCTGGCAGGCGCTGGACATCGCCCCCGCCTACCCCGAACTGCACAAGTTCCTCGAGTTCTGGCGCCGCGAAATCGAAGGCAAGCTCCATTCCGTCCGCGTCGGCTCGGTCGACATCATCACACCCGGAAGCTGGCGCCATGCCGACCATGTGTTCAGGCTGCACTGAAGCAAGCATCTTCTTTTTGTGAACAAAAAGAAGCAAAAAAACTTCATTCGTTTGATGCGGTGGGCGCCGCATCAAACGAACAAAAGTTTTTTGGTTCTTTTTTTCAAAAAAGAACCGCTTACTTGCTTTCGATCTTCATCCACCCCGGAGGCTTCGCGACCAGCACCGCCTCTCCGCACGAAAGTGCACCCTCCAACGCCTCCAGCCGCAGCGTCGCCAACGCCCGCCCCCCAAGGCCGGACCGCAGCGTGCCCACCTCCGCCTCGCCGCGCCGCACCGGCGTGCCTGGCGCGGGCAGCGTGCCCTGCACCTCCACCGGCACCAGGCGCCGCTTGATCAGCCCGCGATACTTGGTCCGCGCCGTCAGCTCCTGGCCCATGTAGCAGCCTTTGGTCCACGAAACCCCGGAGAGCTCGTCGAACCCTGCCTCCAGCAGCACCGTCTTGTCCGCCTCCAGGTCGCGCGACCCCTCTGGCAGCCCCAGCGCCAGCCGATGCGCATCCCACGCCTCGGCCGAGGCCGTCTCCGCCAGGGCCACCGGCGCCAACACCCGCCAGCCGGCCTCCGCCAGCCGCGGATCGGGCGCCGCCACGGCGCCGGCGGGCACCTCGGGCACCCCGCCCCAGGCCACATGAACCTGCCAGCCCTCCAGCGCCGAGACCGTCACCTTGGAGCGCAGCCGGAACCGGGTCAGCTTCTGCACCAGCATCGCCGCATGGCCCTGCTCCACATCCAGCAGCAGCCGCTCGCCATCCGCCAATATGAAGAAGTCGGCGAGCCACTTGCCCTGCGGCGACAGCAGCGCCGCCCACACCGCCTGCCCCGGCGCGGCCAGCGCCACGTCGTTGGAAACCAGGCCCTGCAGGAAGGCCACCCGGTCCGGCCCCTCCACCGCCACCACGGCGCGATCGGGCAAATGCGCGAGTTCTGTCATTCTCAGCAGGTGGTTGCAGCCACTCCCCGCAACAAGAGGGGCTTGCATCCCGCCCGCACCTGCCCGAAACGCACCCAGCACCGAGCGGAGGATCCCATGCCCCATTTCGACCTGCTGATCACAGGCGGCACCTGCGTGCTGCCCTGGGGCATGGAGCAGACCAGCATCGGCGTCCGCCACGGCCGCATCGCCGCCCTCGGCACCGGCACCGATGCCACGGCCGATGAAGTGATCGACGCCACCGGCCTGCACGTCCTGCCCGGCCTGATCGATCCGCACGTCCATCTGCGCGATCCCGGCGACGCCAGCGTGGAAAGCATCCCCACCGGCACCAAGGCCGCCATCCTCGGCGGCCTCACCGCGGTGTTCGACATGCCGAACACCAACCCCTCCATCACCAACGCCGAAACGCTGGCCTGGAAGCAGGGCTACGCCGAGCGGGCCGCCTGGTGCGACATGGGCCTCTATGTCGGCGGCACCCGCACCAACATCCCCGACATCGCCGAGCTCGAAACCGGTCGCGGCGTCTGCGGGGTGAAGATCTTCGCCGGCTCCTCCACCGGCGACCTCATGGTGGAAGACGACGAAAGCCTGGAACGCGTCATGCGCGCCGGCCGCCGCCGCATCAGCTACCACAGCGAGGACGAATACCGCCTCCAGGCCCGCAAGCCGATGTTCAAGTCCGGCGACCCGTATTCCAACCACATGGTCTGGCGCGACGAGGAATGCGCCTTCCTCGGCACCCGCCGCCTGATGGCGCTGGCCACCCGCACCGGCCGCCCCGCCCACATCCTGCACGTCTCCACCGCCCAGGAACTCGATTACCTCAAGGACTACCGGGACATCGCCACGGTGGAGGTCCTGGTCAACCACCTCACCCAGTCCGCGCCGGAGGTCTACGACAACCTCAAGGGCTTCGGCGTCATGAACCCCCCCATCCGCGGCCCGGAGCACATGGAAGCCGCCTGGCGCGCCATCCGCGACGGCACGGTGGACACGGTCGGCTCCGACCACGCCCCCCACCCCCATGCCGCCAAGCTGAAGCCCTGGCCCGACTGCCCCGCCGGCCTCACCGGCGTGCAAACCCTGGTCCCGGTCATGCTCAACCACGTCAACGCCGGCCGCCTGTCGCTGCCGCGCCTGGTGGACCTGATGTGCGCCGGCCCCGCCCGCGTCTACGGCGCCGTCGGCAAGGGCCGCCTCGCCGCCGGCTACGACGCGGATTTCACCCTGGTGGACATGCGCCGCCAGCGTACCATCGAAAACAGCTGGATCGTCTCCCCCTGCGGCTGGACCCCCTTCGCCGGCATGCAGGTGACCGGCTGGCCAATCGCCACCATCATCCGTGGCACTGCCGTGATGCGGGAAGACGAAGTGCTGGGCACGCCGCGGGGCAAGCTGGTGAGGTTCGCGTAAGAGTCTTCTTTTTGTGAACAAAAAGAAGCAAAAAAACTTCATTCGTTTGATGCGGAGAGGCTCGGTCTTTCCGCATCAATCATGAAAAGTTTTTTGGTTCTTTTTTTCAAAAAAGAACCGCTTGCTTTCTGACTTCGCCCACCACCGCCCCCCACTCCCCAGGCGCCACCTGCCGGAAGATCCGCAGCGTCGGGTACCAAGGGCTGTCCGCCCGCTCGCGCAGCCAGCGCCAGCAGGAATCGAACCGGTTCATCATCCACACGGGCCGTCCCAGCGCCCCGGCCAGGTGAACGCAGGCCGTATCCACCGTGATCACCAGGTCCAGCGTCTGCATCAACCCGGCGGTATCGGCGAAGTCATGCAGTTCCCCGGTCCAGTCGTGCAGCACCATCCCCTCCGGCCGCGCCTGCGCCGCGGCGGCGCCCATCTGCAGGGACACGAAGCTCACCCCCGGCACCTCGCCCAGCGGCGCCAGTGCCGCCAGCGTCATGGACCGCCGCCGGTCCACCCGGTGCGCCGCCCGATCCTGCGGCCGCGGATCGCCGGCCCAGGCCAGCCCCACCTTCAGCCCCGGCAGCCCGCCCAGCCGGGCCCGCCAACGCGCCACGGCGGCCGGATCGGCGGCCAGATAGGGTACGCCCCCCGGAATCGTGTCCGGCGTGGTCCCGAACGCCCAGGGCAGGTGCAGCAGCGGCACCGCCACGTCATGCGTCGGCACCGGATCGCCCTGCCCCACCACCATCGGCGCACCCGGCAACGTGGCCGCGAGCCGCGTCAGTGCCGGCTGCACCTCCACGACCACCTCCGCGGCGATCGCCTGCACCATCGGCACATAGCGCAGGAACTGCAGCGTGTCGCCGAAGCCCTGCTCGGCGAACAACAGCACCCGCCGCCCCCGCCATGCCTCGGGATCCGGACGACTCAGCGGGTCGGCCGGTTGCCGCCACTCCTCCACCATGCCCTTCCACCGCCAGGCATACTGCGGCCAGCCCTCGTCAAATCGCCCATTGGCCAGCAGGGCCGCGGCCAGCCGCACCCGCCGGTTGTGATCCTCCGGCGCCTCCGCCAGCCGCGCCTGCAGCGCCGGGATCGCCTCCGGCATGCTGCCCTGCCCGTGCACCGCCCCCAACGCCCGGTCCAGCTGCGCCAGCGCCGCCTGGTCCCCGGGGGCCAGAACCACCGCGCGTTCCAGCTCCGGCAACGCCTCCCGCAGCCGCCCCGCGGCCAGCAACGCCACGCCGAGCCGAAGCGTCAGCGCCGGGTCGTCCCGCCGCTGCCGTTGCAGCGCGGCGAACAGCGCAATGGCCTCGTCCTGCCGCCCCTGCGCCCACAGCCGCGCCGCCGCCTCCGTCGTCGCGGCTACATCCGGCTCAGGCACCCTGGCCCGCCCGCTCGCGCAGCGCCGCCGCCACCCGCTCGATCACCTCGTCCCACGCTCCGGGCCGCGCCTGCCGGAACTGGCGCATCGTGGGGTACCAGGGGCAGTCGTCGCGATCGAGCAGCCAGCGGAAATCCGTGTCGTACCGGTTCAGCAGCCACACCGGCCGCCCCAGCGCCCCGGCCAGGTGCACCGTCGAGGTATCCACCGAAATAACGAGGTCCAGCGCCGTCATCAGCGCCGCGGTGTCGGAGAAATCCTCCAGCTCGTCCGTCCAGTTGTGCAGCACCATCCCCTCGGGCGGCGTGGCCGCCTGCGCCGCCCCGTCCCCCTTCTGCAACGAGACCAGGATCACCCCGGGCACTCGCGCCAGGGGCGCCAGGGCGGCAAGCGTCACCGATCGCCTGGCATCCATGGCGGCCTGGTCCGGACGATCCGGGCGGGCGGCTCCCGCCCACACCAGCCCCACCTTCAGCCCCGGCAGCCCTGCCAGCCGCCGGCGGAACTGCGCCGCGCGGGTCAGATCGCCGCGCAGATACGGCACCGTGGCCGGGATGTTCTCCAGCGTGGTGCCGAACGCCCAAGGCAGTTCCATCAGCGGCACCGCCACATCGAACGGCGGCATCATGTCCTCGCGGGCATAAACCCCCGCCATGTCGGGTACGGACTGGGCCACCCGCTTCAGCGGTCCCTGCACCTCCAGCAGAACGCGCGCACCGCAGGCTGCCACCATGCGGGCATAGCGCAGGAACTGGATGGTATCGCCCAGCCCCTGCTCGGCATAAACCAGAACCGTCTTGCCCGCCCAGCCTGCCGGATCCGGCCGGCGCAGCGGGTCCGATGGCTTGCGCAACCCTTCATGCGCCGGCGACGCCAGCCACCGCCAGGCATAGTGCGGCCAGCCCTCCTCCAACCGCCCCATCGACAGCAGGACAATGCCGCAGGCGAACTGCGCCTCGGCATGGCCGGGATCGAGCACCAGCGCCGCCTGTATCTCGGCAAGCGCCTCCTCCATCCGCCGGTGCGCCATCAGCGCCAAGGCCCGCAGCAGGGGCCTATAGATCCCGCCTTCCGCGTAGTTCAGCGCGTGCGCGCGGTCCAGCAAAGGCAGCGCCTCCTGGTCCGGTCCGATCGCCAGCATGGCGTCGGCCTGGCCGAACAAGGCGATCGCCAGGTCGGGCTCCAGTGCCAGCGCGATGCGGAAGCTGCGCTGCGCCTCAGCCGGCTTGCCCGTCCGGCGCAGCGCGATTCCCAGCCGGACATGCAGGTCCGCATCACGCGGCGAGAGCTTCAGCGCGGCACGCAGCGCCGGCACCACGCCGTGGCTTTCCGGCCGCCGCGCAGCCAACCGCGCCAGGGACGCCGCCGCCTCCCCGTGGTCGCCGCGCAGCGCCAGAACGCGGCGAAACGCCGCCTCGGCGGCATCAGCCGCCAGCAGGGCCCAGTCGGCCTGCACCGCTGTTGCCGGGCAGGTCGCCGCCGCCGCCTGCAGGGCACGCGCAACCGCCATCGGCCAGACCAGGTCCCCGGGCGCGCCCCCCAACCCTTCCAGCGGCCGGGCCAGCCGCTCGATCAACGGGTCCTGCGTCGCGCCGGCCGGCGCCCCACCCTCCTCCAGCAGCGCCAGCGTGGCGGGATCATCGGGCTGCAGCGCAAGGGCGCGGCGAAACCAGGCACGCGCGGCGGCGGCAAGCCCCAGCCCCCGCAGGATCTGCCCCATGTCGCGGGCCGGCCCGGCCCGGTCGGGCTCCAGCAGCGCGATGCGCATTTGCACCGTCATTGCCTCCACCAGCCGGTCGCGCAACGCCAGCGCCCGCCGCAGCGGCCGCAGCGCCGTCAGATCCTCCGGCGCGAAGGCCGAATGCCGCACATAGGCGGCGATCGCCGCGTCGTGCCGGTCCTCCTGCCACAGCAACCTGGCCAGGCCGAGGTCGATCTGGTTGAGCGTCCTCATCGCCTCGGACGGCTGCACCGTCGCCTGGGACGCCCGCGGCAGGATCACCGCCTCGGCCTCGGCGCGGGCCTTGGCCGCCACGTCCGCCTGCCCCGCCGCGATCGCCAGCCTGGCCAGGGTCAGCAGGATCATCTCCGAGTCAGCGCCATATTGCTGCCGGTACCGGTCCCGGGCCCCCTGCAGCGCCGCAACCGCCTCGGAATGGGCCCCCTGCGTGGCCGCCAGCGAGGCCTTGGTCAGCCAGTAGTTATACAGGTGCTGCACGCCGGCACCCACCTGCGCCAGCAGGCCGGCGGCCTCCTCGGTCCGTCCGGCTTCCAGGGCCGTGCCGGCCCGGGCCAGCAGCTCCGTGTCCGAAGCCCCGGCGGGAACGTCAGCCGAAGGTGGCATCCAGCATCTCCCGTGCGCGCCGTATCACGCTGTCCCAGTCGCCCCGTGCCGGCTGGCGCAACAACCGGGCCGTGGGGTACCAGGAGCTGTCCTCGCGCGCCAGCATCCAGCGCCAGTCGGGGCAGAATGGCAGCAGGATCCACACCGGCCGCGCCAGGGCGCCGGCCAGATGCGCCACTGCGGTGTCCGCCGCGATCACCAGGTCCATCGCCTCCACCAGGGCAGCGGTATCGGCGAAATCCTCCACGCCCTCGTGCACCGTTGCCAGCGCACCGGCCGCGGCCGCCTCCTCGGGGCGAAGCTGATGGGCCAGCACATGGAACGAAACCTGGCGCCGGTCCAGCAGCGGCGCAAAGACGTCCAGCGGGATCGAGCGCGCCCGGTCATTGGCATAGGCAGGGTTGCCCCACCACACCACCCCAACCCTCTTGCGCCCGTCGCCGGCACCAAGCCGTGCCCGCCATTTCGCCCGGTGCGCCGCCGGCACCCGCAGATAGGGCACGTCGGCCGGAATGCTCGTCGCGTCGGTGCCGAAGGCCAGGGGCAGGCTCATCAGCGCCACCACGGCATCGGGCGCGCCCGGCGCGTCATCGGCATCCACCAGACGGGAAATCGCGGGCATTTCCGCCAGCAGCGGGCGCAATGGCGCGGCCGGATCCACCGCCACCTCCACCTGCGCACCCCGCTCCGCCAGCATCGGCAGGTACCGCGCGAATTGCAGCCGGTCGCCCACGCCCTGTTCCAGCAGCACGCGCACGCACATGCCGCGCATGTCCTGTGGCGCCGTCCAGCTCGGCAGCCGGCCCAGCGTCGCCTTCAGGTCCCTGCGGTGGCGCCGCGCCTCGTAGTCGCGCCAACCCTGGGCGAAATCACCATGCAGCAGCCGCACCATGGAAAGGTTCAGCCGGGCGACCACATGCGCCGGCCGCAGATCGAGCGCGGCCAGAAAGCACTCCTCGGCGGCACCGTATTCGCCCGCGCGGTCAAGGACCGTGCCAAGGCTCACCAGCACGTCCGGGTCGGCAACGCCCATGGTGCGCGCCTCCCGGGCCACCGCCGTCGCACCGGGGTAGTCCGGCGCGGCATCGGTCGCCAGCCCCGCCAGCAATTCGGCCAGGCTGACCCGCGCGGCCATCAACTCCCGGAAGGCGGCCGGATCGCCCGGCGCGGCCGGCACCAGCAAGGCAACGGCCCGCCGCAGCACCGCCACCGCCTCGCGCCCGGCGCCATGGTGCCGCAGCGCATCCCCCAGCGCCCGGTGTACCGCCCCATCCTGCGGCGCACGCTCGGCCATCCCGCGATACAGCGCGATCGCCGCGTCACGCGCGCCCGTCTCCCACAGCGCCGCGGCCAAGGGCCGGTAGGCAGCCAGGAAATCAGGGCGCCGCCGCACCTCCCCGTCCAGCAATGCCACCACATCCCCGTGCCGGCCGAGCCGCGCCAGCAGGCCGGCCAGCTGCAGGCGGGCATCGTCGTGCCCGGGCACCTCCGCCACCAGCACCGCCAGCTCGTCCGCCGCCTCGGCCAGGGCGCCGACAGCCGCGCGGCACCCGGCCAGCAGGTGCCGCGCCACCGCCCGGCCAGCGCCCGCATGCACGCCAGGATGCGCCAGGATGCGTCGTGCCAGCGCCTCCGCCTCGGCATGGCGGCCGGCCTGGTACAGCGCCGCCGCCTCGGCCAGCTGGCCGTCGGCTCCCCTGTCGCTCACCCCGGCCTCCGCCCCGGTCCCGTCGCCTCAGCCCACGCGCAGCCCGGTCAGCACCGCCTCGGCAACGGGCCCCCATGCGCCTGCGGCCGGCTGCCGGAACAGCCGCGCCGTGGGGTACCACGGGCTGTCGGTGCGCTCGTCCAGCCAGCGCCAGTCGGCCGCAAACGGCAGCATCAGCCATAGCGGCCGCGCCAGCGCCCCGGCCAGGTGTGCCACCGCCGTATCCACGGAGATCACCAGATCCATCCGCTCCAGCACCGCCGCGGTATCGGCGAAGTCCCGCAGCTCGCGCCGCAGATCCACAACCCCGGGATGGGAGGCCACCACGGCGTCGTCGCCCGCGCGGATCTCGGTCTGCACCAGGTACACCTCCAGCTCCGGCTCCGCCAGCAGCGGCGCCAGCAGCGAAAGCGGCACGGAGCGGAACATGTCCGCGGCATAGCCGGGATTGCCGGCCCAACACAGCGCCACGCGCCGCCGCCCCGGCGTCGCCGGCCCCAGCCGGGCCGCCCACGCCGCGCGCCGGTCGCCGGGCGCGGCAAGGTAGGGCACCCGCGCCGGGATCGTATCCACCCGCGTGCCGCACACCAGCGGCAAGCTCATCATCGGGCAGACGAAATCGGCCTCCGGCACCGCCGCGCCCTGCGTCGTCACGCCGGTCACGCCGGCCATGCCCTGCAGCAACGGCACCAGCGGCGCCTGCGCCTCGATCAGCACCTGCGCCCCCTGGTCGGCCAGCAGCCGCGCATAGCGCACGAACTGCAGCGTATCGCCCTGGCCCTGCTCGGCCGCCAGCAGCACGCGCTTGCCGGCCAGCGCCCCCGCCTGGGCCAGCGGCGGCAACCGCGTGCCGACGGGGTTGAACGCCGCAAGGTCCGGGGTCTCCAGCCGCGCCTCGAACCCGGCCAGCCCATCGGCGAAGTTGCCCTCGGCCAGTTGCATCATCGCAAGCGCCGTGCGCGCCATCGCATCCCCGGGCGAGAGCGCCAGCACCGTCTGGTAGCGTTGCCGCGCCTCGTCCATGCGGCCTTGCGCGAAGCGGATGCCCGCCGTCACGCGGACCGCCTCCAGCGAGGTCGGTTCGATCGACAGCGCCCGCGCGGCCGCGTCCGCCGCCTCGTCCAGCCGCCCGGCCCGCGCCAGCGCGCGCGCCAATCGCAGCCGCGGCGGCGCCTCGCCCGGCGCCCGCGCTGCCATGATCCGTTCCAGCGCCACCGCCGTGTCGGCCCGCTCCGGCCCTGTCAGCAGCGGCACCAGCAGCGGATGGGCCGGCCCAGGGTCCGCCAGCGTCTCCACCGCCTTCATCAGGCTTGCAATCGCCGCCTCCGTCTCGCCGCGATTGGCCAGGATGAAGCCCAGCACCAGATGGGCCTCGCCCCGTTCAGGGTCGGCAACCGCCGCCTCGCGCAGGTTCTCCTCCGCCTCTTCGGCGCGGCCCTGCTCCAGCAACGTCAGCCCAAGGTTCACCCGCGCATCCGGGTAGCCCGGGCGCAGCAGCAGCGCCACGCGCAGGCTGCCCACTGCCTCGTTCGCACGGTTCAGCATGCGCAGCGCCACGCCGAGGTTCATATGGAACTCGGCCTCCGCCGGCCGCAGCCCCAGCGCATGGCGAAGGCTCGCCTCCGCCTCATGGTAGCGCTGCTGCCGCAGCCGCACCACACCCAGGGCGGCATGCGCCGAGGCATCGTCGGGGTCCAGCTGCACTGCCATCGTCATCTGCGTCGCCGCACCCACCAGGTCGCCCTGGGCCAGCAGCGTGTTGCCCAGCGCGCGATGCGCCTGCGCATCCTGCGGCTGGTCCTCGGTCCGCCGGCGCAGCAGGGCCACAGCCTCCGCGGCCCGGTTCATCAGGCGCAGCATCATCCCGAGATTGGCCACAGAGGCACCGAAGCGCGGCGCGCGCTCCACCGACTTCTGCACCAGCGCCAGCCCGTCTTCGCGGCGCCCCTCGGCAAAGCGCGCCATCCCCAGAAGGTGCATCGCATCCGGGTTTTCCGGCTCGCGCACCAGCACGCGCTCCAGGATCTCGACCGACTCGCCCATGCGCCCCGCCCCTTGCAGGTCCAGCGCCTCGCGCAGCTCGATCTGCGTCAGCGGGTCCGACGACCCGAAATCCTCGTCGGCATCGGCGTCAGGGGGCGGCGTGTCGGACGACTCGGCCATGAAATGCTCCGATCAAGATCAACAATCACCCGGGAGGCGGCCGGTCATCGCCGCGCCGCCCCATGCTCCAGCCGCGGCAACACGGCGATTAACAGCCCGATCGCCGGAAGGAACGCAGACACCTGATACACGAATTCGATGCTCGTGGCGTCTGCCAGGCGGCCCATCCCCGCCGCCCCCAGCCCGCCCAGCCCGAACGCGAAGCCGAAGAAGATCCCCGCCACCAGCCCCACCCGCCCGGGCAGCAGCTCCTGCGCATACACCACGATGGCCGAGAAGGCCGACGACATCACCAGCCCGATCAGGATCGTCAGTACGATCGTCATCGGCAGGTTGGCATAGGGCAGCACCAGCGTGAACGGCAGCACCCCCAGGATCGAAACCCACATCACCGCCCGCGTGCCCAGCCTGTCCGCGATCGGCCCGCCCAGCAGCGTGCCCAGCGCATTGGCCGCCAGGTACACGAACAGCAGCACCTGCGCCGCACTCATCGTCATGCCGAAGCGCTCGATCAGGTAGAAGGTGTAGTAGCTGCCCAGGCTCGCCCCGTACACGCTCTTGCTGAACATCAGTGCCAGCAGGATCGCGATCGCAAACGCGATCTTCCCCGGCGCCAGCGTCAGTCCCCCCGCCTTGGCCGCCGCCGCCCGCGCCCGCGCCGCCCGGTTGTTCGCCGCATACCAGCGCGACACCCAGGCCAGCACCACCATCGCCAGCAACGCCGCCGAGGCGAAGAACGCCACCGACCACTGCCCGCGCGGCAGCACGATCAGCGCCGCCAGCAGCGGCCCGATCGCCCCCCCGGTATTCCCCCCCACCTGGAACAGGGACTGCGCGAACCCGTACCGCCCGCCAGACGCCATCCGCGCCACCCGCGAGCTTTCGGGATGGAACACCGCCGAGCCCACGCCCACGAACATCGCGGAGATCACCAGCATGGAAAAACTGTGCGCCTGCGAGAGCATCAGCAGCCCCAGCAGCGTCGCCCCCATCCCGATCGGCAGCGACCACGGCATGGAACGCTTGTCGGTCACGAACCCCACCACCGGCTGCAGCATGGAGGCGGTGAGCTGGAACGCCAGCGCGATCAGCCCGATCTGCGTGTAGTTCAGGTCGAACTCGTCCTTCAGCAGCGGATACAGCGAAGGGATCAGCGACTGCATCATGTCGTTCAGCATGTGGCAGAAACTCAACGCCACCAGAACCGGCATCGCCGTCGCCACGGCAGCGGGAACAACAGGCGCGTCGGCAACGGCTTTCTGCATCAGGAGCATCCAAGCTGGTGGTATGTTGCCACTATGGCCCGTCGCCCCGCTCCCCGGCCACCCCGCCCAGGGCAGAACAGCAATTCGCGCGCGGAACGTGCCTCGCCCGCCCGAAGCAAGGAAGAATCTTCTTTTTCTGAAGAAAAAGAAGCAAAAAGACTTTTGTTCATTGATGCGGGGAGACCGGGGCTCACTGCATCAAACGAACGAAAGTTTTTTGGTTCTTTTTTTCAAAAAAGAACCGCTTTCTTCCTGTCACCACAACCCATGCCAGTTCCGCGTCCGATGCGCCTCCTGCGCCGGCGTCAGCGCCCGCGGCCCATCCGCCACCTCGGTATAGGCCGCGCCGAGGTCCTTCGGGTTGCGCCAACAATCCACCACGCCCAGGCTGCGCGTGCACACCACCGGCGCCTCCGGCGGCTTCTCCTCCGGCGCGCAATAGCTCTTGCCCGCATCCAGCCGCACCAGCGAGCAATCCTTCCCGGCCACGGTCGAGATCACCGCATCCGGCAGCGTCCGCCCGATCAGCGGCACCCCCGCCACGCTCACCGCGCCCACCGTCGCCGCCGTCTCCAGGCACCCACCCAGCACCAGCGGCAACACCAGCACCACGATCCTGGTCGCATGCGTCACCATCCCGCCAGCCTACGGCAGCGGGATGAACGCCCGGTGAACGCCGCCCCCTGAGCCTGTTTGAGAACTCGCTCTGGCGAGCCAGAGGGGCCCGCTTGGGCCCCGCCCGGCGGTGGTTTGCGAGCACCGGAGCGCAGCAAACCGCCGTCGGATGGCCGCCAGAGTAGAGTTATCAGACAGGCTCAGGCTGCGCGGCGATAGGTCTTTGGTATTCCCGCCCGCGGCACCTGCCCGTGCAGCGCTTCGTCCGGCAGCCCCTCGCGCAGCACCGCCCGCGCCGCGATCAGCGCCTCCAGATCCACCCCGGTCGAGAACCCCTGGCTCTCCAGCAGGAACACCAGATCCTCCGTCACGATGTTCCCCGAAGCCCCCGGCGCGAACGGGCACCCGCCCAGCCCGGCCAGCGCGCTGTCATACTTGCGGATCCCCTCCTCCAGCCCCGCCAGCGCATTGGCCAGCCCCAGCCCCATCGTGTCATGCAGGTGCAGCCCCACCAGCACCCCCCCGATCGCCGACCGCGTCGCCCGAACCTTGGCCCGGACATCATCGGGGTGCCCATACCCCACCGTATCCGCCAGCGAGATGGCATTCGCCCCCGCCTTCGCCACCCCCTCGGCCACCCGCACCACGTCGCCCACCGGCACCACCCCGTCGAACGAGCACCCGAACGCCGTCGAAAGCGTCACCTCCACCGGCACATGCCCGCCATGCGCCGCTTCATGCGCCCGTACGCAGGCCACCATCCGCGCGATCTCGGCGATCTGCTCGTCCGGCGTCCGGTTCAGATTGGCCCGGCTGTGCCCCATCGTCACCGAAATCGGCACCGTGATCCGCTCGGCGCCGGCCGCCAGCGCCGCCTCCGTCCCGCGCAGGTTCGGCGCCAACGCCACCACCGTGAACCCCGGAATTCCCAACGCCCGCGCCGCCCGCACAATCTCCCCGGTATCGGCCATCTGCGGAATCAGCTTGGGCGAGACGAAACTCCCCACCTCGATCTGAGGCAGCCCCGCAGCCGCCATCGCCGCCACCCAGCGCTGCTTCACCCCGGTCGGCATCCGCCCCTTGGCGATCTGCAACCCGTCCCGCGGCCCCACTTCGCAAATCGTGACCGTCTCAGCCATGGTGCAACCCTCCCTTGCGACCATCTGACCCTGACGCGCCACGCCAGGGTTCGCAAGCCACCCCCTCCCTGTGCCATGCTGCGCTGCAACGAGACATCCCCGGGGCCGAACCTGATGCATTCCCTCCGTGCCCACGGCCTGGCGGCGCTCGCCGTCGCGGCCGTCCTTGCCCTTCCCGCCCAGGCCCAGATGGGCCCGCCGGGCCCGCCCACCATCGGCACCGTCGCCGCCCAGAAGCGCGCCGTCACCGAAAGCAGCGAATTCGCCGGCCGCATCCAGGCCGCCGCCCGCGTCGACGTCGTCGCCCGCGTCACCGCCTTCATCGAATCCCGCCTCTTCACCGAAGGCGGCGAGGTCCAGGAAGGCGAACTCCTCTTCCGCCTGGATCCCGCCACCTTCCAGGCCGAGGTCGCCGCGCGGGAGGCAACGGTCGCCCAAACCACCGCCCTGCTGCGCAACGCCACCACCACCCTCAGCCGCGCCCAGGCCCTGATCGGCTCCGGCGCCGGCCGCGCCTCCTCGGTGGACGACGCCCGCGCCCAGCAGGCCAGCCTCGCCGCCCAGCTCCAGGGCGCCCAGGCCCAGCTCCGCGCCTCCCAGATCAACCTCGGCTACACCGAGGTCACCGCCCCCATCGCCGGCCGCGTCGGCCGCGCCGCGCTCTCCGCCGGCAACGTCGTCACCCCCGCCTCCGGCCCCCTGGTCACCATCGTCAGCCAGGACCCGATGTACGTCACCTTCCCCGTCCCGGTCCGCCAGGCGCTCGAACTGCGCAACCGCTACGCCGACCGCGGCGGCTTCGCGGCCCTGCGCGTCCGCGTCCGCCTGCCCGATGGCCGGCTCTACGCCCAGCCCGGCCGCCTGGACTACGCCGACCCCTCCGTCGCCCCCAACACCGACAGCCTCACCCTGCGCGCCACCATCCCCAACCCCATCCGCCCCGGCGCCCGCCCCGGCGAGCCCGGCAATCGCGACCTGCTCGATGGTGCCTTCGTCTCCGTCTCCCTCGAAGGCATCGAGCCCGTCCAGGCGCTCGCCATCCCCCGCGCCGCCGTCCTGTCCGATCCCCAGGGCAGCTTCGTCTACGTCATCGACGCGGAGAAGAAGACCCAGCAGCGCCGCATCACCCTCGGCGCCTCCCCCCCGGGCCTGGCCATCGTCACCACCGGCCTGCAGGAGGGTGAGACCATCGCGGTGGACGGCCTGCAGCGCCTGCGCCCCGGCATCCCCGTCAACCCCGTCCCCGCCCCACCCGCCGGCGCCCCTCCCGCCCCGGCCGCGCCGAGGGGCTGAGCCATGCTCTCCGCCATCTTCGTCGACCGCCCCCGCCTCGCGGTCGTCATCTCCATCATCCTCACCCTGGCCGGCCTCATCGCCTGGACCCGCATCCCGGTGTCGCAGTTCCCGGATATCGTGCCCCCCCAGGTCCGCGTCACCACCCGCTTCCCCGGCGCCTCCGCCGCCGTCGTCGAATCCACCGTCGCCCAGCCGCTCGAAGCCGCCATCAACGGCGTCGACCGCATGCTGTTCATGAAGTCCAACAGCAGCAACGACGGCTCCTACTCCCTCACCGTCACCTTCGACCTCGGCACCAACCCCGACATCAACACCGTCAACGTCAACAACCGCGTCCAGGCCGCCCTCTCGCGCATGCCGGCGGAGGTCCAGCGCCAGGGCATCACCGTCAACAAGCAAAGCTCGGCGATCCTCATGTTCGCCCAGTTCTACGCCGAGGACCCGGCGCTGACCCCGCTCGTCGTCTCCAACTACGTCACCATCAACGTCCTCGATTCCATCGCCCGCGTCTCCGGCGTCGGCCAGGCCTTCGTCTTCGGCGCGCTCGACTACTCGATGCGCATCTGGTTCCAAACCGCCCGCCTCGCCGATCTCAACCTCGCCCCGTCGGACATCATCACCGCCCTCCAGCAGCAGAACGCCCACGGTGCCGTCGGCCGCATCGGCGCCCGCCCCACGCTGGAAGGCAACGCCGTCCAGATGAACCTCCAGGCCTCCGGCCGCCGCGCCACCGCGGAGGAATTCGGCGCCATCGTCATCCGCGCCAACCCCGACGGCTCCGTGCTGCGCCTGCGCGACGTCGCCCGCATCGAGCTGGGCGCGGCCTCGCAGGATACGGAATCACGCCTCAACGGCCAGCCCGCCGTCTCCATCGGCATCTACCTCGCACCGGGAGCCAACGCGGTAGACACGTCAAAGCGCGTGCGCGAAGCCCTCAACGCGCAGGAAGGCCGCTTCCCGCCCGGCATGAAAAAGATCGTCTTCTACGACAGCTCGATCTTCGTGGCGGATACGATCGGCGAGGTCATGAAAACCCTGGTCGAGGCCTTCGTCCTCGTCGTTCTCGTGGTCTTCGTCTTCCTCGGCAACCTGCGCGCCACCATCATTCCCGCCGTCGCCGTCCCGGTCAGCGTCATCGGCACCATCGCCGTGCTGCTCGTGCTCGGCTTCTCCGCCAACACCGTCTCGCTGCTGGCCCTCGTGCTCGCCGTCGGCATCGTGGTGGACGATGCCATCGTGGTGGTGGAGAACGTCGAACGCGTGATGGAGGAGGAACCCCACCTCACGCCCAAGGAAGCCACCAAGAAGGCGATGGCCCAGATCACCGGGCCGATCATCGCCATCTCGCTGGTGCTGCTCTCGGTCTTCGTCCCCATCGCCTTCATCCCCGGCGTCTCCGGCCAGCTCTTCCGCCAGTTCGCCGTCACCATCAGCGTCGCCATGCTGATCTCGGCCATCGTGGCCCTCACCCTCTCGCCCGCCCTCTGCGGCGTCTTCCTGCGCCACACCCACCGCAAGCGCGGCATCATGTTCCGCGTCATGCGCGGCATCGACCACATGCGCGACGGCTACGCCGCCATCGTCCGCCGCCTCGTCCGCCTCTCCATCCTCGGCCTGGTCCTCGTCGCCGCCGCCGGCTTCGGCATCTTCAGCATCGGCAAGTTCGTCCCCACCGGCTTCCTGCCGGAGGAAGACCAGGGCGCCTTCTTCATCGCCGTCCAGCTCCCCGAGGGCGCCAGCGTCGAACGCACCCGCGCCGTCGTCGGCCAGGTCGAAGGCGTGCTCCGCTCCCTGCCGCAGGTGGAGAACACGCTGGCCATCGTCGGCTTCTCCCTGCTCGACGGCTCCGCCCAGTCCAACGCCGCCTTCATGGTCGCCCGCCTGAAGCCGTTCGAGGACCGCACCGCGGTGGCCGACCGCGCCCAGGCCGTCATCGGCCGCGTCTTCGGCGCCGCCCAGGGCATCCGCGCCGCCGCCGTCTTCCCCTTCAACCTGCCGCCGATCATCGGCCTGTCCACCTCGGGCGGCTTCGAATACCAGCTCCAGAACATCGAGGGCCGCGAACCCGCCGAAATGGCCGCCGCCCTCGGCCCGCTGCTCGGCGCCGCCAACACCGATGGCCGCATGGCCCGCGTCTTCTCCACCTTCAGCGCCAACACCCCCTCGGTGTTCCTCGATATCGACCGCGACAAGGCCCAGGCCCTCGGCGTCCCCATCACGGATATCTTCTCCACCCTGCAGGCCACGCTCGGCGGCATCTACGTCAACGACTTCAACCTCTTCGGCCGCACCTGGCAGGTGAACATCCAGGGCGAGGCCACCGACCGCATCGACCTCGAAGCCGTCTGGCGCATCCAGGTCCGCAGCCGCACCGGCGCCATGGTCCCGCTGCGCGCGCTGGCCGATGCCCGCATCGTCCTCGGCCCGCAAACCATCAGCCGCTACAACAACTACCGCTCCATCACCGTCAGCGGCGCGCCCGCCCCGGGCGTCTCCTCGGGCGACGCACTGGCCGCCATGGCCCAGGTCTCCGCCCGTGCCCTGCCCGCCGGCTACGATTTCGAATGGACCGGCACCTCCTACCAGGAGGTCCGCTCGTCCGGGCAGACGGGCCCGATCCTCGCGCTCGCCCTGCTCTTCGCCTACCTCTTCCTCGTCGCCCTCTACGAAAGCTGGGTCATCCCCATCCCGGTGCTGCTCTCGGTCGCCGTCGGCGTGCTCGGCGCCTTCGTCGGCCTGTTCCTGCGCTCCATGCCGCTCGACCTCTACGGCCAGATCGGCCTCGTCGTGCTCATCGCGCTCGCCGCCAAGAACGGCATCCTGATCGTGGAATTCGCCAAGGAACGGCGCGAGGCCGGCAGCTCCATCCAGGAGGCCGCCATCCTCGGCGCCCGCACCCGCTTCCGCGCCGTGGTCATGACCTCGCTGGCCTTCGTCCTCGGCCTGCTGCCCCTGGTCACCGCCAAGGGGGCGGCGATGCTCTCCCGCCAGGCCGTCGGCATGCCGGTCTTCGCCGGCATGATCGCCGCCACCCTGCTCGGCATCTTCATCATCCCGATGCTCTACGTCACCTTCCAGACCATGCGCGAAGCCACCCACCGCCGCTTCGGCAGCACCCAGGCGGCCCCACCCTACCGCGCCGAGGACTGATACCCAGCCGGGCAAGCAAGGCTGGGCTCTGCCCAGACCCGCCTGGTCCGGCGCGCGCCTTCGCGCGACGGGCCAAGCCCCTGGACCTTATTCTTTTTAGAGTTAGTGGGAT
>JBIKOJ010000347.1:0-3222 GCA_044358135.1 Acetobacteraceae bacterium | reverse complement strand
GGGGGGGCCCCCCCCCCCCGCGGGGGCCGGGCCCCCCCCCGCCCCTTTCTGATGGAGCCGTTTAAACGGCCCTGGACGAGCAAGACCCGCCGGGCATTGACCCGCCAGCCTACCGCTTATGCGCTTCCATGAACGACCGCAGAACGGCGTTCATGCGGCTCAGATGCCCCCTCCCCTGCGCCCGGAACCACTCCAGCACGTCGGCATCGAGGCGCAGATGAACCGATGCCTTGCCCGGCGGCGGCATCACCACCCGCGCATCCCGCCAGAAATCCTCGTCCACGGCGCGCGCTGGCGCATCCGCACGGGTGCGGGTTTCGCCTCGCGCACGTTCAGCCTTGAGGGTTTCGGCCGAGAATTGCCTCGTATCGTCGCTTGCCGTCATCGTCCACTCTCCATGCGCTGATGATCCGGCGAACCTCGCCGCGCCACGTGTAGGCGACCATGAAGCAGTCGTCGCCGACACGACCCAAGGCGCGGAAGCGACGCTCGCCATAGTCGCTGCGCGTGTCTTCCGCTTCGAGAACGATGCCCTCAAAGATCAGCGCGGCATCCTTGAAGTCCACCCCGTGGTCCCTGAGGTTGCTCCGCCGCTTGGCTTCATCCCACTCGAACCGCATCACGCATGGTACACATATGTGGACATGCAGCCAAGCGGCAACACCATCCACGGCTTGCGGGTCGCGCAACCGCACCTTCCTTCGGACAGTGAACGATCTTAGGTAATGGGGTCTGGGGCCTAAGGCCCCAGCGGGGTCGAGGGGCAGTGCCCCTCGCCTTCCTTCCTGAAGGAGCCGACCAAATGACCTACGACTTCGACCTCTTCGTCATCGGCGGCGGCTCCGGCGGCGTCCGCTGTGCCCGCATGGCGGCCAACCACGGCGCCAAGGTTGCCGTCGCGGAGGAAGGCGCCTGGGGCGGCACCTGCGTCAACGTCGGCTGCGTCCCCAAGAAGCTCATGGTCATGGCCAGCGAATACGGCAACGCCGTCATCGACTCCCACGGCTTCGGCTGGGACACGCAGCCAGGCCGCCACGACTGGTCGAAGCTCATCGCCGCCAAGGATGCCGAGATCACCCGCCTCAACGGCATCTACAAGCGCCTCATGGCCAACTGCACCACCTTCGAGGCCCGCGCCACCCTCACCGGCCCCCACAGCGTCGAGGTCGCCGGCCAAACCATCACCGCCAAGCACATCGTCATCGCCGTCGGTGGCCGCCCCACCGCGCCGGATTTCCAGGGCGCCGAGCACGCCATCATCTCCGATGACGCCTTCCACATGCCCAGCCTGCCGAGCCACATCGTCATCGCCGGCAGCGGCTACATCGCCGTCGAATTCGCCGGCATGTTCCAGGGCCTCGGCGCCCAGGTCGAGCTGGTCTACCGCGCCCACGCCCCCCTGCGCGGCTTCGATGAGGAACTCCGCACCGGCCTCGGCGACGCCATGGCCGCCCAGGGCATCCTCCAGCACCCCGGCCGCACCATCACGAAAGTCGAATCCACCCCCACCGGCAAGCGCGTCACGCTGGACAACGGCCAGGTCATCGAAACCGGCCTGGTCTTCTCCGCCCTCGGCCGCACCCCCTACACCACCGCCCTCGGCCTCGAGATCGCCGGCGTCAAAACCGGCCCCGACGGCGCCATCCTGGTGGACGAAACCTCCGCCACCTCCGTCCCCAGCATCTACGCCATCGGCGACGTCACCAACCGCATCAACCTCACCCCCGTCGCCATCGCCGAAGGCCACTCCCTCGCCGACCGCCTCTTCGGGCCGGGCCCGCGCATCTGGCGCCTCGATGCCGTCGCCTCCGCCGTCTTCTCCTCCCCCCCCATCGCCACCGTCGGGCTCACCGAGGAACAGGCCGCCGCCATGGGCCCCGCCGACATCTACGTCGAGAAATTCACCCCCATGCGCCACACCCTCTCTAAGCGCACCCGCAAAACCCTGATGAAGCTCATCGTCGACCAGGCCACCCAGAAGATCCTCGGCGCCCACATGCTCGGCGAGGACGCGCCGGAAATCATCCAGGGCCTCTCCATCGCCATCAACGCCGGCGCCACCAAGCAGGATTTCGATCGCACCGTCGGCATCCACCCCACCGCCGCGGAGGAATTCGTCACCATGCGCACCCGCGCCCGCGTGTCCGACGCCACCGTAAAAGCAGCAGAGTGACCGTACCCCACCCCGGCGACCTCACGCCGCTCACCACCGGCCAGCTCGCCACCCACCTCGCCGCCCGCCAGCCCATCCAGTCGGCCAGTTTCACAGAGGTCGACTGGAACGAGCTGCCGGCGGAAGACGCCACCTTCCAGGATTGCCTCTTCGAGGCCGCCGCCTTCACCAGCACCCTTTTCTCCGGCGCCCGTTTCCTGCGCTGCCGCTTCCTCCGCTGCCGCTTCTCCCACACCGACCTGCAGCAGGCCGCCTTCGAAGACTGCACCTTCCACGCCCGCGACCAGGCCGCCGAAGGCTGCACCTTCCTCTTCACCAACCTCCACGCCACCCGCTTCCTGCGAACCGACCTCTCCATGGCCGTGTTCGACCGCTCGGAACTGTTCGACATCGCGATGGACCAGTGCACCCTGCGCGGCGCCCGCTTCCACAAGGCCGATTTCAGCCACGCCTACAGCCGCAAGGTCATCGCCACCCGCGCCACCTTCCGCGCCTGCAATTTCGAACTCGCCGACCTCGCCGGCCTGCGCCTGCCAGGCTGCGACCTCACCGCCAGCCGCTTCCGCGAAGCCGATCTCACCGGCGCCGACCTCACCGGCACCACCCTGCGCGACGCCGACCTGTTCCAGGCCACCCTCACCAACGCCTACCTCGCCGCCGCCGACCTGCGCGGCGCCGACATCAGCGGCCTCGCCCTCGCAGCCCTCGCCAGCCACGCCGGCCTCAAAATCACCCAGGGCCAGCAACACATCCTCCTGGAAGGCCTCGGGATC
The DNA here is from genome assembly GCA_044358135.1 of Acetobacteraceae bacterium. GTDB lineage: Bacteria > Pseudomonadota > Alphaproteobacteria > Acetobacterales > Acetobacteraceae > CAMDGX01. The sequence goes on along the minus strand of JBIKOJ010000347.1, from coordinate 276 downwards.
GACGTGCATCCCGAACCCGGCTGAACCGCCGCCCACACATCAAGTCAAAGCAAGGCCTTCTTTTTCTGAAGAAAAAGAAGCAAAAAGACTTTCAAAACACGCACTCCACCGCCCAGAGTAGGGCGGAACGCGAAGCGATTCCGCCATCCAATCTCCTCCCTTGCCTTACGCCTCTGTGTCTCTGTGGCCCCTTTCTTTCTTTACCCTCTCCACACCCCCAGCGTCTTCCCGCTTCCTTTGTGTCTTGGTGGCCGCTTTCTTCCTTCCGCATCCACA
>JBIKOJ010000346.1:0-3229 GCA_044358135.1 Acetobacteraceae bacterium | reverse complement strand
GCATCAAACATACAAAAGTCTTTTTGCTTCTTTTTCTTCAGAAAAAGAAGATCCTAAACCTTACTGAACCTCAACACCCGCGACCGGTTCACAATCATCCGCACCCCCGCCTGGGTGAAGTGCAGCAGGGCCCGTTGCTTCCACGGCCCGTCCTGCCGCTCCATCAGCGCCATGTCGCTGGCGATCGGCAGCAGATCGAGGCTGCGCCGCATCGGGCCGGCGCCGCTGGTCAGCACCGCCCGGCTGCCGTCACAGGTGATCGTGAAACGCCCGCCCTGCGCCGGGCACACCCATTCCCCCGCCCATTCCGGCCGCACGCCGGCGCCGGTTGCGGGACGGAAGCGCCGCGCCGCGTGGCCGATCTGGCCCACGATCGCGCCGCCCTCGGCACGTAGCCGAACCGGCATCTCCACCGCCCGGCTCACGGCCCAGTCACCGTCGCGGAACAGGGTGCCCTGCGCATCCAGGTAGGAGATGACGCCGGCCTTGTGCTCGATCCAGATCGGCGCGTCCTCGGCGATGAAGCGCCCTTCCGGCAGCAGGTCGGGCGCCGGCGCCGGCTCCGCCACGCCGGTGAGCGCGGAGAGCACCGTGAGGCACGGCGCCATCGGGTCCACTTCTTCCCGGTTGGCCAGCAACACCACCCCGATGCCCAGCTTCGGCGCCACCAGGAAGTGGTTCTTGTAGCCGGGCAGCGAGCCTCCATGGCCCACCAGCTCGATATCCCCCAGCGGCGCCCGCGCCAGGCCCAGCCCGTAGCCGGTGACGGTGCCGTCCACCAACGCCCGCGGCGCGGAGAGCGTGCGCAGCAGCCCCGCCGCCGGCCCGCGCCCGGTCATCAGCGCCTGCGCCCAGGTGGCGAGATCGCGCGCCGTGCCGGTGATCCCGCCAGAGGCCGAGTAGTGCAGCCCGTAGCGCCCGCGCCGCCAGCCTTGCGGGCCTTTCCAGTAGCCGGTGGCCAGCCCCGGCACCGGCTCGGTCTCGTCCTCCGGCAGGTGCATGGTCAGGCCCAGCGGGCGGAAGAAAACGTCCTTCAGCGCGGCGGCGTAATCCACGCCCTTCGCCTCCAGCGCCGCCTGCACCATGCGGTAGCCGCTGTTGGTGTAAGAGACCTCGGTGCCCGGTGCGTAGTTCAGCGCGTCCATGCTGGTCACGAACCGCAGCAACGCATGCCGGTCCATCGCGGTGCTGGAGGAGTTCCCCAGCAGCCATTGCGTCGGCGCCGCGTCGGCGATGCCGCTGGTCATGTCCAGCGCCCGGCCGATGGTCACTGCGCCCTGCGCCGGCCCGGCCTCGATGTGCTGCCCCAGCGTATCCTCGAAGCCGATCCGCCCGTCGATCGCCAGCATGCCGCACAGGAAGTGCTTGCTGATGGAGGCGTAGCGCATCTTGGTATCCGGCGTGAACCGCAGCCCGTGCTCGATGCTGGCATACCCGCCGCAGGCCGCCCCGCGCAGCCCGCCGGTATCGAACAGCAGGATGGCCCCGCCCGGGCCGCCTTCCGCATTCCATCCGCCGGCAATCCGCTCCGCCGCCGCGATCCCCGCCTTCCAGTCCATGCCCCGTCCCTCCAGATCCGCGCCGATCATGCCGGCGAACGGCAGCCGCGCAAAATCCCGTCTGGACATCGCGCCGGCCCCGCCGCCTCATCGCAGCTTCCAACCCGGAGCGCACGGCATGGCCACGGTCCTGGCAGTGGCACGCAGCCCGCGCCACCGCTTCAGCAAGCAGACGGAACCCGCCATCACCCTGGTGGAAGGCCTGGGCGTGGAAGGCGACGCCCATGCCGGCGTGACGGTCCGCCACCGCTCCCGCGTCGCGCGCAACCCGGCCCAGCCGAACCTGCGCCAGGTTCACCTGATGCACAGCGAGCTGTTCGCCGAGCTGGTCGCCAAGGGCTTCACCCTCGCCCCCGGCGACATGGGCGAGAACATCACCACCGCGGGGATCGACCTGCTGGCCCTGCCCGTCGGCACCATCCTGCGCCTGGGCGACGCAGCCGAGATCGCCGTCACCGGCCTGCGCAACCCCTGCCTGCAGCTGGACCGCTTCGCCCCGGGCCTGATGGCCGCCACGCTCGACCGCACCGAAGACGGCACGCTCATCCGCAAGGCCGGCATCATGTCCACCGTCCGCCGCGGCGGCACCGTGCGGGCCGGGGACGCGATCGAGGTGATCCTGCCCCCGCCGCCGCACCGCTACCTCGCCCCGGTCTGAGAACGATCACCTGATGTCCACCACCACCGCCGCCCGCGCCGACGCCTCGCGCCTGCTCGTCGGCATCGGCGTTACCATGCTCGGCGTCTTCGTCTTCGCGCTCAGCAACGCGCTGGCGAAATGGCTCACCGGCGGCTACCCGGTGGGCGAGATCCTGTTCTTCCGCAGCTTCGTGGTGCTGGCGATCCTCGCCTTCCTCGTCACCCGCGCCGACCTGCGCGCCATGCGCGAGGACGGCCGGCCCTGGCTGCACGTCTTCCGCGCCCTGCTCTCGGCGGTGGAGGTGGTGTGCTTCTACTGGGCCATCGTGGAACTGCCGCTCGCCGGCGGCACCACCATCTACCTGGCCGGCCCGATCTACGTCACCGCCATGTCTGCCGTGTTCCTGCGCGAGGATGTCGGCTGGCGCCGCTGGCTCGCCGTCCTGGCCGGCTTCGGCGGCGTGGTGGTGGCGCTCCAACCCTCCGGCCTGTCCTTCACCATCTACACCGCCGTCTCCGTGGCCGGCAGCGTGATGTACGCCATCTCCCTGGTCATCACCCGCCGCCTGCGCGGCACCCCCACCACCCTGCTGGTCGGCGTGCAGGTGGTGCCGCTGCTGCTGATCACCGCCCTCTCCGCCTGGCCGCTGACCCCGCCCACCAGCCTCATCGGCGGCTGGATCGTCCCCAGCGTCACCGACGCCGCCATCCTCGCCCTGGTCGGCGGGCTCTCCCTCACCGGCTACTGGTGCATCAACCGCGGGCTGCAACTGGCGCCGGCCTCAGTCATCACCCCGTTCAACTACGCCAGCATCGTCTGGGCCACCGCACTGGGATACCTCGTGTTCCACGAAATCCCCACCCAAGCCATGCTCACCGGCGCCGCCATCATCATCGCCGCCGGCCTCTACATCGTGCTGCGCGAACACGTGCGGGGCGTGGGGCGATAGAATGGCCGGGGCTTTCGCCCCGGACCCCAAGCAGGGGCGTTGCCCCTGCACCCCACTGGGGCCTTAGGCCCCAGACCCCTC
>JBIKOJ010000021.1:0-36661 GCA_044358135.1 Acetobacteraceae bacterium | reverse complement strand
GGCCAGGGGCTTTGCCCCTGGACCCCACTGGGGCCTTAGGCCCCAGACCCCTTCACTTATCCGCCTTCGGCGGGGAGGGGCCATCGAGGCCGATCGAACCAGCGAGACGGCCACTCCCCGCCGAAGGCGGAAGCTAATGTGGGTCCAGGGACCTCAGGTCCCTGGCGGGTCCAGGGCAGAGCCCTGGCCTTGCCTTCCCCTCCGCGCGCGCAGCACCCGCCCATGACCCCCCAGCCTCCAGACGAGATGGTGGATGGCCGGGGTGGCTTGCGGCCGCAGTGGCGTGGAGTGTTGGGTGCGTTGGCGGGGGTGGATCTGGCCGAGCGGGCCAGGCGCCTGGATCGGGCGTTTGAGGAGGAGGGGGTCGGAGGGTGGCTGCCCGGCGCGCGGCAGCCGTGGCGGTGCGATCCCGTGCCGTTGGTTCTGGCGTCGGGTGAATTTGCGGCGGTGGAGTCTGGGTTGGCCCAGCGGGCACGGCTGTGGCAGGCGGTGCTGGCGGATCTGTATGGGCAACGGCGGCTGGTGGCGGAGGGGGTAGTGCCGCCGGGTCTGGTGTTTGCCAATCCCGGGTTTCTGCGCGCGGCGCCGGGGGCGGCACCGGCGCTGACGTTTTATGCGGCGGATCTGGTGCGTGGGCTGGATGGCGATTGGCGGGTGCTGGCGGACCGGGTGGCGACGGCGGACGGGATTGCGCATGCGCGGGAGAACCGTCGGCTGCTGAGCCGCGTGCTGCCGGAGCTGAGCCGCCCGGTGCAGGTGCGCCAGCTGCGGCCGTTCTTCGATGTCTGGCAGGACGCGCTGCGGCGCCTGGGCCCGAGCGGCGGCACGGTGGCGCTGCTGACGCCGGGGACCGGCAGCGCGAGCTGGTTCGAGCACATGTACCTCTCCCGCGAGCTGTCCTGCGCCCTGGTGGAGGGGGGCGACCTCACGGTGCGCGGTGGCGGCGTTTATTTGAAGACCTTGAGGGGCTTGCAGCCCGTTGATGCCATCCTGTCGAAGGTTCCGGGCCGTCTGGCCGATCCGCTGGAGCTGGACACCGGCAGCCATGTCGGCGTGCCCGGCCTGCTGGGCGCGATGCGGGCCGGGCGGGTGCGCGTGGCCAATGACCCCGGGGCTGCGGTGCTGGAGGCGCCCGGGCTGGCGGCGTTCGTGCCGGCGCTGATGCAACGGCTGTTGGGCGAGACGCCTGGGATCGAGGGCGTGGAAGCCCACTGGCTCGGCACCCCGGGCGCGCGGGAGGCGGTGATGCAGGCCCCCTCCGCGTGGCTGCTGCGCCCGGCCGCCGATGGGGAGTCGGCGGCGGTGCCGCCCGGCGCGATGGCCCCCGACGCCCGCGCCGCGCTGTTCCGCGATCTGGAGGCCCGGCCCTGGGCCTGGGTGGCACAGGCCGCCGTGCCCGGTTCGCTCGCGCCCACACTGGACGGCACCGGGCTGCAACCCCGCCCGGTGGTGCTGCGGGTGTTCCTGGCCTGGGACGGCACGCAGTGGCAGGCCATGCAGGGCGGGCTGGCGGAGGCGCTGCCGGAAGGCGCCCTGCCCGGCCTGCAGCACCTGGGGGCCCGCTGCACCAAGGATGTGTGGGTGCTGCGGGAAGACAATCTGGACATCGTCGGCCCCGCCCCACGCCCTGCCCCGCCTTTGGTGCTGCGCCGCACCTCCGGCGACCTGCCCAGCCGCGTGGCGGACAATCTGTTCTGGCTCGGCCGCTACGTGGAACGGCTCGATCGCGCCGCCCGGCTGGTGCGCGCCGCGCTGGTGCGCCTCAACCGGGGTGCGGCGATGCTGCCGCGCGAGGGGCTGGAGCTGGAGGTGCTGGCCCGCAGCCTGGAAGCCGCCGGGCTGATCGGCGCGGAGGTGGTGGGCGCCGCCCTGCCGATGACCCTGGGCCCCGCCCTGCGCGAAGCGATGCGCGAGGATGGCTCGGTGGGCCAGCTCTTCGCCAGCGTCGCCGGCCTCGCCGCCAGCGTGCGGGACCGGCTGACGTCGGACATGTACGCCACCTTCACCCTCGCCCGTCGTGCCGCCCGCGATGAAGCGGCGGCGGCGGCACGGGAGGGGGATCTGGACCGCATCGGCCACGCCATGGCCAGCGTGGCCCGCTTCGCCAGCGCGGTTTCGGGCCTCGCGGCGGAGAACATGGTGCGCGGCGGCGGCTGGCTGTTCCTGGATCTCGGCCGCCGGCTGGAACGGGCGCAGGCGGTCACCACCGAGGTCGGTTTCGCCATCGACCAGCACCCGGTGCGGATCGAGCCCGGGCTGCGCCTCGCGCTGGAGCTGTGCGATTCCGCCATCACCTACCGAAGCCGCTATTTCAACGTGATGCAGGCCGCCCCTGTGCTGGATCTCGTGCTGGCCGACCAGGGCAACCCGCGCGGGCTGGCCTTCCAGCTGGTGGCGATGCACGAGGCGCTGGACCGGCTGGACGAGCAGGACGGCGAGGCGCCCCGCGACCGCCTCGCCACCGCCGCCGCCGGCCTGCTGGCCGAGGTGGAATCGCTGGTGGGCGAGGTGATGGCCTCCGCCGACCAGGCCGTGGCCGCCAGCGGCGTGGCCAGGCGCCTGGCCGCGATCGCCGACGAGATGGCGGCGCTGTCGGACCGGATCACACGGCGCTACTTCGCCCTGCTGCCGGAAGCGCAGACGCTCGGCGTGGCGGCGGCGTGATGCGCTACCGCGTGCGCCACGAGACGGACTACGCCTACGACCAGCCGGTCGATCTCGGCCGGCACATGCTGCACCTGCTGCCGCGCCCGCTGCCCTGGCAGCGTGTGGTCTCCGCCATCCTGGCCGCCGATCCCCTGCCGACGACGCGGGAGGAGGGGGTGGACCATTTCGGCAACCTCGTCACCTGGATGGCGCTCGATCGCCCGCACGCCGCCTTCCGCCTGGCGCTGGAGGCGGTGGTGGAGGTGGAATTCCCGACCCCACCGCCCGCCGAGGCCACGCCCGCCTGGGAACAGGTGGCCGCCGCGGCGCGGGCCGGCGGGCCCGAGGGCTGGCAGGCGGCCGAGTTCGCCTTCGGCAGCCCGCTGGCGCCGGCGGATAAGGGCGCCGGGGCCTATGCCGCGCGCAGCTTCCCGCCCGGCCGGCCGGTGCTGGCCGGGTTGCTGGAGCTCACGTCGCGCATCCGGCGCGAATTCACCTTCAAGCCCGGCGTGACCACCATCAGCACGCCGGTCTCCCGCGTGCTCGCCCAGCGGGCCGGCGTGTGCCAGGACTTCACCCACCTGATGATCGCCGGGCTGCGGTCGCTCGGCCTGCCGGCGCGCTACGTCTCCGGCTACCTGCGCACCCGCCCGCCGCCGGGCCAGGCGCCGCGGCAGGGGGCGGACCAGAGCCACGCCTGGGTGGGCTGCTGGTTGGGCCCGCAGCTTGGGTGGGTGGACCTGGACCCCACCAACGACCTGGTGGTGCGCGACGAGCATGTGGTGCTGGCCTGGGGCCGGGACTATGGCGACATCAGCCCGGTTCGGGGCATCATCCTGGGCGGCGGGAGCCACGCGATCAAGGTGGGCGTGGATCTGGCGCCGGTTTAGGGACGGGGATTGGCGATGACGAAAGACCTGGATGCGCTGGTGATCGGCGCCGGCTTCAGTGGCATGTACATGCTGATCTGCCTGCGCGACCGGCTGGGGCTGCAGGCCGAGGTGCTGGAGATGGCCGATGGCGTGGGCGGCACCTGGTACTGGAACCGCTACCCCGGCGCGCGCTGCGATTCCGAGAGCCATTCCTACTGCTACGGCTTCTCCAAGGAGCTGTTGCAGGAATGGGAATGGAGCGAGCGCTATCCGGAGCAGGCGGAGATCCTGCGCTACCTGAACCATGTGGCGGACCGGTTCGACCTGCGCCGGAGCATTTCGTTCAATACCAAGGTGATCGGCGCCGAGTACGACTCTGGCGCGAACAAGTGGATCGTGCGCACCGAGGCGGGCGAGACCTATCGGGTGACGTATCTGATCACCGCCGTGGGCTGCCTTTCCTCGGCCAATGTGCCGAAGATTCCGGGGCTGGAGGGGTTCCAGGGGCAGTGGTACCACACCGGGCTGTGGCCGCATGAGGGCGTGGATTTCACCGGCAAGCGCGTGGGCCAGATCGGCACCGGGAGCACCGGCATCCAGGCGGTGCCGGTGATCGCGGAGCAGGCGGGGCACCTGACGGTGTTCCAGCGCACCGCCAACTACTCCATCCCCGCCCGCAACGGGAAGCTGACGGCGGAGTTCAAGCAGTATGTGAAGACGCATGCTGACGAGATCCGCGCGGTGATGCATTCCACGCCGAACGGGCATCCCTTCGTGATCAACACGCGCAAGGTGTTCGACGTGGACGACGCGGAGCGGGAGCGCATCTTCGAGGAGGGCTGGCAGAAGGGCGGGCTGCAGTTCCGTGCCGCGTTCGGGGATGTGCTGGTGGACGAGGTGGCCAACGCGCAGGCCGCCGGGTTCATCAAGCGCAAGATCAGGGCGGTGGTGAAGGACCCGGCGACGGCGGAGCTGCTGGCCGATATCGACCACCCCTTCGCCGCCAAGCGGCCGCCGATCGACAGCGACTACTTCGAGGCGTTCAACCGGAGCAACGTGGCGCTGGTGGATGTGCGGAAGGACCCGGTGGCGGAGATCACCCCCACCGGGCTGAGGCTGGAGAGCGGGGCCAGCTTCAATCTGGATATCATCGTGTTCGCCACCGGCTTCGATGCCATGACCGGGCCGTTGCTGCGGATGGACATTCGCGGGCGGGACGGGGTGCGGCTGGGCGATGTGTGGGCGGCGGGGCCGAAGACGTATCTCGGGTTGCAGGTGGCGGGCTTCCCCAATCTGTTCACCATGACCGGGCCGGGCAGCCCGAGCGTGCTGTGCAACATGCCGGTGGCGATCGAGCAGCATGCCGAATGGATCGCCGGCTGCATCGCCCATATGCGCGCGAACGGGATGCGCACGGTGGAAACCACCGAGGCGGCGGCGGAGGCATGGGGCCGGCATGTGAACGAGGTCGCTCATGCCACGCTGCTGCCGAAGGCGACGCATAGCTGGTACCTGGGGGCCAACGTGCCGGGCAAGCCGCGGGTGTTCATGCCGTATGCCGGCGGGATGGCGCGGTATCGCGAGCACTGCGCCGAGGTGGTGGCGCAGGGGTATCCGGGGTTCGTGCTGAGCGCTTGAGGCTTTCGCGAGGGAACCGCCAAGGCGCCAAGGACGCCTTGGCGCCTTCTTGGCGGCCTTGGCGCCTTGGCGGTTCCCTTGCCTTCCAGAAGGACAAGACCATGACCCTCATGCAGGGCTTTCCGCCTGCCCCCGATGGCCAGGTGACGCTCGCCAACTGGCGCACGCCGCCGTTCAATCGGTGGGCGTTGCACCATGTGCGGGAGGTGGTGCCCTCGGCCGAGATCGCGAACGATCCGGAGGATGTGTGGCAGCTGCCGCTCGGCGGGGCCGACCTTTCGGGGCTGGGGATCGACGCGGCGCTGGCTTCCACGGCCACCGATGCGATGGTGGTGCTGCATCGTGGGCGCGTTGTGTTCGAGCATTATGCGAACGGGATGGGGCGGAATACGCCGCATATCCTGATGAGTGTCAGCAAGTCCGTGCTGGGCGTGGTGGCGGCGATCCTGGCGGCGCAGGGGCGGTTCGATCCCTCCGCGCCGGTGACTTCGTTGATCCCTGAGGTGGCGGGCAGTGCCTATGACGGGGCGACGCTGGGGCAGTTGCTCGATATGCGGGCGGGGATCGGGTTCGAGGAGAACTACGAGGCGACCTCGGGGGCCATCATCGAATACCGCAAGGCGCAGGGGTGGAACCCGTTGGCGCCCGGGGAGGCGGCTTCGGATTTGCGGTCGTTCTTCCCGGTGCTGCGGGACGGGGACGGGCCGCATGGGGGGCGGTTCCACTATGTTTCGCCCAACACCGATCTGCTGGGCTGGGCGTTGGAGCGGGCTTCGGGCACGCGGTATGCCGACCTGGTCTCGCAATTGCTGTGGGCGCCGATGGGCGCGCAGCGGGATGCCTATATCACCGTGGACCGGCTGGGGGCGCCGCGCTGCGCCGGCGGGGTGTGCGCCACGGCACGGGACCTGGCGCGGCTGGGGCAGTTGATCGCGCAGGGCGGGGCGCGGGAGGGGCGGCAGATCATTCCCGAAGCCTGGATCGCCGATATCACCGGGAATGGTGACGCCGCGGCCTGGGACCGGGGGGATTTTGCCCATCTGTTTCCGGGGGCGGCCATGCACTACCGCGACAAATGGTATGTGACGCGGGAGGAGACGCCGATGCTGTTCGGGCTGGGCGTGAACGGGCAGAACCTGTTCATCGACCGGGCGCGGCAGCTGGTGATCGCCAAGTTCTCGTCCCAGGCCAGCGCGCTGGATGTGCTGGCGATCGAGGCGACGATGGCGATGGTGGCGGGGATCAGGGGGCGGCTAGGCTAAGAGCCTCTTCGATCATCCTACTCTGGCGGCCATCCGACGGGGATTTGCTGCGCTCCGGATTCCGGGTGATTGGGGGCGCGTTAGCGCGCGCGGGCTGGGTGGGGCATGGGGCGGGCGCACGGTGGCCGGACAGGGCCATGCCATCGGCGTGGCCGCGGCGCATCAACCAGCCGAGCCGGGCCGATCGTATTACCCCACTGTCAATCGGTGCGGCGCGAGAGGAAACCGGCAGTATTTCCGTTTGTTTTTCGATTCCGGCGCGCCGTAATTGTTTGTAAAAATGCAGAATTCATACATAATATTACGATTGCCGTTTGCCGACATGGATGCTTATTGCCGTTGCTGACGGTCACTAAGGCTGAGACTCAGGCCAATTTATGTTATGCAAAAGTTATGCTCCCGCACCGGCTCCCACACCAATCCTGGCCAGGGCGAAGCCGGCAGGCGCCTGTATTTCTGAGAAAGACACCCCATCCCGCCTGGCCCTGATTGCCGTTACGATGGTTGCCAGCGAGTGCGACGTCATTGAGGCTTTTGTCCGCCACAGTTTGGTCTATGTCGATCACGTTCATCTGCAATTCCACAATTGCTACGATACGTCGCCAGAGATCGTTGCACGCCTGATCGCCGAAGGCCTGGCGGTCTCTGTCGAGCAGAGCGATACCCCGGTGCTGCGCCGCGAACAGCTCGGCGACGCTCTGGTGAGACGCGTGGCGGCACAGGGCGCATGGGACCATATCCTGCCGCTGGACGCCGACGAGTTCATCGTGGCCGACAGCCGCGACGCGCTGGAGGCCGCACTGGCCGGGGTGCCGCAGCCCGGCGCGCTGGCGGTGCCCTGGCTTTCCTATGTGCCGCAGCCCGATGACGATCCGCTTGACCCCAATCCGCTGACCCGCATCCGCAACCGGCTGGCGGAGCCGCATCCCGGGGTGCGCAAGGTGTTCTTCCGCGCTGCGTTGCTGGACGGGGATGACACCTACCTGGCCGACGGCAACCACCATCTTCTCAGCCGGAGCGGCCTGGCGATCCGGGAACAGCCGGCCGCGGGCATCTTCCTGGCGCATTACCCGGTGCGCAGCGCGCAGCAACTGGTGAGCAAGGTGCGCATGGGGGCGCTGGCCCGCCGCCTGAGCCCGGATTTCACCGAACACCAATCCCGCCACTGGCGCACCCTGGCGGCCGATCGGGCATTGGGCCCCGAGATATCGCCCGAGGCGCTGTCCCGGCTTGCGGTCTCCTATCTCCATGCCGGGGGCGGTGTGCCGGTGCCGGCGCCGCTGGCCACCGCGGTGCGCACGCTGCGCCATCCCGACCTGATCCATGTTGATGCCAGCGCCCGCCTGGCGGGCTTTGCCGAGGCGCTGGTGGCTGCCGCCCTGCACACGGACACGCCGGCCCGGTCGAGCGAGGCGGCGTATCGCACGGCACTGGCCGAACTGGATGCGCTGCGCCGTATCGTGCAGCGCACCCATGCCAGTGCCCGCATCTACCAGGCCGTGGCAGGTGCCGGGCTGATTGGCGCGGCGGCGATGGTGCTGCTCGGCCTCGCCGTGATTCTATAGTGTGACCATGGCCGCACCGCGACCGCCCCCCGCGCGACCGCCCGTTGCCCCTTCCGGACCGGATGAAGCCGAAGATGCGGGCGCGGAACTGGCACGGCTGCGGCGTGAGCTGGCCGCGTTGGAGGCCCGCCACGAGGGGGTGCTCGGCTCCTCCAGCTGGCGCCTGACCGCGCCATTGCGCGATCTTGCCCGGTTTCTGGCCCCGCTGCGCAACCGCGGGCTCCGATGGCTGCGCCGTGCCCCGATGATCGGGCCCTGGCTGATCCATGCCGCGCTGGTTGGGCGCCATGCCGGGATCCATGGGGTGGCGCCGCGGCTGGATCCGCCGGTCACGTTCAACGAGCATATCCTGCACCGCATCCTGTTCGATCGCGATCCGCGCCTGAAGGTGCTCAACGACAAGCTGGCCGTGCGCGAGTTCATCCGTGCCCGGGTGGGGGAGGACTATGTCGTGCCCCTGCTCGGGGTGTGGCGTGATCCCGCCCTGGTGGAATGGGACCGGCTGCCCATGCCGTTCGTGCTGAAGCCCAACCATTCCTCTGGGCCGATTGCCTATGTGCGGACCGAAGAAGATCTGGATCGCGTGCGGCTGACGGCCCTGGCGCGAAGCTGGCTGGCGGAGGATTACTTCGATCAATCAATGGAATGGGGCTATCGCAACCTGCCTCGCCGGCTGCTGGCCGAGCCGTTGATGCGCAAGGCGGATGGCGCCGCATCGGACGAGGCCCAGGTGTTCACCTTTCATGGCCGGGTGACCATCCTGCGCGTGCGGTACGGCGTGAAGGGCAGTGATGACCGCCGCGAGGCCTGCTTCGACGCGCAGGGTACTCTCCTGCCCTTGGTCTGGATTGGGCCGCAAATTGACCTGCGGCCAACGCCGGAGGTGTTCCAACGGCTGATCACCTTGGCCGAAACCCTCAGCGCCGGGTTCAGCCATTTGCGCGTCGATTTCCACCTGACGGCGGACGGTCCGATGGTCTGCGAACTGACGACCTACACCGGCGGCGGCACGATCCGAGCGCGCCATCCGGACTGGGACAGTGCTCTCGGCAGGATGTGGGCGGAACAGGCGCAGTTGCAGGGAGGGGGCCGGATGCTGGTTTCCGTGTGACCATGTCCGCCGCGCGACCGCCGCCACCCTTACCGATTGATCCCCTTTCCGGAGGGGATGAAGCCGCCGGTATGGGCGCGGAGCTGGCACGGCTGCGGCGTGAGCTGGCCGCGTTGCAGGCCCGCCACCAGGGGGTGCTCGGCTCCTCCAGCTGGCGCCTGACCGCGCCGTTGCGCGATCTTGCGCGGTGGCTGGCCCCGCTGCGCACCCGCGGGCTCCGATGGCTGCGCCGTGCCCCGGTGATCGGGCCTTGGCTGATCCAAAGCGCGCTGGTGCGGCGCCATGCCAGGATCCATGGGGCGGCGCCGCGGCTGGATCCGCCGATCACGTTCAACGAGCATATCCTGCACCGCATCCTGTTCGATCGCGATCCGCGCCTGAAGGTGCTCAACGACAAGCTGGCCGTGCGCGACTTCATCCGCGCCCGGGTGGGGGAGAAATATGTCGTGCCCCTGCTCGGCGTTTGGAGTGACCCCGCCCTGGTGGCGTGGGACCGGCTGCCGGTGCCGTTCGTGCTGAAGCCCAACCATACCTCGGGACCGATTGCCTATGTGCGGACCGAAGCCGATCTGGATCGCGTGCGGCTGACGGCCCTGGCGCACGGCTGGCTGGCGGAGGATTACTTCGATACATCAATGGAGTGGGGCTATCGCAACCTGCCGCGCCGGCTGCTGGCGGAGCCGTTGCTGCGTGGGCCGGACGGTGCCGCGCTGGTCGAGGCCCAGGTGTTCACCTTTCACGGGCGGGCGGCCATGCTGCGCGTGTTTGTTGGCCTGAAGGGCAGCGACGAGCGGCGCGAGGTCTGCTTCGACGCGCGGGGTGTTCTCGTGCCCCAGACGACCTCCTTGTTGCAGAGCGAGGTGCGGATAGAGCCGGAGCTGTTCGATAGGCTGATCGCCGTGGCCGAAACCCTCGGCGCCGGGTTCAGCCATTTGCGCGTCGATTTCAACCTGACGGCGGACGGCCCGGTGATCGGCGAATTGACGCCCTATACGGGCGGCAGCACCCATCATTGGCGCCATCCGGAATGGAACGGTGCTTTCGGCAGGATGTGGGCCGAGCAGGCGCCGCAGCCGGGCAGGCCCTGATGGAGACAGAGAGAAGGAAGGGTCTTCTTTTTTCTGAAGAAAAAAGAAGCAAAAAAGACGTTATTCGTTTGGGCTCGGACTGGATGATCGGGTGGAGTGGCGTGAAGAAATGGATTGCGTCACGTCGTTCGCAATGACGAAGGAAGGCATGGCGCAAAGTGATAAAAGTTTTTTGGTTCTTTTTTTCAAAAAAGAACCGCTTTCTTACTTGAATCGTGTCGGATCAATCGCCGGATAGATACTCGCCGCCCAGTCCGGCACGCTGCCCGCCACCAGCGCGGCCAGCAGGCGCCCGGCGGCGGGGGAGGTGAGGATGCCGTCGCCGCCTTGGCCGGTGAACCAGAAGAACCCCTGCCCTTCAGCGGCCTCGCCGAAGGCGAAGGCGTTGTCGGGGGTGAAGGTGCGCAGGCCGGCCCAGCTGCGTTCGACGCGGCGGACTTGGATGTCCAGGGCTTCCTGCATGCGGGCGACGGCCTGGGCGATGTCCAGTTCTTCCGGTTGCACGTCGTGGGGGTGGGTGGGGGTGGCGTCGGCGGGGGAGATCATGAGGCGGGTGCGGGCTTCGGGCTTGCAGTACCAGCTGCGGCGGGCGTCGTAGAGGCGGGGCCAGTCGGCGACCGCGTGCGGGGTGGGGTCGATGACCACGGCGGTGCGGCGCTTGGGGGTGAGGCCGAGGGGGCGGATGTTGGCTTGGGCCGCCACTTCGTCGCCCCAGGCGCCGGCGGCGTTGATGAGGATGGGGGCGCGGATTGTGGCGCCGGAGGTGGTTTCGACGCGCCAGAGGCCGGATTCGCGGGTGATGCGCTGGCTGCGGCGGCGGAAGGCGATCTGCGCGCCGCGGCTGCGGGCGCCGCGGAGGTAGGCTTGCAGGAGGACGTCCACGTCGATGTCGTAGTTTTCGGTCTCCAGCGCGGCGGCGGCGGCGTAGCCGGGGCGGAGGGCGGGGACCAGGCGGCGGAGGTCTTCGACGCTGATTTCCCGGATGTTGGCGCGGGTGGCCAGGATGGCGCGGAGGTCGGGGAGTTGTTCCTCCGGGACGGCGAAGGCGACGGGGCGTTCGCGCAGGATGGGGGTTGCGGCGAAGCCTTCGGGCGGAGTGCGGAGGAAGGCGAAGGATTCCTGGGCCAGGGTGCGCTCGTAGGCCGGCCCGCCATTGGCGACCCAGAGGGCGGCGGAGCGGCCGGAGGTGTGGTAGCCGGCGGCTTCCTCTGCCTCGATGAGGGCGACGCGGTGGTGGAAGGAGAGGTGGTACGCCGCGGTGGCGCCGGCGATTCCGCCGCCGATCACCAGCGAATCGAACGACTCGGTCATGCGAATCGGCCGGGTGCGATGGAGTCGGCGAGTCGTGCGGAGTCGGGCAGCCAAGCCGAGTCGCGGCCGGCGACCATGTCGGCCACCAGGCGGCCGGCGGCGGGGGAGGTCTGGATGCCGTAGCCGCCCTGGCCGACGCACCAGAAGAAGCCTTCGGCCTGGCGCGCGAAGCCGAAGGCCAGGCTGCCATCCGGGGTGAAGGTGCGCAGGCCGGCCCAGGCGCGTTCCACGCGCTTCACCTCGAGATCCAGCATCTGCTGCATGCGATCGACGGCGATGGCGACGTCCAGCTCATCCGGCTGCACGTCGTGGGCGTGGATGGGGGTTTCGTCGGCCGGCGAGATCATCAGGCGGGTGCGGGCTTCGGGCTTGCCGTACCAGCCCTCGCGCGCCTCCATCAGGGCGGGCCAGTCGGCGGGCTGCCAGGGGGCGGGGTCGATGATGACGCCGGTGCGGCGCTTGGGGACCAAGCCGAGGGGGCGGATGCCGGCCTGGGTGGCCACCTCGTCGGCCCAGGCGCCGGCGGCGTTGACCAGGATGGGGGCGCGGAAGCGGGCGCCGCCAGTGACGTCCACCTCCCACGCGCCATTCCTGCGTTCGATGCGCATGGTGCGGCTGCGCAGCGCCATGGTGCCGCCGCGGCGGCGGAGCTGGGCCAGGAAGCCCTGGTGCAGGGCGGCGACATCGAGGTCGAAGGTGCCTTCCTCCAGCAGGGCGGCGGAAACGGCGCCGGGGCGGATGGCCGGGACCAGGGCGCGGGCGGCGGCGACGCTGATTTCCTTCAGCCAGGGGCCGGCGGCCAGGGCTTCCTGCGCGGCGGCCTCATCCCCGGTGGCGGCGAGGGTGAGGATGTTGCGGGGCGACCAGAGCTTCACCTCGGCGAACCCCTCCGGCGGGGCTTCGAAGAAGCTGCGGGAGGCGCCGGTGAGGGCGCGCACGTCATCCGGCCCGTAGCTGAGGATCCACAGCGCGGCGGAGCGGCCGGTGGTGTGGTAGCCGGCGGCCTCCTCCGCCTCGATGAGGGCCACGCGCCGGTCGGCGGCGAGGTGTGCGGCGGCGGAGGCTCCGGCGATGCCGGCGCCGATGACGATGCAGTCGGTGGTGTGCGTGTCCATCCGCCAAACCTAGACGCCCGCCGCGCCCGCGCAACTCCCCGGCCGCCCTAACGACCTGTCAATCTATCCATGCCGATAGGAACGCGCAGCGCCACACCCCAATGAGGAGACGCTTGCATGACACGTCTTGCCACCTGCGCCTGCTGCCACCCGCCCTCTGCCGGTCGCCGTGACTTCATGGGCCTTGCCGCCGCCACGCTTGGCGCCGCCGCCCTGCCCCGTGCCGCCCGGGCCGGCAACGGCACCGACTATGATTCGATGCTGCTGACCTGCATCGACCCGCGCTTCATCGACATCGTCGATCATTGGATGGCGGACCAGAACCTCAAGGGCAAGTACAGCCGCTTCGCCATCGCCGGCGCCTCCATCGGCGTGGTCGCCCCTGCCTTCGAACGCTGGGCGCCGGCCTTCTGGGACAATCTGGCCGCCTCGATCGAGCTGCACCACATCAAGCGGGTGATCGTGATGAATCACCGCGATTGCGGCGCCGCCGAGTTGGCCTTCGGGGCCGAATCCATCGCCAACCGGGAGGCGGAGACGGCACTGCACCGGCGCATCTTCGCCTCGTTCCAGGCCCAGCTCACGCTGCGCCAGCCCAAGGCGGCCTTCCTCGGCGGGCTGATCGGGCTGGATGGGCGGTTCGACCAACTGGCGGGGTAGCTCTTGCGCCGCGCCCGTGCCCGGCCGACCATGCCGCCCGTTCACGGGAGAATTCCATGGTCGATCTGGTGCTGCGCGGCGACAGGATCGTGACGCCTGAGGGCGTGATCGGCGCCGACCTTGCCATCGCATCCGGCCGCATCGCGGGGATCGAGAAGCTGGGCAGCCTGAATGCCGCCCGCACCATCGACATGACCGGCCGCATCGTGATGCCCGGCGGGATCGACCCGCATGTGCATTGCGACTGGCCGATGCCCTCGCCCGATGGCGGGGCGCCGCAGCACACCCAGCCGGCCAGCGTGGTGTCCCGCGCCGCGGTGCATGGCGGCACCACGATGATGATCGATTTCGTGCGCACCGCCGATGGGCCGAGCATTGCCGAGGCGATCCGCAAGCGCGATGCCGGGTGGGCGGGCAATTGCCATATCGACTACGCCTTCCACCTGATGGTCGAAGGCGACATCGCGCCGGACCATCTTGATCAATTGGGAGAAACCATCCGCGCCGGCCATCCCACGGTGAAGATCTTCACCACCGACATCACGCCGAGCCGCAAGGGCCGCATGGTGGATTTCGGCGATATCTGGGAGGTGTTCCAGGTGATCGCGGCCAACCGGGGCCTGGGCGTGATCCATGCCGAGGACAACGACATCGTCATGCACATGTATGGCAAGCTGATCCGCGAGGGGCGCACCAGCTTCCACAACATGGCCGAGGTTCACAACGCGCTCAGCGAGGACCTGTCGTTCCGACGAATCATCCGCTTGGCGGAAAGCGTGCCGGGGACGGCGCTGTACATGCTGCATACCTCGGCCGCCTCGGGCGTTTCGGCGATCCGCGAGGCGCGGGCGAAGGGCATTCCGATCTATGGCGAGAGCCTGCACCAGTACATGCTCTACACCTCGGACGATTATAAGAAGCCGAACGGGCAGATCTACCACACCTACCCCTCCCTGAAGTCGCCGCAGGACCAGGCGGCGCTGTGGGCCGGAACGCTGGATGGCAGCATCAACTGCGTGGCGACCGACGAGCTGTGCTGCTCCCTGGCGCAGAAGACCCAGGGGGTGCGGATCGACGACACCACCGGCGGCAATTCCGGCGTGGAGCCGCGGGTGGCGCTGATGTACACCGAGATGGTGGGCAGGCGCGGCTACAGCCTGGAGCGGTTTGTCGATCTCGTCAGCAGCAATGCGGCCAGGATCCTGGGCATGTATCCCCGCAAGGGCGCCATCGCGCTGGGGGCGGATGCCGATATCACGGTGCTGGACCCCACGCGGCGGCGCACCATCACGGCGGCGGACCTGCACGAGAGCGACTACACCCCGTGGGAAGGCTGGGATGCCCATGCCTGGCCGTGCCTGACCATGCTGCGCGGCAAGGTGGTGATGCAGGACGGCACGCTGCTGGGCTCGCTGACGGATGGCGCCTGGGTGAAGCGGGCGATCGACCCGGCGATCATCGCAGCGCCCGTGAAGATGTGAGCCCGGCCGCCCTCGTCGCCCTGCTGCGGGATGCGCTGCGGCTGTGGGGAGCGGCGGGCCAGGTCAGCGCCGAGGCCGACCACGTCGCCGTCACCCGGCCGGACGGCATTTGGCGCATCAGCCCGGGCCCGGCGCCGACGCGCTGGTTCCTGCAAACGCCGGAGCGCGCGGCGGCCGGCCGGCCGGCACGCCCGGCGCCCTCCATCACCGCCCTGCTCAGCGCGCTGCGTGCCGCCCTCGGCCTGCCGCGCGGCACGCCGGCCCGGATCGGCCCGGCGGGCACCGCGCAAGACGGCTGAAATACCCCGCTGGCGATCACAAAGCCGGGAGAGTGACGCACTATTGAACCCGGAAATGCAACCCGCGGTAGATTGCACCCATTTCATACACGGGCAGCCTCGACTTCGAGCACAGCTTTTACGATACTGTGCCCTCCCCCGGAGGGTCATCCATGCGGCAAAAGATGGAAGCCGTGTTGCCCCACCCAGGCGTTGTCGTGCAGGGCACCGCGGCGACCACGCCGGTGCGCGCGCCTTTCACCGCCCTCCAGGTGGCCTCCGTCGCCCTGCCCTTCCTGCTCGCGATCGCCTTCTCCTTCTGGATCTGGCGCCAGGTGGAAGCCGAAGCGCACGACACGGCGGCGCGCACCACGGCGCTGCTGCACGAACACGTGGCCCGCGCGCTGGAGGTGCAGGATGCGATCATCGCCGCCGTGCGCGCCAGGATCGATGGCATGGACTGGACCGAGATCGGCGCCAGCGAGGCGGTGGTGGCGCTGCTGACCCGGCTGGACGAAGCCACGCCCAACACCAACCGCAACGGCATCATGGACCCCACCGGCACCTTGGTGGCCATGTCCCGCGTGCCGCCGCCGGGGCCCCGCACCACGCATACCGACCGCGATATCTTCACCGCCCTGTCTGCGCCGGGGCCGGACCGCGCCATGCTCGGCCGCCCGGTGGTCGGCCGCACCTCGGGGGATCGTGTGATCCCCTATGCCCGCCCCCACCTGGGCCCGGACGGGCGCGCCACCGGCGGCGTGATCTGGACCACCTTCCGGCCGGACTCCTTCGCCGCCATGTTCCAGCGCATTGCGCTCGGCCCGGCGGACACGGTGCTGCTGGTGCGCGACGACGGCGTGGTGCTGTCGCGCTATCCCTGGACCGATCCGACCACGATGCAGCCCCTGGCGCCGGCCACGCCGCCCATGCGCGCCATGGCCGCCGCCGCCGAGCAGTCCCGCGCTCAGGAAACCCGGACACCGCCGGCGGCCCCGGGCCTTCTTGGCACGGGCGCCGGCACGGCCATCGGCCCGTCACCGGCGGACCAGGTCGAGCGCCTCTATGTCGCGCGCACCCTGCCGGGCCCCGGTGTCGCCGTTGTCTATGGGCGCGCGGTCGCGGAACTGCGCGCGGAATGGCTGCGCCGCAGCCTCGCCGTGCTGGCTGTCGCCGCCCTGTCCTGCGCCCTGCTGCTCTACCTCACCCGCCGCAGCCGGGATGCGACGGCGCGCGAGATCCAGGCACGCGACCACGCCCGGATCGCCGCCGAGCACCGCGCCACGGCCGAAGCCGCCCGCGCCGATGCGGAGGCGATGCTGCGCCAGACCCAGCGGGTGGAGATGCTGGGCCAGATCGCCGCCGGGGTGGTGCATGATTTCCGCAACACGGTGCAGACCGTGCATGCCGGTGCCTCGCTGATCGAGCGCGCCGCGGCCCAGGGCAACCTTGCCCGCGTGCGGGAGGTGGCGGAGATGCTGCGCCAGGCCGCCACCCGCGGCGGCCAGCTCACCCAGCGCCTGCTCTCCTTCCGCAAGACCGGCGATGGCCGCAACAGCTGCGACCCGGCGGAGGTGGTCTCCGCCACCGGCACCCTGCTGCGCGCCACGCTCGGCCCGGCCTACCGCCTGAGCCTGGACGTGCACGACACGCTCCCGCCCCGCATCGCCGGCCACCCGGCGGAGCTGGATTCCGCCCTGATGAACCTGGTGATCAACGCCCGCGATGCCATGCCGGCGGGCGGCGAGATCGCCATCGCCCTGCGCCCCGCCAGCGCCGCGCCGGGGCTGCCGCCGGGCCGCTTCATGGAGCTGTCGGTCACCGATGATGGGATCGGCATGGATGCGGAAACCCTCTCCCGCGCCACCGAGGCCTTCTTCACCACCAAGCCCGGCGGCGGCACCGGGCTCGGTCTGTCCTCGATCCGCGGCTTCGTGGAAGGTGCGGGCGGGACCATGCATCTGCGCAGCAGCCCGGGCCAGGGCACCACTGTCACGCTGTGGCTGCCGGAGGCGGCGGAACCGCAGGCGCAGGCGCAGCCCGCGGGGGGCCACAGCGCCTTCGGGTAGGCCGCCGGCCATGGGGCCGGCTGGTTTCAGGCCAGGCGGATATGCGCCACGCGGTTGCCCTCCAGCCGCCCGCGCAGCGCGGCCACGCAGGCCGCCAGCTCCGCCTCCAGCGCCGGGTCGGCGGTGCCGCCCGCCCGCAGCTCCGCCACCCAGGCGCCGCGCAGCGCCTCTGCCAGCCGGCCGCCGAGTGCGCGCCCTCTGCCGGCGCGTTCCGCCAGCACGTCCAGCAACACCTTCGAAATCAGCGCGCAGGCCAGCAGCGACCGCCACAGCACCGGCCGGGACTGGGGCGCCATCTCCTGGAACAGCCGCAGCGCGGGCCGCATCAGCCGCGCCGTTGGGTGCGCGGGGTCTTTCTGCTCGGCGCGGAATTCGCCGTACCGCTTCAGCGAAAGGTGCCCTTCGGCATCGCGCACCACCAGGGCATCGACAATCGCCTCCAGCTCGTCGGTGTAGAAATGCTGGATGTGCTCGGCCGGCTCGTCGCGCACCTGGTAGGGGTGGCCCTCCGCCGGATGCACGTAGCGATACGGCAACGCCGGTTCGCGCTTGGCCAGGTCGAACGGGCCCGACAGCACGTCGCGGTACATCTTGGCCAGCACATAGGCGGCCTGCACCCGCGCATCGAGCGAGAAATCCAGCCGCGTCAGCTTCTCCATCATCATGCGGTGGCAGGCCAGGGGCCGCAGCACGCGGAAGATGGTGCTGATCAGGTAGTGGTCCTCCGGCCCGGTCATCCAGGAGTCCGGCCCCGGACCGAGTTGCCCGCGCGCGGCCGCCTGCGCCATGTTGGCGATGCGCCCGAAGGTCATCTCCATCACCTCGCCGGTGAGGAACAGCACCGGCTCCACCTCGTCGTACAGGCGCTTGCGCGCCTCCCACTCGTAGCGGGTGCGGGCATCCTGCAGCCGGCCTTCGGCGCCCAGCTGGGCCTCCAGCTGCTTCAGCTGCGCGGCGGAGGCCGCCTTGTCGCGCTCCAGGCTGCGCGCGCTCCAGAACGCCCACAGCGCGCCGCCGGCCGAGACCAGGGCGGCCCCCAGGGACAGCGCGGTGCCAGCGTCTGCCATCCTAGTACATGGTGTCCTTCAGGCGCTGCGGGCCGATGCGGTCCGCCTCGGCGGCGTCGATCGCGCCCTTGGTGATATCGGCCAGGATGGTGCCGTTGCTCGGCAGGGCGCTGCGTTCGATCTGCATCGCGGGGTCCCACAGCTTGCTGCGCATCAGCGCCTTGGCGCACTGGAAGAAGCAGTACTGCACCTTGATCACCAGCACGCTCTTGGGCAGCTGGTTGTTCACCACGAAGCGCGCCAGCAAGGCGGGGTCCACGCTGATCTGGGCGGTGCCGACCACGCGCAGGGTTTCGCCCACGCCGGGGATCAGGAACAGCAGCGTGACGCGCGGGTCCGTCACGATGTTCTGCAGGTTGTCCACCCGGTTGTTGCCGCGCCGGTCGGGCAGCAGCAGGGTGTGCTCGTCCTGCACCTCCACGAAGCCCGGCGCATCGCCGCGCGGGGTGATCTCCACCGTTTCGCCCACGGTGGCCAGCACGCAGAACGGGGAGGCCTTGATCAGCGCCTGGTAGCCGGGGTGCAGGTAGGTGACCTGCTTGGTCACCGCCGCACCCTGCGGAAAGCCGTACAGCGCGCGAAGGCTTGCGATGTCGCGGATGATGTGGTCGGGATTGTCCATGATACCTGTATCCGTGGTGACGGGGTTTCTGGGTTGCGGGAAGACCACGCTGATCGGCCGCCTGCTGCCTGACCCCAGGCTGTCCGACACGGCGGTGATCGTCAACGAATTCGGCGAGGTGGCGCTGGACCACGCGCTGATCGCGAGCAGCACGGAATCGTTTATTCAACTTACCACCGGCTGCCTGTGCTGCGCCGTGCGGACGGACCTGGTGCGGACGCTGCTGGAGCTGGAAGGACGGCGGGAGGCCGGCGAGATCGCCTTTGCCCGCGTGCTGGTGGAAACCTCCGGCCTGGCCGATCCCGCGCCGATCCTGGCCGCGCTGATGAGCGACGCCGCGCTCGCCGGGCGCTTTGCCATCGGCGCGGTGGCCACGCTGGTGGATGCCGAGCTGGGCGAGGCCACGCTGGACCGCCATCCCGAGGCCCGCCGCCAGGTGGCCATGGCCGACCGCATCCTGCTGACCAAGACCGACCGCGCCGCCCCCAGCGCCGCGCTGCGGGCCCGGCTTGCCGCGCTGAACCCCGCGGCCACGCCCGTTCAGGGCCCGGTGGATGCCGGCTGGCTGCTGGCGCCGGCCGCACGGCTGCCGCAGGACTTCCCCCCGGTGGCGCTGCACACGGCCGGAATCAATTCGGCCAGCATCCGGCGCACCGAGCCTGTGCCGGCGCTGGCGCTCACCCTGCTGATCCAGGCGCTCGCCGAGCATTGCGGGGCGCGGCTGCTTCGGCTGAAGGGGCTGGTGGACCTCGCCGAAGCCCCCGGCCGGCCGGCGGTGATCCATGGCGTGCAGCACGTGTTGTCCGCGCCCGAGTTCCTCCCTGCCTGGCCCGACGAGGACCGCACCACCCGCATCGTGCTGATCGGCGAGGCCCTGCCGCCGCATTTCGCCGCCCGGCTGCTGGATGCCATCATTGCCGAGGTGCAGGACGAAACCGCCCGCCAGGAGCCCTGATGCACACGCCCGACCACGTTCTGCACGACCGCCGGATCTTCACGGCCCGCGAGCTCGCCGCCATTCCGGTGCACGACAGCGGCGAGCCCCTGGTGCGGCTTTCGCCCGAGCCCGGCCTCGTCTTCGGGCCGCCGCTGCCCTTCGCCTGGCTGCGCCAGGGCACGCTGGACCGCCTGCGCCAGGCGGTGCGGGCGCTGCGCGCGGAAGACCCGATCGCCACGCTGCAACTGCTCTACGCCTACCGTTCGCTGACCGCCCAGCGCGACGGCTTCGCCGCGTCCCGCGCCCGGGCCGAGGCCGCGCATCCGGATTGGGGGGCCGAGGCGCTCGATGAGGAAGCCCACCTGTTTGCCGCGCTGCCGGCCGTGGCCGGGCATCCCACCGGGGGCGCGGTGGACGTGACGATCCTGCGCGCCGGGGTGGCGCTGGACATGGGCACCGGATACGGCGACTGGGCGTCACCGTTGATCTTCACCTTCGCCGAAGGGCTTAGGCCGGCGCAGGCGGCCAACCGTTCCTTGCTGCGCCGAGCGATGGTCGCGGCCGGGTTCGCGCCGTTCAACGGCGAGTGGTGGCACTTCTCGTATGGCGACCGCGAATGGGCGGCGGTTTGGGGGGCGGACGCGGCGCTCTACACGCAGGTGGCGGAGCCGGAGTAAGGAAGCGCCTTCTTTTTCTGAAGAAAAAGAAGCAAAAAGACTTTTATTCATTTGATGCGGATGGTGCCGCATCAAAATCACAAAAGTTTTTTGGTTCTTTTTTTCAAAAAAGAACCGCTTACTTCCTTAGTTCTCTTCCCATAATCCGCTCATACACCTTGATCATGGCGCTGGTATCCTCCCCACCGAGCCCCTGCGCCCGCGCCGCCCGCAGCAGGTTGAGCACGTTCGGCGCCACCATGCCGGGCACGCCGGTCTTGTCGGCCAGCTGCACTGCCAGGCGCAGGTCCTTGTGGGCGAGGTCGAGGGCGAAGCCGGGCTGGAAGGTGCCGGCCATGGATTTGGTGGCGATCGAGGTGAAGGCGCCGGAGGCACCGGAGCTGACGGAGACCACGTCGGCCAGTTTCTGCAGGTCGATCCCGGCGGCGGCGCCCATCATCAGCCCTTCGGCGGCGGCGGCCATGTTGCAGAAGGCGAGCATGTTGTTGATCAGCTTGCACACGCTGCCCATGCCCACGGCGCCGACGTGGAAGGCGTTGGCGGTGAAGCTGGCGAAGAGCGGGCGCTGGGCCTCGAAGGTGGCTTCGTCGCCGCCGACCATGATGGCGATGGTGCCTTCCTCCGCCTTTGCCACGCCGCCGCTGACGGGGGCTTCCAGCATGGCGATGCCCTTGGCCGCGAGGGCGGCGGACATGGCCTGGGCGGTTTCGGGGGAGTTGGTGGAGAGGTCGATCACCACGGTGCCGGCGAGTGCCGTTTCCGCGAGGCCGCCGGGGCCGGCGATCACGCGCTCGACGATTTCCGGGATGGGCAGGGAGGTGAAGACCACGTCGCAGCCGGCCAGGGCGGCGATGCTGTCGGCGGCGGTGGCCCCCAGCGCGGTGCAGCGCGCGACCGCTTCGGGGTCGAGGTCGTGCACCACCACCTGGTGGTTGGTGTTGCGGATGATGTTGCGGCACATGGGCCCGCCCATGTTGCCCACGCCGATGAAGCCGATTTTCATGCTGTGATCCTCCCGGGATGGGAGGATAGCGCTACCTTTGTGCCCGAGTGAACGGCGGCGGGTAGCGCACCTCGCCGGCGCGACCGGCCAGCGCGCCGGTGACCAGTTCCAGGGCCATCAGCTTGCCCGGCGCGTAGGGCGTGCGCAGGTGCGATATCACCGCGGCATCGAAGCCGAAGGGGCGGTAATAGGCGGGGTCGCCCAGCACCAGCACGGCGTAGCTGCCATGGGCGCGGGCCGCCTCCAGCCCCATCTGCACCAGCCGGCCGCCGATGCCCACGCCGCGATAGCCTTCGGCCACCGAGAGCGGGGCCAGGGCGGCACTGGGCACGGCCTGGCCGTCCACGGTGACGGAGAGGGTGCTGAACATGATGTGGCCGACGACCTCGTCGCCCAGGCGGGCCACCAGGGAGGCGAAGGCGAAGCCGCCGGCGCGCAGGCCGTCGACCACCGCGGCCTCGTAGGTGTCGCCGAAGGCCGCCTGGTGCAGCGCCGCGATTCCCGCGATCTCCTCCGGCCGCTCGGGGCCGAAGCTCAGCGTGCCGTCGATCCCCGATTGCGGCCGCACCATGCGGTCAGGTCCGCTGGGCGGGGGCCGGCGCGGGGGCCGGGGTCTTCATCATCGTGCCGGTCATCGGGATGAAGAACACGCCGACATCCTTGCGCGAGTGGATCTTGCCGTCGGCGTCCTTGGTGTAGACGTAGAGGAACTGGCCGCGCTTGAAGGGCTGGCCGATGGGGATCAGCGCGCGGCCGCCCGGCTTGAGCTGCTTGAACAGCTCCGGCGGGGCATACTGCGCGGCGCAGGTGATGATGATGATGTCGAACCCGCCTTCCACTTCCGGCCAGCCGAAATAGCCATCGCCGACGCGGCTCTGGACGTTGTCGTAGCCCAGCGGGGCGAAGATCTTGCCCACGGCGCGGCCCAGCGGCTCGATGATCTCGATCGAGTAGCTGGCCTTGCAGATGCGCGAGAGGATGGAGCTCTGGTAGCCGCTGCCGGTGCCGATCTCGAGCGTGACGTCGCCTTCCTTCGGCTTGGCGACCTGGGTCATGTAGGCCTGGCCGAGATAATCGGACAGCGCCGAGCCGAAGCCGAGGCCCCAGGGCTTGGGTTCCGATTCATAGGCGTTGGAGGGCGAGGCGGCCTTGGCCTCGTACTGGTAGTGGAAATACTCGCGCGGCAGCTCGGCGAAGGCGCGCATCACCTCGGGGTCGGCGCTGCCCAGGCGTTCCTTCAGGTAGCTCTCGATCCGCTTCAGCGCCACCGGGCGGCGGGCCTGGATGGCGTTGAACGACGCCTCGGAGATATCCAGCGGCCGGCCGGATTTCGCCATCGCCTCCATGAAGGCGGCCCGCGTCCAGCCGCTGCCGGCATTCACCGCGGCGTGGCCGGGGCGGGAGAGGATCGCCGGGGCAGCCAGCGCGACGGGTGCGGCCAGCAGGGCGCGGCGGGGAAGGGTCAGGGTCACGCGGTCGCTCCGGAATGCCGTCGGGGGAAGGTTAGCCAGGCCGTCACATACAGCACCAGCGCGAACAACAGAACCCGGTCATAGCCGAACCCGATCGCCATCAGGTTCGCCGCCGGGGTGGATACCACGGAGAAGGCGCCGTTGAGCCCCCAGGCCCAGGGCAGGAACCCGCCGGAGCCGACGCGGGAGAGGCCGAGCGGGAAGGGCAGGCCGAGGGCGATGCTGACGGGTGCGGCCACCAGCAGCACCAGCCCGGCGCGCACCAGCCAGGGCAGGCCGAGGGTCGCGAGGATGATGTCCTGCAGGAACAGCAGCACGAGGGCGGCCCAGACTACGATCGCCACGGTGCACCACAGGCTCGCGCGGGCGGCCACCGCGGCGTAGCGCCCGGTGAGCATCGCGCCGAGGCCGGAGAAGATCAGCATCCCCGTGAGCACCAGGGCGAAGCCGGCCGAGCGGTCGTTGAGCCAGAAGCTGGCGCGCTCGATCAGGAACATCTCCACGAACAGGAAGCCGAGCCCGAGGCAGGAGAAATACAGCACCGCCCGCGCCGTGCTGCCCCAGCCCTCGCCGGTGCGCACGCGGGCGCCGCCGGCCAGCGGCAGCAGCAGCACCACCAGGGCGATCACCACCGCCTGGCCCAGCACCGCCACGTTCACCAGCGGCCCGATCTCCGCCTGCGGCAGCAGTTCCACGCGCCTGATGATCGTGCCCAGCTCCGCCAGCCGCAGCACGGCGTAGAAGAACGGCCGGTCATAGGTGATGGGGGCGAGGTCGAAGGCATCCACGGAAAGGCTGCCCTCGCCGCGCAGCACCGCCGGGGCCTCCTCCGCGATCGCATCATGCGCCGTGTCGCCGGCGGAGGTCACGGCCCCGTCGGCGAAGGACACCGCCGGCAGGTCGTTGTAGATGTCCCGCTTCGCCGCCGGGTCCATGCCGGGGAACCACGATACATCGAAGCTGCGCACGTCGGCGAAGGCCTTGGCGGCCGCGATTCGGGCTGCGTCGAAGGGCCGGTTGGAGAGCAGGATGCGCACGTTCCAGGCGCTGCGCACCACCAGCACATGCGCCGGCACGTCGGTGATGCCGGCCTGCAACAGCCCCTGGCGGGAGGTGACCAGCATGCGCAGGGCGTAGGCTGGGAATTCACGGATCGAGACGGGGATGGAGACCATCCCGCCCGGCGACAGGCCGCGCAGATAGGCCGCCAGGGCCTCTGCCGCGAAGGCCGGGCCGTTGGCCTCGGCCGCGTCCAGGAAGTCCAGCGAGATATCCACGAGGTCGAACGGGCCATCGGCGATGGCGGCAATAGGGCTGTCCCCGCGCAGGGTCACGCGGGGATCGGCGGGGAAGGCCGGGACCTCGCCCATGCCCTCGCGCAGGATGCGCAGCAGAACCGGTTCCGGCTCCACCACCACCAGGCGGCCGGCGCCGAGTGCCAGGGCCTCGGCGATGCGGAACCCGCCGGAGGCGCCGGCCAGCAGCACGCGGGGCGTGGCGAGCATTTCGTAGGGCAGTGCCGCCAGCGTGGCGGGCGCATAGCGCGCATCGAGCGCACCGGGCTTGGGCAGGGCGGCGAGGCGATTGCCGTCGCGATAGAGACCCAGGGCGCCCGGGGGGCCCGGAATGCCCATGGTGCCGGCGTTGTTGGAAAGATCGGTGTCCACCCGCTCGGTGAAGTTTTCCAGCAGATGGTACAGTCCGCGCGGCAGACGCTCCTCCGCCAGCACGCGGCTGTCCGGCACGTTCATCGGCGCGTAGATCGCCTTGAATTCGTTGAACCGCGCCTCGCTGCCCCATACGCCGAGCGCCATCGCGGCCGCCAGCACCAGCATCGTGCCGGGCCGCACCCAGGCGCGGCGGGTGAACAGCGCGGCCAGGGCCAGCGGCACCAGCAAGGCCGGCAGCAGCATGAACGGGTGCAGCACCCACATCAGCAGCAGCCCGAGCAGCGAACCCGCGCCGGCCCCGGTGAGGTCGTAGCCGTACACCCGGCCGATCTCGCGGTCGTTCAGGATGAAATACAGGCTGATGTACACGCCGCCACCACAGAAGAACGGCAGCAGCACCACGTAGTACAGCGCGATGTTCCAGATCTGCCCCTCGAAGGTGGCGGGGTTCTGCAACTGCAAGGGGTTGAACGGGTTGGCCGCCACGAAGTGGAAGCCCAGCGCGGCGGTGGCGATCAGGAAGGCGGGCAGCCAATCCAGCAGCACCGGCCCGCGGCGCGCGAACCAATCCCGCGCCAGCGCCATCACCGTGCCGGACAGCGCGAAGCCCGCCAGCACGATGGAGATCACCCAGTAGCCATACTCGGACCACTTCGCGACGGCGAAATACCGCGTCAGCGCGATCTGGATGCCCACCATGGCGGCAGACACCAGGAACAGCGGCAGCAGCGCCGCCACGGACAACCTTGGACTCATGGCATTACGGCCAGACGCGACGGCGCAGGAAATCCCTCAGCCGGGCTTCGAACCCCGCGGGGTCGTCGACGAACAGGGCGTGGCCCACCGAGTTGTCCAGCAGCACAACCTCGGCGCTTGGATGCTTCGCGCGCACGTTTTCCGCCTGTCC
Source organism: Acetobacteraceae bacterium (assembly GCA_044358135.1). Taxonomy (GTDB): domain Bacteria; phylum Pseudomonadota; class Alphaproteobacteria; order Acetobacterales; family Acetobacteraceae; genus CAMDGX01. Next base: position 11,210 of record JBIKOJ010000021.1, on the reverse strand, counting down.
CGTCCATTTTGGCCGCACCATGTACAGCACGGGCCGGGTCGTGGAATAGAGCGCTTCGCGCCACCAGCTGCGCGGCACGGGATAGGCCAGCAATTGCTGCGCGATCACCTCCGGCGTGCGCAGCGCCGCGGCAGACAGCCGCTCCAGCCAGGCCGCCGGCTGCGGCTTGGTGAACATGCCCTTCACGAAGGCCCGCACCGCCACCTCGCGCGGCGGTTTCGGGCCGGGCCGCCCCATGGCGGCGGGCGGGGCCACCGGCGCCGGCTCCTCGCCCACGGAATTGTCGATCAGCACCAGCCCGGCCACGTTGCGGTCGCCGTGGCCGCGCACATAGGCCAGGGTATCGAGCACGCCGAGCGACCAGCCCACCAGCACCACCGGCTGCGGGCCCAGCCGCGCCACCAGCTCTGCGATGTCCTTGCCGCGCCGCACATGGTCGTGGCCGGCGCGGGCGATCTCGCTCTCGCCCTGGCTACGCGGGTCCAGCGCCACCACGCGGAACTGCCGGCTCAGGGCCGCCACCTGGCGCTCGAAGATCCAGGCCGGCATGGTCCAGCCCGGCACGAACACCAGTGTGCGCGCGCCTTGCCCGGCCTCGATATAGTGCAGCCGAACACCGTCGCTTGTGGTGAAATACCGGCTCTGCCCGGCCGCCCCCACGGGCCCGGACCAGCACAGCAACAGGAACAGCAACGGCAGCCAACGCCTCATGCCCCGAAGTGACGAGCCCGCCGCCCCGAAGTCAACGCCGGAATGCACCCCGGCGGCCCGCTTGCGCGCATGACAGAGGAGGAACCACCCCCCTCGCGCGCCCGCGCGCTGCTCGCCCTGCTGCTGCTGCTGGCGCTGGTGGCCGGCGGCTGGGTGCTCGCCCGCCACCTCGCCCAGGTGGCCCGGACGGAGGATTGCCTGATGGCCGGGCGCCGCAACTGCGCGCCGATCCAGCCGCCATAGGGCGCACGCGACAATGCCACCGATTCGTGAACAGGATGGCGCTTTCCGCGCAGGCGTTGATGGAGTTCTCATCTTTGCTTGCCTAGGTTGCCCGCGCTCCCCCACGTCCCGAGTTCCCCTTGGCCCCACCCGCTCCGCCTTCGAACCGCGCCCAGCCCACCGCCGCGCAGCTTGCCGGCGCGATCGCGCGCGGGGTCATCCGCACGGAGTACCAGCCCAAGGTGGCGCTCGCCACCGGCACGCTGATCGGCATGGAGGCCCTGGCGCGCTGGACGGATGAGGAGCTGGGCCCCGTGCCGCCCGACCGCTTCATCCCGCTGGCCGAAGCCGAGGGCCTGATCGCGCCGCTGACCATGCTGGTGCTGCGCCAGTCGCTCGATGCCATCACCTGCCTGCGCCGGCTGCACCCCGATGCCACGGTGGCGGTGAACATCTCCCCGGTGTTGCTGGACGACCTGGCCCTGCCCGCCACCATCGCCGCGGCACTGGCACATGCCGGCCTGCCGCCGCAGGTGCTGATCGCCGAAATCACCGAAGGCCACCCCTTCGCGCAGCCCGAGCGCGCAGCCGAGGTGCTGACCGCGCTGCGCCAGCTGGGCATCGGCTGCGCCATGGACGATTTCGGCACCGGCTACGCCACCCTGCCCGCCCTGCTGCGCATGCCCTTCACGGAGCTGAAGATCGACCGCAGCTTCGTTGCCCGCATCGCCGAGTTGCCGGAAGCCGCCAAGCTGGTGCGCGCCACCATCCGCCTCGGCCACGCGCTCGGCCTCAGCGTCGTCGCCGAGGGGATCGAGACGGAGGAGGTGGAGGCGCTGCTGCGCGAAGCCGGCTGCGAGGCCGGCCAGGGCTACCGCTACGGCCGGCCGATGCCGGTGCAGGCGCTGATGGAGACCTGGCCCGCGAAGGCGTAGCCGGCCGGGGGGCGGTTCAGCTCCCGGTCGCTGCCCAGCACCCGCCGCCGGCCGCGCGCACCTCGGCGCAGAACGAGGCCGCCTCGGCCGTGCTGGCGAAGGGCGTGCGCAGCCGCCACACGGTGCGCCCGGCCACCTCCGCCGGCATGATCAGGGTCGTGCGCGCCTGCAGCAGGCCACCCAGCCGCCGCCGCAACCGCTCCCACTCCTCCGGTGCCGCCGCCTCGGTTTCGGAGGCGGCAAGCTGCGCGAACGCCCCGTGGCCCGCCGCCACCGGCGCACGGGGGGTGGGCGCGGCCGGCGCCACCGGTTGGGGTATCGCTGCCGGCGCCACGGGCTGGGGCACCGGCGCAACAACGGGGGGCGGTGCCGCCACGCTGGCCATCACCACGCTGGCCGGCTCCACGGCAGGTGCCGCGGGCTCCGCCTGCGCCGCCACGGAAACCGCGGGGGTCGGAATGCTCGCGGGCGGCGCCACCGCGACCGGCGGCAACACGGGTGCCGCCACGGGTGCCGCCATGGGGGCGACGACAGGGGCCGCGGCGCGGGGCGGAGCGGGCGCGGCAACAGCGGCCGCCGCCACGCGCGCCGGCTGGCCGCGATATTGCGCCAGCACCTCGGCAATCTCCGCCGGCGCCATCACCCGGGCCAGAACGCGCGCGGCCTCGCCGGCCTCGCCATTCGCCGCCAGGGCCACGCCCAGGTTCTCCACCACCGTCGGCGACGCATCGGGCGCGGCCGCCAGCGGCGTCAGCTCGCGCACCGCCTCGGCCATATCGCCCGACAGCACCAGCGACAGCCCCAGATTTACGCTCGCCCCGGTCATGCGCGGATCGGCCGTTCGCGCCGCGCGATAGGAAGGCTGCGCCTCCCGGTGGCGGCCCTGCAGGTCGCGGGCGATGCCGATGTTGTTCAGCGCGATGGCATTGTTCGGCTGGCGGGCGAGCACATCGGCGAACACCGCCTCCGCCGCGGCCGGGTTGCGGCGCACCAGCATCCGGCCCAGCGCGATGCGCGGCGCCACGGTGCGCGGGTCTTCCGCGATCGCGGCCATATAGGCCTGCTGGGCCTCGTCCGGCCGCTCCAGCGCCACCAGCGCATCGGCGCGCAGCACCATCGCCTCGGCATTGCGCGGCCGGCGCACCAGCGCCTCGTCGGCCGCCCGCAACGCCGCATCGGGCGCGCCCGCGCTCATGAAGATCGTCGCCAGCCGCAATGATGAATCCGGCTCGGCCCGCCCCAGCGTGGGCAGGGATCCGCACCCGGCCATCGCCAGCAACCCCGCCATCGCCAGGCCCCGCAGCAGCCACAGCGGCCGGAGAACCACCCCCATGGCAACACCCCGTCTATCTCGCGTCATGTGGTCATCCACCTTCTGCGCGGAGCTATGGCAGGCGTTCGGAGTCGCACCCTAGGCCTGCACGGCCGGTTGCGGCACCGCGCGGCCACCATGGGCGGAATAGTTGAACAAGACCTTTCAGGGGGCGGTGGATTCGCCCGGGGTTACACTTTTGAACGCGCGGAAACACCAGAGACGGAGGGCAATCTTTCGATATGCCCCCCGCTTCCGGCCGGCCTCAGGCCGCCGCCGACGGCGCCAGCCACCATTGCGCCAGGTGCGGCGAAAGATCGTGGTCTGCCAGCCCCGCATAGTCCTTGCTCATGGAGCCCACCACCAGCCGCGCGGCCTGCGGCGACAGCGCCTCGCGCAGATGGTGCAGCGTGCGGCCGGGCGCCACCAGCACCAGCTGGTCGAAATCATGCTTCTGCGCATGCGCGCTCACATGCTCCGCCACCGAGACCGCGAAGCCCTGCTCGCCGAGCACCTTGGGGTCGCGCGCCGGGGCCTGCGCATGGTGCCCGGCCTCGGCCGCCTCATAGCGCTGTTCCACCTCGCCAGCCGCCGCATCGCGCTTCAGCCGCGCGCTCGCCGGGTCGAAGGCGATGCGCGTGGCGAACTGCCCTTCCCGCGCCATCGGCACCACCACGCGGGCGCGCTCCCCATCCGCTACCAGAACCCATACCTTGGGCTGTCCTTGCTGAGTCATCAGGCGTCTCCTCGTCTCGCTTGCCTGCGCCCTGCCTACGCCCCCTTGCGGCGCGCCGCGTTGATTCCGATCAAGCGCCGGGAACAACACGGCGTGACCGCCGTGCGAAATCCTTTCAGCCTTGAAAACAAGTTCAATTCTGAGCCCCGCCCGCGTCCAAATCCTGTTCTTGCGTTGCGTCTTTCGGCACGTCGCCATAGGACTTGCCCAGCCGGCGCATCTCATTTTCCGGCACACTTTCAGGAGGGCGCAAAATGCATCCCCGCATCATCTTCTTGGCCGCCATCAACATCGTGTTCGACCTGCTCTGCATTGCCGCGGCCGGCGTGATCCTGCTCACCCAGAACCTGTGGCTGCAGGAAGTGGGCGAGGCCCGCTTCTGGCTCATTGCCACGCTGTGCGGCTTCACCCTGGTTCCGTTGATGTACGCCTTCGAGCGCCAGGCCGTGGCCCACCGCATCGGCGCCAACCCGGAGAAGATCGGCGCCACCCTGCCCGCCTGGTCCGGCGTGGACCGGACGGTGCGGGCCTGACCTTCCTTAGGCCACGGCGATCCGCTCTGCCTTGAAGTCCTTGATGTCGCGGAAGGTCAGGCCCGGGTTCAGGTCCGAGGTCCGCCGCAGCATGAAGGCGGAGCTGGAGAGGAACACCGGGTCCCCGTCCACGTCATCCGCCATGGCGGTGCGGTTGTCGGCCAGGAACTTGGCCAGTGCCATCTTTTCGCCGGAGACCCAGCGGGCCAGCGAATAGGGCGTCTGCTCGAAGCCGATCTTCACCCCGTACTCGCCGGCCAGGCGCGCGATCAGCACGTCCAGCTGCAGCGTGCCGACCACGCCCACGATCGGCTGCGCGCCGTCCTGCGGGCGGAACAGCTGCACCACGCCCTCCTCGGCCAGCTCCTGCAGCGCCTGGCGCAGCTTCTTGGCCTTCATCGCGTCGTCCAGCCGCACCCGGCGCAGGATCTCGGGCGCGAAATACGGCACGCCGACGAAGTTGATCTCCTCGTCCTCGGAGAGCGTATCGCCAATGCGCAGCGTGCCGTGGTTGGGAATGCCCACCACATCGCCGGCGAAGGCCTCGTCCGCCGTCTGGCGCTCGCGGGCGAAGAAGAATTGCGGGGCGTGCAGCGGGATCAGCTTGCCGGTGCGCACCTGCTTCAGCCGCATGCCGCGCACCAGCTTGCCGCTGCACACGCGGGCGAAGGCGATGCGGTCGCGGTGGTTCGGGTCCATGTTCGCCTGGATCTTGAACACCAGCGCCGTCAGCCCGGGCTCGGTGGCCTCCACCACGCGCGTATCGGCCGGCTGGGCGCGCGGGCGCGGCCCGTACTCCACCAGCCCGTCGAGCAGGTCGGACACGCCGATCTCCTTGATCGCGGAGCCGAAATACACCGGTGTCAGGTGCCCGGCCATGAAGCTCTCCAGCTCGAACTCCGGCAGCGCCGCGTGCACCAGCTCCAGCTCCTCGCCCAGCGTCACCATCCGCTCGTCGGATTGCGGCAGCGGCTCGGAGACATGGATCTCCCGCTTGCGCAGGTCGTAGGTGCCGACGAAGGTCGCCGCGCGGCCCACCGGCCAGGTGACCGGCGCGGTATCCAGCGCCAGCGCCGAGGAAACCTCGTCCAGCAGCGCGAACGGGTCCTGCGCCTCGCGGTCGAACTTGTTGATGAAGGTCACGATCGGGATGTCGCGCATGCGGCAGATCTCGAACAGCTTGCGCGTTCGTGCCTCGATGCCCTTGGCCGCGTCGATCACCATCACCGCGGAATCCACCGCCGTCAGCGTGCGGTAGGTGTCCTCGGAGAAGTCCTCGTGCCCCGGCGTATCCAGCAGGTTGAACACGCAGTCGCGGTATTCGAACGTCATCACCGAGGTCACCACGGAGATGCCGCGCTCGCGCTCGATCCCCATCCAGTCCGACCGCGTGCGCCGCCGCTCGCCCTTGGCGCGCACGTTGCCGGCGAGCTGGATCGCCCCGCCGGCGCGCAGCAGCCGCTCGGTCAGCGTGGTCTTGCCGGCATCGGGGTGGGAGATGATCGCAAACGTCCGGCGGCGCGAAATCTCGGCAATGGCATCGGTGCTCATGGCGCGGGCAGATACACCGCCCGCCCGGGCAAGGGAAGGAACGCAGCCCAGCCTTGCTCAGGTCCATTCCCCATCACGGCCCGCACCGTGCGCGGCGCCTTCAGCGAAAGGGTCACATGGAGACGGAGAGACGGGGAGAAGAAAGCCTCCCCTTGCTTCTCTCCGTCTCTCCGTCTCCATGTGAACCCTTGCTTGCTTCCTACCCGTCCGAGAACCGCGAATCCCGCCACGCCAGCGCCGCCTTCAGCCCCTGCTCGCGCCGCAGCCGCCCAAACTCGGCCTTCTCGGCACTCGGCGTGGAATTCAGGATGATGTCGATATCGAGCGAGGCCAGCAGCGCCTGGCGCATGCCCATGATCTCGTAGGTGCGGTTCATCGCCCGCTTGGTGAAGAACACGCTCGGCCCCGCTGCCGCGGCGATGTCCAGCGCCATGCGCCGCCCGAACGGCACCAGTTCCTCGGCGGCCACCACATGGTTCACGATGCCGATCGCATGGGCGCGGACGGCATCCATCTTGTCGTTGCCGGTCAGCAGCATCTCCTTGGCGTGCTTCGGCAGCACCGCCCAGGGCAGCAGCATCGCCACGATCCCGGTGCCGAAGCGCACCTCCGGCTCGCCGAAGCGCGTGCCCTCGGCGGCGATGGTGATGTCGCAGGCCAGCGCCACCTCGAAGGCGCCGGCCATGCAGAACCCGTGCACCAGCGCGATGGTCGGCTTCGGGCAATCCCAGAACGCCATGATGAAATCGAACTGCCGCTCCATCTGGCGGCGCACCAGGTCGACGGTGGATTGGTCGCGGTTGGCCGACGCCTTCATGTCGAACCCCGCCGAGAAGGCCCGGCCTTCGCCGCGCACCAGCACCGCGCGCACCTGGTCGTTGTCGGCCAGTTCCTTCAACTTGGCGCGGCACTCGTCCATCGCCTCGTTGTGGAAGGCGTTCAGCACCTCTGGCCGGTTGAACACCAGCGTGCCCACCGGGCCCTCGATCTCCACCCGCACGAATTCATACGCCATGCCCGTCACCCCCGGTTGAGATAGCCGTCGCGCGTCTGCGGCAGCTTCCAGCCCAGCACCTTGCCCGCCACCAGCGTGCGCAGCACCTGCGCCGTGCCGCCGCCGATGGTGAACATCCGCACATCGCGCGCCATCCGTTCCAGCGGAAAGTCGCGCGAATAGCCGCGCGCGCCGAACACCTGCAGCGCATCGTTCACGATCTTGATGGCCGCCTCGGAGGCGAAGATCTTCGCCTGCGCCGCCAGATCGGGATCGGGGAACACGCTGCCGCCGGGCCCGCGCGATTCGGCGGCCGCATACAGCATCAGCCGCGCGGCGGTCAGCTGCACCTGCATGTCCGCCAGCATCCATTGCAGCCCCTGGAATTCCCCGATCGGCCGGCCGAACTGCTCGCGCGATTTCGCCCAGGAAACGGCCTGCTCCAGCGCCCCCTGCGCGATCCCCATCGCCACCGTGCCCGCCCCCACGCGCTGGCTGTTATAGGCGTTGATGAGCTCCGCGAAGCCACGCTTGAACCCGCCCGGCGGCTCCAGCACCAGGTCCGGCGTCACCTCCATCTCCTCGAAGGCCAGCTCCGCCTCCGGCATGCCGCACAGGCCCATGGTGGTCTCGCGGCGGACGATCTTCAGCCCCTCGGTTTCCCCGCGGACCGCCAGGAACCCGCCGACGCCGAGATCGGTGCCGTCCTCGTCAAACACGCGCGCGAAGATCAGGTGCAGCCGCGAAACGCCGCCGCCGGTGATCCAGTGCTTGCGCCCGTTCACCACCCAGCGATTGCCGCGCCTATCCGCCCGCGTGGTCATACCGCCGGCATCGCTGCCCGCATCGGGCTCGGTGATGCAGATCGCCGGCTTGTCGCCCGCCAGCACCAGCGCCGCCGCCATGCGCTTCTGCGCCGCGCTGCCATAGGCCATCACGGTGGAGATCGCGCCCATATTGGCCTCCACCACGATCCGCGCCGAAACGGTGCAGGCCCGCGCCAGCTGCTCCACCACCAGCACGGTGTCCAGGAAGCTGCGCCCCTGGCCGCCGTACTCCACGGGGATCGTCATCCCCATGAACCCCTCGGCCTTCAGCGCCTCGACGATATCCCACGGATAGTCGCGGCTCGCGTCGATCTCCGCCGCCCGGCTGCGCACCAGCCCATCGGCCAGCGCCCGCGCCCGCGCCTGCAGCGCCTCCTGCTCCTCCGTCAGCCGCACCCGCGTCCTCCCGCCCTTTCCCCCGGCTTACCCTGCCGCCGCCGCCCTGCAAAGCAGCAGCGCCTTGATCCCGATCAAGGGAACGACTGCACACACGCCTTACATTCATGATTGCTTAAACAAAGCGCCGTGCGCGCAGGAGCAAACCATGCCCACCATCACCGGCACATCCGGCCCCAACATCCTCTCCGGCGACATCGAGTGGCGGGAGGACCTCCAGGAATACGTCAGCACCCCGACCGTGGACGAGATCTTCGGCTTGGCCGGCGACGACATCATCGACGGCTACTTCCTCGGCGACACGCTCTGGGGCGACGAGGGCGACGACATCGTGCGCGGCGGCGACGGCAACGACACGCTGCACGGCGGCCCCGGCAACGACATCCTGCAGGGCGACGGCTATGCGGCCGGCGACACCGGCACGGATTTCCTCGCGGGCGATGAAGGCAACGACTACCTGAACGGCGGCGACGGCTGGGACTACCTGTTCGGCGGCGAAGGCGACGACGAGCTGTTCGGCAACGCCGCCTACCCCGAAGGCACCGACGGCAACTTCCTCGATGGCGGCCCCGGCAACGACCGCCTGGTGGGCACCTCCGGCGCCAACATGATGTTCGGCGGCGACGGCATCGACACCGCCAGCCTGTACTTCCTGGACGCCACGGAGCCGGTGGATTTCGTGGCGCTGGAGCCCGGCGGCGGCTACGCGCCGATGGTGGGCGGCATGCCCTACGCCCATGTCTCCGGCATCGAGATTTTCGCCCAGCTCTGGGGCGGCAAGGCCAATGACCGTCTCGGCGCCGCCTACACCCTGCCGGAAGGCGCGCAATACACCCTCTCCGGCCAGGGCGGCGAAGACACCGCCGTGCTCGATTTCTCCGCCGAGACCGGGCGCATGGCGGGAAGCTCCGATTCGAGCCTGGGCTGGCTCTACCTTGGCAACCTCGACACCGGCGGCCAGTTGCAGGTCAGTGCAGAACATGTCCACTACAACGGCAACGCGCTCGGCGGCATCTACCTCGGCGACGGGAACGACATCCTCACCGGCCTCGCCGGCAACGACACCTTCGGCGGCGGCGGCGGGGATGACCTGATCGACGGTGCCGCCGGCGCCGACACGCTCTACGGCGGCGAGGGCGACGACAGCATCACCGGCGGCACCGGCGCAGACTGGATCGACGGCCAGACCGGCACCGACACCGCCGTCTATGCCGGCAGCTTCGCCGAGTACAGCTTCTCCCCCCAGGCAGACCGCCTGCGCGTGACCTCGAAGGCCGGCGACACCGACCAGCTCTTCGGCATCGAGCGCCTGCGCTTCGACGACGGCGAGGTGGCCGTGCGGCCGGACTTCAACATCGACAGCACCGCCTTCACCTTCACCACGGGCACGCTGAGCCAGGCGGAGGGCACCGGCGGCACCCCGGCCTTCTCCTTCACCGTTACCCGCGCGGGCGCCACCGGCCTCGCGCAGAGCATCCCCTGGAGCCTCGCCGGCATTGCCGGGTCCGGCACCATGCCGGCCACCGCCGCCGATTTCCCCGGCGGCGCCTTCCCCACCGGCCTGCTCAGCTTCGCCCCCGGCCAGACCAGCGCCACCATCGTCGTGCCGGTGGCCGCCGATGCCGCCGTGGAGACCAATGAGCGCTTCGCCGTCACCCTCGGCGCGCCCCCGCCGGCCAGCGTGGTCACCAAGGGCACCGCGCAGGGCATCATCCTCAACGACGATGCCACCATCGGCATCGCCGGCCTCGCCTACAACCTGGCGGAGGGCACCGGCGGCAGCACCGGCTTCACCTTCACCCTGACCCGCAGCGGCGCCACCGGCGGCGCGGCCACGGTGAACTACGCGGTATCGGGCGCCACCGGCTCCGGCACCACCCCGGCCGGCGCCGCGGATTTCGCCGGCGGCGCCTTCCCCGCCGGCACCGTCAGCTTCGCGCCGGGGCAGACCAGCCGCACGCTTACCATCCCCGTCGCGGCCGACGACCTCCTCGAATTCAACGAGCGCTTCGCCGTCACCCTCTCCGGCGCCAGCGGCGCCACCATCGGCACCGCCAGCGCCCAGGGCATCATCAGCAACGACGATGTCGCACCCCCGCCCGCCAGCTTCGCCATCGCCCGCCTCGCGGCCAGCCGCACGGAGGGCAGCAGCGGCGGCACCACGCCGTTCACCTTCACCGTCACCCGCGGCGGCAACACCGCCGTGGCCCACAGCATCGCCTATGCCGTGGCCGGCGTTGCGGGCAACGGCACCATGCCCGCCGCGGCCGCCGATTTCGACGGCGCCACCCTGCCCGCAGGCCGCCTCACCTTCGCGCCGGGCGAGACCAGCCGCGTGCTCACCATCCCCGTGGCCGCCGACCTGGCCGGCGAGCTGAACGAGCGCTTCGCCGTCACCCTCTCCGCCCCCTCCGCCGGCGCGGTGCTCGGCGGCACGGTGAGCGCAGAGGGCGTGATCCTCAACGACGACACCTCGCTGGCCTTCACCAGCACCAATGTCTCCCGGCCAGAGGGCAACGCCGGCACCACCGCCTACAGCTTCACCGTCAGCCGCGCCGGCACCACCAGCGCCGCCACCACGGTGGACTGGTCCTTCGCCGGCGGCGGCGTGGCCGGCACCGTGGCCGCCAACGCCGCGGACTTCGCCGGCGGCCTGCCTTCGGGCGGCACGCTCAGCTTCGCCCCGGGCCAGACCACGCGCACCATCACCATCCCGGTGTTGGGAGACACCAACCCGGAGGGCGGCTTCAACGAGAGCTTCACCCTCTCGCTCGCCAACGCCTCCAGCGGCGTGTCCATCCTCGGCGCCAAGGCCACCGGCACCATCCGCGAGGACGACGCCATCACCGGCACCACGGGCAACGACACGCTGTTCGGCACGGTGGGGGCCGACCTGTTCGTCATCGGCCAGGGGCAGGACACGATCTGGGGCGGCAACGGGGTGGACAGCTTCCGCTTCCTGCCCAGCGCCGCCGCGCCGGCCAACCTGTTCA
>JBIKOJ010000345.1:0-3265 GCA_044358135.1 Acetobacteraceae bacterium | reverse complement strand
ATGCCGCGGGCGAATTCCGCCTCGATGCGGCGGCGGGTGAGGATGGGCATGTCGTCCATGGCGCGGCTCCCGGCGGTGTTGGGGCAGCGTAGCGCGTGATCGCCGGAGGCGGAATCGCCGGAGACGTGAATCACGCGCTCCTGCACAGGGTGCGGCTCAGCGCGTGTTCACCATCCGCATGCCGAAGACGATCGCCACCACGCCCACCAGCAGGCCCCAGGACAGCGCGTCGCCCATCAGCGCCCAGCCGAACAGGATGCCGAACAGCGGCGAGAGGAAGGTGAAGCCGGAGACGCGGCCGGCGGGGTAGGTGAGGATCATGCGGAACCACATGAGGTAGCTGGCAAAGGCGATGATCACCGTCTGGTAGAACAGGCCGAGCCAGCCGAGCGGCGAGACGGCGGGGAAGGGCGGCACCTCCCCTTGCCACCAGGCGGCGGCGAACAGGAGGGGCGTGGAACCGGCAAGCTGCAGCCACAGGATCGTGGCCGGCGCGGCGGTGGAGAGTTCGCGCGAGGCCTTCACGCACAGCGTGGTGGTGGCCCAGAGCGCGCCGCCGAGCAGGCACAGCAGGTCGCCTTCCAGCGAGCCGCCCCCCGCCCAGAGCGATTCCGCGAAGGCCGCGCCCATGCCGAGGAAGGCGATCACCAGGCCCACGAACTGCACCGGGCGCATCCGCTCCCCTGGCACCATCAGGTGCAGGCCGAGTGCGACGAAGAACGGCGCGGAATGCAGGAACACCACCCCGCGCGAGGCGGTGGTGAGCTGCAGGCCGCGGAACAGCACGATGAATTCCAGCCCGAACACCACGGCCACGCCGAGCCCCGGCAGCAGCGTGCGCCGCGCCACCAGGGCACGCACCGCCGGCCGGCCCTCGGTGATCGCGATCCAGGCGAATACGCACACTGCCGCCCCCAGCGAGCGCAGCGCGGCCTGCAGCGAGGGGGACAGCCCCTCCTGGATCGTCATCTTCACGGAGACCTGCTGCAGGCCCCACAGCGAGGTGAGGAAGACCAGCACCGCGATCGCGGTCGCATCGAGGTGCGGGCGGCGGACAATTTGGGGGGCGGGCATGGCGGCAGAGTGCGGGGGCGTGCCAGGCCCGTCCATCCCGCCCGCCTCCTGGGCAGGGTTGCGCGCCGCCCGGCGCCATGGTGCCATTCGGCCCAACCACGGGAGGGGAAAACGATGCGCGTCACCACCGGAGTGCCCTACAGCGACTGGAAGTCCATCGCGCCGGCCGCCGCCCGCGCCGAGGCGGACGGGATGGACGGGCTGACCTGCCCCGAACTGGCGCACGACCCGTTCATGCCGCTGGCGATCGCTGCCATGGCCACCAGCCGGGTGCAGCTGGCAACGTCGGTGGCGATCTCCTTCCCGCGCAGCCCGATGATCGTGGCCAATATCGGCTGGGACCTGAACCTCAATTCCGGCGGCCGCTTCGTGCTCGGGCTCGGCACACAGGTGCGCGCGCACAACGAGCGCCGCTTCGATGTGCGCTGGGAGCATCCGGCGCCGCGCATGGGCGAATACATCCAGGCGCTGCGGGCGATCTGGCGCACCTGGGAGACCGGCGAAAAGCTGGATTACCGCGGCAAGTTCTACAACTTCACGCTGATGACCCCGGAATTCTCGCCCAAGCCGGCCAAGCTGCCGATGGTGCCGATCATGATCGCCGCCGTGGGGCCGGAGATGCAGAAGACGGCGGCGCGGCTGTGCGACGGGGTGCGGCTGCACGGCTTCGCCACGCGCAAATACGTCACCGACGTGGTGCGCCCGCTGCTGGCCGGCGAGCTGGAGAAGGCCGGCAAGAGCTTCGCCAACTTCGAGGTGACCGGCGGCGGCTTCATCGCCACCGGTCCAGACCAGGCGAGCGTGGACCGCGCCGCCGAAAAGCTGCGCTACCGCGTGGCCTTCTATGGTTCCACGCCCGCCTATCGCGGCGTGTTCGACATCCACGGCCTGACCGACCTCGGCATCAAGCTGCACGAGGCCAGCCGCAAGGGGCAGTGGAGCGAGATGGCCGCCATGGTGCCGGATGACGTGCTGGACCTGTTCGCCGTGCGCGCCACCTACGACAAGCTGGCCGACGCAGTGGCCGACCGGTTCGGCGGCATCGCCGACACCGTCTCGGTGGATTTCCTGCCGGAGGACGACGAGACCACCCGGCGCCGGGTGATCGACGGTCTGCGGCAGATTCCCGGCAGCTTCGAGGGGTTCAAGACCAGCTTCGCCGCCTGAGGGCGGCGAAGCTACCGCTCCTCGATCGCGTCCAGCGGGAAGAACGGCCGCGGGGTGCGCTTCCAGGGCAAGGATGTCACATCCGATTGCCCTGGCCCCGTGGTGTCCACGCGGATGACGCGTGAGGTGATCGGCGCGAAGTATTGGAAGTTCGAAGCGGTTTTTAGCACCGCCATCTGGTAGTCGGCGGGTTCGATGCCGAACAGGCGGTAGGTCTCCGGCACGTTGCCGGCGGTGCCGCGACGTTCGGTGAGGACGATGGTGGCCGGGCCGGCTTCGAAGATCACCGTGGTGCCCTGGTCGATGTTGGGGCGGGTGAAGCTGGGCACGGTGATGCGGCCGGGGGCGATCTTTCGCACCGTGCCGGTGACGGGGAGCGGCTTGAAGAAATCGGCCGCCGCGGTGCCGCCGAGCTCCACGGTGACGGTGGCGCCTTCCCCGGCGGCAACCAGGGCGGCGACGTTCTGCGGCGAGATCAGCGGGACCAGCGCGCGGCCGGAGATGCCCTGGCGCAGGATGGATTCGAGGATGAGGTTGCTGTCCCCGGCGGTGCCGCCGAAGACGGTGTCGCCGGTGTCGGACAGCACGACCACGCCGCTTTTCTCGGCATCGGCCATGCGCACGGCCTCGTCGATCGGCACGGCGGTCTGTTCCATGAAGGCGTGGCGGCGGGCCCAGGCGAAATCGGCGGATTGGTCGGCGAGGCGGTCGGCCAGGGCGGGATCGTTGTTTGTGGTGACGATGGTGGCCCAGCCGCCCTCGGCGACATCCAGCCAGGGCTGCATCGGGCAGGGGGAGACCTGGAGCACGCGCGGGTCGGCTTCCATCGCGCGGGCCTGGTCGAACCAGTCCTTCATCGGGCCGGCGGCGGTGAGGAACTGCTCCTGGTGGGTGATCAGCGGCAGCTTGCGGTACGCCATGGTGGGCCGGACCTCGCCGCGCAGCACGCGGGCCATCAACTGGCCGGCAACGTGGCCGGTGTCGTAGGGGTCATGCGGCTGAGTGCGGTGGGCGACGATGGCAT
>JBIKOJ010000176.1:0-11242 GCA_044358135.1 Acetobacteraceae bacterium | reverse complement strand
CCTGGCGGCCGAGCTTGCCATAAGAAAGCACGTTCTTTTTTGAAAAAAAGAACCAAAAAACTTTTATCCGTTTGCTGGTCGCCTGGCGCGAGCCCAATGGATGAAGTTTTTTTGCTTCTTTTTGTTCACAAAAAGAAGACTCTTCCTTCCCTTTTGTTCAGGAGTCCACCATGCAGATTCGCCTCAGCAACGCCCCCGACGCCCCGGCCCCGGTTGGCCAGTACACCCACGCCGTGGAGGTCACCGGCGCCACCCGCACCGTCTACATCAGCGGCCAGGTCGGCGCCGCCATGGACGGCTCGGTGCCGGAAGACGCCACCGAGCAGGGCCGCAACGTCTGGAAGAACATCACCGCCCAACTGAAGGCCGTGGGCATGACGCTGGACAACATCGTCAAGATCACCACCATCGCCACCAGCCTGGACTATCTCCCCGCCGTCCGCGCCTCGCGCAGCGAAGCCATGGGCGACCGCAAGCCCGCCAGCACCCTCATCATCGGCGGCCTGGTCAGCCCGGCGCTGAAGATCGAGGTCGAAGCCATCGCCGTTGCCTGACCCACGCCGGTGCCCGCATCACGGTGCGGGCACCACCGCCTCTCCTGTCGTATCGGAACCCGCATGAGCCTCATCGACGACTTTCTCTTCGAACCCATCGAAGCCTGGGAGCAACTCCCCGCCGACATCGTGCTGGGCGACGTCGCCGGCATCGCCGTCGATTCCAAGGATCGCATCTACCTCTTCAACCGTGGCGCCCACCCCGTGGTGGTGATGAACCGCGACGGCGGCTTCCTGCACGCCTGGGGCCAGGGCGTCTTCACCAACCCGCACGGCGCCAGCATCGGCCCGGATGACAGCCTGTACCTCACGGACAACGGCGACCACACCGTTCGCAAGTTCACCCCCGAGGGCAAGCTGCTGCTGGAGATCGGTGTCCCGGGCCAGCCCTCGCCCTCCATGAGCAACGTGCCGTTCTGCCGCTGCACCCACACCGCCCTCTCCCCCACCGGCGACATCTACGTCTCCGACGGCTACGGCAACGCCTGCGTCCACAAATTCTCGCCCGACGGCAAGCTGCTGAAGACCTGGGGCAAGCCCGGCACCCGCGAGGGCGAGTTCAACCTGCCGCACAACATCTGCTGCGACGCCGCCGGCCTGGTCTACGTGGCCGACCGCGAGAACCACCGCGTTCAGGTCTTCGACGGCGACGGCAACTATGTTCGCCAGATCAACAACCTGCACCGCCCCTGCGGCCTCTGCATCACCAGCGGCACCAAGCCCCATGTGCTGGTCGGCGAACTCGGCCCCTACATGGCCGTGAACCACGCCACCCCCAATCTCGGCCCGCGCGTGATGATCCTCGACAATAACGGCACGCTGATCAACCGCCTCGGCACCGAAAAGCCCGGCACCACCCCCGGCGCCTTCGTCGCGCCCCACAGCGTCGCGCTAGACTCTACGGGCGACCTTTACGTGGGCGAAGTGATCGCCAACGACTGGGCAGCCGTGTTCCCTGGCACGCCGCGGCCGGAGAAGCTGCGCCGGATGCAGAAGTTCAAGCGCATCAAGGGGTAGCAACAAAGCGGCTCTTTCTTGGACCTATCTAGTACCAACCCCGGCAATGGCCGACTCTTCCGGCGATTGCCGGGGTTGATATCAGGCCAAGACGGGCCGCAGCTCGTCCAGCGTCACCCACTGCACCCCCTGCCCCGCCAGCACCGCGATGGCGCGCGCGAACCCGGCGCCCGCCGGGCGGTTCGGCTGGTTGATGTGGCCGATCACCACCTCCCCATCCCGCGCCGCACTGACGCGACGTTCCACCGCCGCCGCGGCCAGGGAGGCGCCCTCGTCGCCGTTCAGCGAATAGGCTGCGATCCCCTGCCCCAGCCGCGCAATCTCCTCCAGCGCCGCGGGGCTGTAGCGCGCCGTGGCGCCGCGGAACCAGCGCGGCGCGCGCCCGGTGGCGGCCTGGATGGCAGCGGCACCGCCTTCCACTTCCTGCCGCACGGCGGCCAGCGTGCCGGCCACGCGCAGGCCGAACAGAGTGCCGCCGCCCAGCACCGGCGGAATGTGGTGGGCGCCGTGGTTCTCCCAGCCGAACAGGTCGGGGCGGGCTTTCAGCAATGCCAGCGGGGCGGGGTTGGCGCGCAGCCAATCGGCGGTGGCGAAGATCGTCGCCCGCGCCCGGTGCGCCAGCAGCGCCTCGGCGATGCGCATGTCGAATCCGCCGCCGCAGGCATCCAGCGTCAGCGCCACGCGGCGCCGCCCAGCCGAGGGCACGCAGCGGAATCGCGGCTCCACCGACGCCTCGGCGCGCGTGGGGCTGGACAGCGCGGCCAGCCCGGCTGCCAATATCCCCCGCCGCGCGACACAACCCAGGCACATGCCCGCAACCCATCGTGATGCAGGCCGCCGTTATGAGGGAACGCCATGAGCAACGCCATCGCCGATCTCGACACACTCGCCCTGGCCGCCGCCATCGCCCGGCGGGAGGTCTCGCCAGTGCAGGCGGTGGAGGCCGCGCTGGCACGCATCGAGGACTGCAAGCGGCTCAACGCCTTCGTCACCGTCACCGCCGAACAGGCCCGCGCCAGCGCCCAGGCCTTGATGCCGCGCTGGCAGGCGCCGGGTGCGCTGCCACCGCTGTTCGGCGTGCCCTTTACCGCCAAGGATCTGACACCGACGGCCGGCGTGCGCACCACGATGGGCTCGAAGCTCTTCGCCGATAACGTGCCGAAGGAGGATGCGCCGGCGGTGGCGCGCCTGAAATCCGCCGGCGGCATCCTGCTGGGCAAGACCACCACGCCGGAGCTGGGCCACAAGGCCTTCACCCAATCCAAGCTGTTCGGCCGCACGCTGAACCCGTGGAATGCGGACTACACCTGCGGCGGCTCCTCCGGTGGGGCCGGCGTGGCCGCACTGATGGGCATGGCGCCGCTGGCGCTGGGCACCGATGGCGGCGGCTCCATCCGCATCCCGGCCGCGTGCAGCGGCATCGTCGGCCTGAAGCCCACGCTGGGCGCCATCCCGCAGCCGCAATCGCCCGACCTGTTCGGCACCAACTCCTTCATCGGCCCGATGGCGCGCACGGTGGCGGAGGTGGAATTCGCCTGGACCCTGCTGCGCGGCACAGACCGCATGGACCCCTGGGGCCAATCCCCCCTGCCCAACCCCTCCGCCAAGCCGCTCGCCGGCCTGCGCGTGGCCTACCTGCCGCGCTGCGGCTCCCCAGCGATTGATCCCGAGGTCGCCGCCAGCACCGAAGCTGCCGCCACCCATTTGCGCGACCTCGGCGCCGTGGTGGAGGAGATCGAGCTGGATTTCTACCGGTTCGAAGCACCCTACCTGGTGATGCTGCAAAGCTCGGTGGCCGCCCGCATCGCCCCCTTCCTGAAGGACCGGCGCGACGACATGGAGGAGAGCCTGGCCATCACCGCCGAGCTCGGCCTCAAGCACTCCGCCGTGGCCCTGCAAGGCTCCGCTGCCGCACGCAGCGAGCTGTTCCGCCTGCTTCAGGGCGTGTTCGCCCGGTTCGACGTGATGCTCTCCCCGGTGATGGCCGCCCCGCCCTTGCCGGTGGAGACCGACCCGCACGGCCACGTGACGATCAACGGCGTGGACTGCGGCACCATCCGCGGCGGCTGGTATCCCTTCACCTTCCCGATGAACCTCACCGGCCACCCGGCGATGTCCCAGCCCGCCGGCCTCTCCCGCCACGGCACGCCGCTGTCGGTGCAGCTCTGTGGCCCCTGGCATTCCGAAGCCACCCTGCTCGCCACCGCCGCGGCGCTGGAGGCGAAGCTGCCGAAGCTGGCACGGCCTGGTTTGTGATCCGCGCCGCCCTCCTGGCCACGCTGCTCGCCGGGCCCGCGCTCGCCGCGCCGCTCTCCTGCCCACGCATCCTGCGCACGGAGCAGGAGGCGATCGAAGTGCCGGCGGGCATGATCGCAGAGGAAGGCGCGAACGACTGGCACAACCTCGCCTACGTGGAATTCTACATCGGCCCCAAGGTCCCGGCCGCGCCCGGCTTCGCCCCGGTGCGCTACGCGGAGCCACCCAGCACGCAATCCTCCGCCGCACGCAGCATCACCGCCCACTGGGATTTCTCCGAGGCGCAGGCTGAGGTTTGGCTCGGCTGCCACTACCACGGCACCCGCGTCTACCTGCTGATGCCGGTGCCGCCGGCGGCCAAGTCCTGCACCGTCACCTGGGGGCGCAGCGAGGCGGGGGTGGCCATGCCTGGGGCGGTGCAGGGCATAGAGTGTCAGTAAGAATCTTCTTTTTCTGAAGAAAAAGAAGCAAAAAGACTTCATTCGTCCGATGCGGGAAGACCGAGCCTCTCCGCATCAATATCGAAAAGTTTTTTGGTTCTTTTTTTCAAAAAAGAACCGCTTACTTCCTTCCCAAAAGCGGATCACGCAGCGGATCCGCCCCATACGGATTCGTCCCCAGCTCCCCCGGCGTGAACGCCGCCGCCAGCGCGATCACGTTGCCGATCCCCGGAATCAGTCCCAACACCCCAAGCACCCCGGGCTTGCCGATATCGCGCACCCGCTGCGCCAGCGCGATCGCCAGCAGGATCTGCGCGATGCCGCAGATGGCGACGTAGAGTTCCCAGGTGGCATCGTCCTGCCGCTTCAGCGCGGCCCACAGGAAGGCATCCTGCGTCGCCACCAGGAACACCATGAGCCAGGCGAAAGAGCGCCGGTTGCGCCGCCCTTCCAGGCTCAGCAGCCCCTCGAAGACCGGCTTGGTCATTCCGCCGCAAGCGGCCGCGCATCCAGCTTGCGCAGCGCGCGGTCGATCCATTGCGCGGTGATCTTCTCCACCAGCCCGTTCTGCCGCAGCCGCTCGTTCAGCGCCGGGAAGTCCACCCGGTCCAGCGCCTGGTCCTGATTGAAGCAGGAGAACACGATGGTCCGCACCCCCGTCACCGGGCCGGTGTGCGGCTGGAGGCACTGGGCGCAGACCTCCTTCATCATGCACTGCATCGGCGAGTTGATGGAGCCGATCGCGGAATGCCCGGGCTTGAGGAAGGGCTTCAACACGCCATGCCGCGCGGCCCCCACCGCCGCCATCATCCGGTCGGAGCCGATGACGATCATGTGCTCGGCATCCACAAGCGGCACCGCCTGCGCGCCCAGCTGGCCGGAGCCATAGGCGGCCATGGCCTGCACGATGTTGCCCACGAAGGTCCGGTCCTGCGGGCGGGTGGGCGCGAAGCCCGGCGCCTCGTCGCAGCACCACACGATCACGTCCGCCGCGCGCTCGATCTCCTCCACCTTGTAGCGGTCGCGCAACGCCTTGTAGCCGGCGAAGTAGATCACCTTGGAGCCTGCGGCGCGGGTGGCGGCACCGATGGAGAACAGCACCGCGTTGCCCAGCCCGCCGCCCACCAGCGCCACGGTGGTGTCGGCATGGATCTCGGTCGGCGTGCCGGTCGGCCCCATCAAGACCACGGGCTCGCCCACGGGCAAGGAAGCACAGAGGTCGGAACTGCCGCCCATCTCCAGCGCGATCACGGAAACCAGCCCGCGCGCGGGGTCGGTCCAGGCGCCGGTCATGGCCAGGCCTTCCATGGCCAGCAGCGTGGTGCCGATGCCGGGCTCGTCCAGCTTCTTCGCGCGCATTTCGTAGTTCTGCAGCCGGTAGAACTGGCCGGGCTGGAAGGCGCGCGCGGCGGCCGGGGCGTGCAGCACCACCTCCACGATGGTGGGCGTCAGGCGGTTCACCTGGTGCACGGTGGCACTCAGCGCCGCTCGGCAGCCGGCGATCAGCTCCGCCCCGGAAACCGGCGTGGGCGCGTGGGCGGCCAGCACGTTGCTCACCACGGGATAGCCGCGCTTGGCCCCGCCCATCGCCTTCACCACATTGCCGAAGAAGCTGGGGTGCAGGTCGCCGAAGAAGGAGATGAAGCGCCCGTCTTCGGCCTTGTGCATCAGCACATCGGCCCGTTCCGGCTTCGAAAGGCTGCGCTGCGGCTCCACGCGCGTGCCGGCAAGGTCGATCGCCTCGAAATACTTGCCGTCCAGCTTGATGCGCCCGTCCTCGCGCGCCAGCACGGTGTTCGGCTGGGTGCCGGCGGCCACGATCACCGCCCGCGCCGGCAGCACCGCCTCGCTGCCATCGGCGCACTTCACCCGCAGCCCGGCGGCATGGCCGTGGGCATCGGTATCCACCGCCACGGGCGTCAGCCCCTCGGCGAAGCGCACGCCTTCCTCCATCGCCTTGGCCACTTCCTCGTGGTTCAGCGTGTAGGACGGCGCATCCAGCAGGCGCCGGCGATAGGCCAAGGTCGCCCCGCCCCACTGCTCCAGCAACGGCGCGAAATGCGGCGCCCGTCCGGCCCGCACCGCCGCCGCGCGCTCGGCCGCGACCGCCTCGGCATGGGCGAGGAACTCGGCGGCGATCTCCGCCTCCTCCGCACTCCAGCCGCGCCGCACCGCCGCCTCGCCGCGCTCGGCCACCAGCACGCGATGGCGCAGCGCGAACTTCTCCACCTGGCGCACGTAGTAGGCCAAGGCTTCCGTCGCCGTATCGATCGCCGTCAGCCCACCGCCGATCACCACCACCGGCAGGCGCAGCTGCAAGTTGGCAACGGACGACATCTTGGCCGCACCCGTCAGCTGCAACGCCATCAGGAAGTCGCTCGCCTGCCGCACCCCGCGCGCCAGCCCGCCGGGCATGTCGATCACAGTCGGCCGGCCCGCGCCCATGCACAGCGCGATATGGTCGAACCCCATCGCCCAGGCATCGTCGATGCCCATCGTGGCCCCACCGCCGAAGCGCACCCCGCCGAACAGCGCGAACTGCCCACGGCGTTCCAAAAGCAGCCGCACCAGCTTCAGGTAGTTCTTGTTCCAGCGCACCGTGATCCCGTACTCGGCCACGCCGCCGAACCCGGCCATCACGCGGTCATCGAGGTTCTCGAACAGCGTCTCCACATCGCGCACCGGCGCCAGCACGTCGATGCCCAGCGGCTCGATCTTCAGCCCGTCCACGGCCACCACGGTGTGCCCGTCATTCATCAGGCGATGCGCCAGGGTGAACCCGGCCGGGCCGAGCCCCACCACCAGCACCTTGCGCCCGGTATCGCTGGCCGGCAGCGGACGGCGAATGTTCAACGGGTTCCACCGCGTCAGCAGCGAATAGATCTCGAAGCCCCAGGGCAGGCCGAGCACCTGGCGCAGGATATGCGTCTCCGCCTGCGGAATATCGACCGGCTCCTGCTTCTGGTAGATGCAGGCCTTCATGCAGTCGTTGCAGATGCGATGCCCGGTGGCCGCCATCATCGGGTTGTCCACCGCGATGGTGGCAAACGCCCCCAGCAGATGCCCCTGCGCCCGCAGCGCGTGCATCTCGCTGATCTTCTCATCCAGCGGGCAGCCGGCCAGCGTTACGCCGAAGGGCGACTTCTGGAACGCGCCGGTCTTGCGATCCTTCAATCCCTTGCTGCAGGAATCCTTGCCCTGCCCATGGCACCAGATGCAGTAATTCGCCTGGTCCAGCGCCTGCTGCGTGTTCATGCCGGGGTCGGTCAGCGCGAAGCCGTCGCGCGCCCGCCAATCGTGTTCCGGCAGCCGCAGCATGGTCACGCCGTCGCGCTCGATCGTCTCCACCGGCACCAGCCGGTTGGTATCGATGCGCGCCGGCACGCGGAACAGCGTGCCGCCGGCATGCGCCTCGCGCCCCGCCGGCGTCAGCGTCGCCCAGGCGGCGTAGCGCATCGCCTCGTCCAGCGCGTCGGCAACCTCGTTTTTCTCCCAAAGCAGCACCTGCACCGCGAAGCCGCGCTCATCCAGCGCCGCCCCCATCCGCGCCTCCAGCGCCGCCCGCAGCGCCGCCCCATCGAAGCCCGAGGGATCGGCGTATTTCTTCACCGCCTGGCGCTGCACGAACAGCCGCTTCACGCTGTGGATCGGGTCCAGCGCCGCCGTCTCCGCCGCCGCCGCGTCCAACTCCGCGCCGATCCCGAACAGCTCGCCCAGGAACGGCTCCAGCGCCTCGCCCAGCGCGATCACCAGCTCGCCCTCCGCCTTCGCGTCCAGGCTCTCCGGTTCGGCCCGCGCCGCCAGCAGGCGCCGATACAGCGCCTCATCCCCGGAAAGCCGTTCGAGGAAAATCTTGTCGAGCGCCACCAGCCCGTCACGGGTGGCAAGTCGGGAAAAATCCAGTCCAAATCCGAGCGTCATGGCGTCAGGCAATCCTGGCGAGAAGGTCGAGCAGGGTGCGCCGCTCCGCAGCGGAGAGCGGTGCGAGGGTCTTTTCGGTCGCCCGGCGGGCATGGGCCACGCCGCGGCTGGCCAGCGCCACCCCGGCGGGCGTGGCGGTCAGCACCGCGGTGCGGCGGTCCATCGGGTCCAGCGCGCGATCCACCAGGCCGCGGGCGATCAGCCGGCGCACCACGCCCTGGATCGTGGCGGGGTCCATCGCGGCCATGCGGCCCAGCTGGTTCTGCGTGACGCGGCCATGCAGCACCACCTTCACCAGCGCGGAAAACTGGCGCGGCGTCAGTTCCTTTTCGCCGATCCCCTCGGCCATGCAGGCCTGCCAGACCGCGGTCTGGCGCTGGTGGGCGCGGCGCAGCAGGAACCCCACCTGGGATTCCACCGTGTAGCCATCCAGGGGGCAACTGCGGGCCGCATCGCCCGGCGGGGCCGCGGCAAGGGCGGGGATGAGATCGGTGGGCACCGTCGTCTCCGGCATTTTTGCAGGCAGCTAGCGATGCCGGGATATAGGCGCTCGGTCGTTTGCACGCAAACGATCGGGGCACAAACGAACGGGGACCGGGCGCATGCCCGGTCCCCGCGTGGTGCAGCCCTGCGTGGAAGGGCGGCGGTTCAGTTCGTCTTGGGCATGGCCGGCTTCGCGGGGGTGGCCGGCGTGGCGGCCACGGCGGGGGCGGCGGCCTTGTCCTTCGGCATCGCCACGGCGCCGGCCCGTGCCGGGCTGGCGGGCTTCGCGGCCTCGGCCGCCGGGGCCGGGGTGGCGACGCTCCCTTGGGCCATCGCGGGCAGCGCGACGCCGGCGCTCAGCAGAACGGCGAAGGTGGAAGCGAGGATGCTGCGCATCGTCTGGTCTCTCCGTGTGCCGACAGGATCGCCGGCACACGCATTTGGCCCCCATGCCATGGCGGCCGCGCGGCGCAACCATGGCGCGGCTGCGGCACGATCAGCCGCGCCCCTCCCGCACCAGGTCCACCAGCGTGGCCACCTGGCGCAGCGCCGCCGGCACCCCCGAAGCCGCCGGCCGAGAAGGGTCCACCCGCGGCGACAAAGCGATCCCGGCCTCGGCATCGGCCAGCTGCTGGTCCAGCAGGGCGGCGAGCAACGCGGCATGCGCCGCGATCACCGCCGCGATGTCGCCGGGCGCGCCGATCCCGCGCGCGGCCACCTCGCGCAGCCGCCCCGGCGTATCGCGCGCGGCGCTGCCGTGGCGGATCGCCAGCACGCGCGCACCGGCCACCAGCGGCAGCAGCCCGCCGAGCTTGAGGTCGGTGCGCCCCTGCCCGTCGCGCTTCAGCCGGCCAAACAGCGACAGCGGCGCGCGCCGGCCGGCGGCCTGCTCGGCCAGCAGCTTGAGGAAATCCGGCGCGGCGCGGGCCATCGCCAGCGCATCGTCACGCAGCGCCTCGCCCAGCGCGGCATCGCCGTGCACGGGCACGGCGTCGAAAAAGATGTCCACATCCAGCAGGTCCTCCGGCCGCCGGCGCCGCAGCCACCCCGCCACATGGTCGCGCCAGGCGGCGGCGCTGTGCCGCCAGGCCGGCTCGCGCGCCATCACGCCGCCCTTGCACAGCGGGATCCCGGCCTCGTCCAGCAGCGCGTTCATCCGCCGCCCGAGCTCGGCGCACCAGCGATCCTCCGGCCCATCGGGCGCGCCGGCGGCATGCACGATGGCGTTGTCCTGGTCGGCCGCCAGCAGGCTCTCGCCGCGCCCGGCGGAGCCGAGCACCAGCACGCAATACAGCCCCGGCGCCGCGCCCAGCCCGTCGGCCAGCATCGCCGCCTCGGCCAGTTCGGCGGCCCGGCGCGTCATCGCGCACAGTTCGGCACTGATCACGGCGGCCACCTGCGGCGCCGGCACATCCTCGCCACGCAGCAGGCGAACCATCACCGGCACCTGCGCCCAGGCACGGCCGAGATCGGCCACGCCGCCGGCGCAGTCGATAGCATCGCCCAGCAGCAGCGCCGTGGCCGAGCGCTGGCGCAGCAGGTTGCGCGGCGTGAGCGCCCCCACCAGCGTGCCGCCCTCGCCGGTCACGCCCAGGTGGCGCACGCCCAGGCGCGCCATGCGGCCGATGGCGCGGTACACGAACGCCTCCTGCGGCACCGTCTCCAGCGGGACAGAGGCGAAGCCGGACGCCGGCATGTCCAGCGCCGCCGCCCCGTGCCGGTCCAGCGCGCGCAGCACGTCCCGCTCGGTCACGATGCCCCAGCCCTGCGGCAGGGGCAGGAAGGCGGAACTCGTGCGGCGCTCCGACAGGGTCCGGATCGCGGCCGCGATGGTGGCGCCGGGGTCCAGCGTCAGGGGCGGGGCGCTCATCACCGCGCCGATGCGGTGGCGGTAGGCAAAGCTGTCCAGCCGCTCCAGTGCTGCGGGCGGGGGCGGCGCGGGCGGCGGCGGCACCCCCGGCTGGCGCTCCGCCAGGGCGCGGGAGGCAGCCATCGCCTCGGCCAGCGTGCGGATGCCGCGCGCCCGCAGCATCGGCACCAGCGCGGCATAGGCCAGCGCGGTGGCCCGCGCATCGCCCAGCGCGGTGTGGCGCCCCTCGATCGCGATGCCGAGCCCGGCGCACAGCCGGTCCAGGTCGTCGTGCATCAGGCCCGGATGCGCCAGCCGCGCCAGGTGGCGGATGTCGAGCGAGGGCGGTGCCTGCCATGCCAGCCCCGCCAGCCCGTGCTCGCGCGCCAGCATGGCAAGGTCGAAGGCCGTGGTGTGGCCCACCAGCACGGCATCGCCGATCCAGCCGGCCAGGTCCGCGGCCAGCGCCCCGAAGCCGGGGCTGCCCGCCACATCGGCATCGGCGATACCGTGGATCGCGGTGCTGGCCGGCGGGATCGGGCCGCCCGGGTTCACCAGGCTGGCAAACGGCGCCTCCCCGGCCAGCGCCGTGCCGGACAGCCGCACCGCAGCCACCTGCACGATGCGCGCGCTGCGCGGGTCGAGCCCGGTGGTCTCGGTATCCAGCGCCACGGCATGCAGCGCCGCCAACGGCGTGGCAAAGGCCGCGCTGGCGGAGGCGG
>JBIKOJ010000020.1:0-36755 GCA_044358135.1 Acetobacteraceae bacterium | reverse complement strand
GACGGGCAGCGTCTCCCGCTCCAACACCCTGCTGATCTTCCTGAACCAGATCCGCCTCAAGATCGGCGTGATGTTCGGCAACCCTGAGACGACGACGGGCGGCAACGCGCTGAAGTTCTACGCCTCCATCCGCATGGAAATCCGCCGCATCGGCCAGATCAAGGACCGCGACCAGGTGGTGGGCAACCAGACCCGCGTGAAGGTGGTGAAGAACAAGCTCGCCCCGCCGTTCCGCCAGGTGGAGTTCGACATCATGTACGGCGAGGGCATCAGCAAGGTCGGCGAGCTGATCGATCTCGGCGTGAAGGCCGGCGTGGTGGAGAAGTCCGGCGCCTGGTTCAGCCATGACAGCCAGCGCATCGGCCAGGGCCGCGAGAACGCCAAGCAGTTCCTGCGCGACCACAAGGACGTGCTCGAATCCATCGAGAAGAAGATCCGCGACCAGTCCACCACCGTGGCCAACGCCATGATGACCGAGCCGGAGCCGGACGCCGACGCCGACTCGCCCGAGTAGCCCGTTGAACGGCGATACCCTGCCGTTCGCCGACCTGCCGCTGGATGCCGAGGATGAGGCCCTGGTCGCCGCCGCCCGCGCGGTGATCACGGCCCATCACCGGCCGTTCTGGCACACCGTGGCCGCGGCGATCCGCAGCACCGATGGCCGGGTCTGGACCGGCGTGCACCTCGGCGCCACCGTCGGCCGGCTTGCCGTGTGCGCGGAGCCGGTGGCACTCGGCCGCGCCATCCTGGAAGGGGACGGCACCATGGCCATCGGCGTGGCCGTGCGCCACCGCAAGCCGGAGGAAGGGCAGGGCCCGCCCGACGTGGTCTCCCCCTGCGGCGCCTGCCGCGACCTGCTGCTGGATTACGCGCCGGATGCGCTGGTGATCGTGCCGGGCCCGCACGGCCCGGTGAAGCGACCGCTGCGCGCCATGCTGCCTTTGCCGTATCGCCGCTGATGGCCAAGCCGAACCCCTACTACCAGGGCCCGCCCAGCGACCATTTCGATGGCCGGGTGTTCCACCTGCCAGGCGAGGCGGCCGCGCGCGGCGCCGGCGCCACCGACAAGCGGCTGGCCGACCTGCTGCGCTGGCGCTTCGGCGGGGGTAAGGCGCCGTGGCCGAAGCACCATCCCAGCCCGCATGCCGATACCCCGCCGCCGCGCGTCGCCGGGCTGCGCGTGACCCTGGTCGGCCATGCCAGCTTCCTGGTGCAGGTCGCCGGGTTGAACCTGCTGGTGGATCCCGTCTGGTCGGATCGCGCCAGCCCGCTTCCCTGGGCCGGGCCGAAGCGCGTGAACCCGCCGGGGATCGCCTGGTCCGCCCTGCCGCCGATCGATGCCGTGCTGGTGACGCACAACCACTACGACCATCTCGACCTCGCCACCCTGGCCCGGCTGCGCGCCCGCCAGCCCCTGCGCGTGATCACCCCGCTCGGCAATGACAGCATCATCAACCCCGCCACCGATGGCGCGGCGGAGGCGCTCGATTGGGGCGACATGCGCCCGCTCTCCGCCGATGTCGGCGTCCATCTCCGCCCCGCCCGGCACTGGTCTGCCCGCGGCCTCGGTGACCGGCGCATGGCGCTGTGGGGTGCCTTCGTGCTGACCACCCCGTCCGGCGTGATCTACCTGTGCGGCGACAGCGGCTATGGCGACGGCACCACCTTCCGCGCCATCCGCACGGAATTCGGCCCGCCGCGCCTCGCCCTGCTGCCGATCGGCGCCTATGCCCCGCGCTGGTTCATGCAGGCCCAGCACATGGACCCCGACGAATCCGTGCTGGCCTTCCAGGACCTCGGCGCCCAGCAGGCCCTCGGCCACCACTGGGGCACCTTCCGCCTGACGGATGAGCCGATCGACGAGCCGCCTGCCCGGCTGGCCGTGGCCCTGGCGGGGCAGGGGATCGCCCCCGCCCGCTTTCCCGCACTGCGGCCGGGGCAGGTCTGGCAGGCCTGATCTGATATCACCCATCTGATCTCGGGCCGCCGCCTTCTGCCCCCGCCCGGGATGCGCTAGCCTCCCCGCAACGACAGGAGGAAACAACGATGCGCAACATGCTGTTGGGCGCGGCCGCACTGCTGGCTGCCGCCATCCCGGCCACCGCCCCCATCGCCCAGCCCGCCGACATCCGCATCGCCGTGCGCACCGATGTCAGCTCCATCGATCCGCACTACCACGCCTACATCCCCAACCGCGCCATCTCCCGCCACATCTTCGACAGCCTCACCGCCGCCAGCCCGCGTGGCGAGGTGAAGCCCGGCCTCGCCGCCTCCTGGAAGCTGGTGGCCGACGACGTGTGGGAATTCTCCCTGCGCGACGCCGCCTTCCACGACGGCAGCAAGCTCACCGCCGAGGATGTCGCCTTCACCTTCGTGCGCGCGCCGGATGTGCCCAACTCGCCGTCCTCCTACCGCACCTTCATGAAGTCGATCGAGGCGGTGGAGGTGATCGATCCGCGCACCGTGCGCATCCGCACCAAGGGCCCCGCGCCCACGCTGCTGGTCGATCTCGAATCGATCGCCATCCTCTCCAAGGCCGCCGCCGAGGGCCGCGCCACCTCGGATTTCAACGCCGGCCGCGCCGCCATCGGCACCGGCCCCTACCGCTTCATCGAATGGCAGGCGGGCAGCCGCCTGGTGCTGGAACGCAACCCGGCCTATTGGGGCGGCGCCGAGCCCTGGCCGCGCGTCATCTTCCGCCCCATCGCCAATGATGGCGCCCGCGTTGCCGCCATGCTCTCCGGCGACGTGGACATGATCGAGGGCGTGCCGGGCGTGGACCGCGCCAAGCTCGCCGCCGCCCCCAACCTCGCCCTCCACGAGACCGACGCCTTCCGCATCATCTACCTGCAGATGGACAGCGCGCGCGACGCCTCGCCGGGCCTGAAGGACAATGCCGGCAATCCGCTCACGCGCAATCCCTTCAAGGATGCCCGCGTCCGCCAGGCGATCAGCCTGGCCATCAACCGCGAGGGCCTGGCCGAGCGCCTGCTCAGCGGCCAGGCCAAGCCGGCCGCACAATACGTGCCCCACTACGTGCCCGGCGCCAGCCCCACCCTGAAGCCGCTGCCCTTCGATGCCGACCGCGCCCGCACCCTGATGCGCGAGGCCGGCTGGCCGGATGGCTTCCAGATCGGCCTCGCCGGCTCCAACGACCGCTACCCGAACGACGCCCAGGTGGCCCAGGCCATCGGCCAGATGCTGGCGCGTATCGGCGTGAAGGTGGATGTGCAGACCATGCCCGCCAGCCAGCTCTTCAGCCGCGGCAGCAAGCTGGAATTCAGCGCGATCCTGTCTGGCTGGGTCGGCAATGGCGAGCCGAGCTCCACCCTGGTCTCGCTCATGGCCACCTTCGATCCCGCGAAGGGCATGGGTGCCTCCAACCGCGGCCGCTGGTCCAACGCCGAGTACGACATGGCGCTGCAAGCCGCCTTGCGCACCATGGACGAGCCGAAGCGCCTCGCCCTCTACGGCCGGGCCGCCGAGATCGCGATCGCCGAGATGGGCATGATCCCGGTGTATTTCACCATCAACACCTGGGCCACCCGCCGCGATCTCACCTACGTCGCGCGCGGCGACGAGACCTCGCTGGCCATGGGCCTGCGGCCGAAATGAGGAGCACGCACATGGACGGGTTCGACGCGCGCGCGGTGGCTGCCACGCTCTGGGCCGAATGGCACAAGGGCCGCCACATGCCGGCGGAATGGATGGGCAAGCTCTCGCTGGACCAGGCCTACGCGGTCCAGCTCGCCTTGCTCGACCGGTTCGAGGCGGCGGGCGAAAAGCAGGCCGGCTGGAAGGTCGGCCTCACCGCCGCGGCGATGCGCGCGCAGTGGAACATCCACGAGCCCTGCTTCGGCTTCCTGCTTGCCAGCGGCCACAAGCCCAGCGGCACCGCCTTCCGCTTCCCCGGCATCATCGCCCCGGGCTTCGAAAACGAGCTGTGCCTGCGCATCGGCACCCGGCTGCAGGGCCCGGGTGTCACGCTGGAACAGGCCATCGCCGCTGTCAGCCATGCCGCACCGGCGCTGGAGATCGTGGAGAAGCGCGGCCCGTTCAGCGAGGACATCGCGCTGGCCATGGCCGACAACGCCCAGCAATACGCCTTCGTCACCGGCGCCGAGGTGAAGCTGACCCCGGCCAACCGCGACCTCGCCGGCTCCACCGTGGTGGTGGAAGTGAACGGCGCCCCGATCGACCGCGCGGCGGGGGCGGAGGTGATGGGCGGTGGCGGCTTCCTCTCCGTGCAGTGGCTTGCCAACAAGCTGGCCGAGTTCGGCCGTGCGCTGGAGCCGGGGATGCTGGTGATGTCCGGCAGCTTCACCAAGCAGTATCCCATCGCGCAGGGCGACCGTATCGACTCCCGCTTCGTCCCCTTCGGCACCGTCTCCGCCCGGTTCGGCTGAACCCTGGCCCCGGCGGTGGGGCGGCGACATACTCGCGTGTGCTGCCACCCCATTTGCTGCAGGAGCCGCCCGATGACGCCCCCCACTCCCCCGCCGCGCCGTCCTTGCTGCGGGCGCCGCCAATCTCGCCGCGCCGGCCCTCGCCCAGGGCAATGCCCGCGTGCTGCGCTTCGTGCCGCACACCGCGCTCACCTCGCTCGATGCGCTGTGGTCGAACGCGCTGATCTCCTCGCACCACGCCTACATGGTGTTCGACCAGCTCTTCGGCGTGGATGCCAATCTCACCGCCCACCCGCAGATGCTCGCGGGCCATGAGGTCTCGGCCGACGGGCTGCATTGGAAATTCACCCTGCGCGACGGCCTGGCCTTCCACGACGGCGAGAAGGTGCTGGCGAAGGACTGCGTTGCCTCCATCATCCGCTGGTCCCTGCGCGACCTGTTCGGCATGCACCTGGCCAGCATCGGCATGGAAGTGCGCGCCACCGGCGACAAGACCTTCGAGCTGCACTCGAAGAAGCCCTTCCCGCACCTGCCCTATGCGCTCGGCTCCGGCTCCTGCCACATCATGCCGGAGCGCATCGCGGTGCCCGATGTTTCCAAGGGCATCCGCGAGGCCATCGGCAGCGGCCCCTACCGCTTCCTGGCCAATGAATGGGATTCCGGCGCCCATGTCGCCTATGCCCGCAACGAGGCATACCTGCCCCGGCAGGAGAAGCCGGATGTGCTCTCGGGCGGCAAGGTCACCCATTTCGACCGTGTCGAGTGGAAGATCCTGCCGGAGCCGAACACGGCGGCCAACGCGCTGATCAAGGGCGAGGTGGATTGGCTGGAGCGCCCGCACACCGACCATGTCGCCCGCCTGCGCGGCACCCGCGGCCTCACCGTGCAGAAGCTCGATCCCTTCGGCTGGATGGGCATGCTGCAGTTCAACCAGCGCCGCCCGCCCTTCGACAATCCCCGCCTGCGCCGCGCCGTGCTGCTGGCGATGGACCAGAAGGAGTATCTGCAGGCCGTGGTGGGGGATTACCCCGATCTCGTGAACCCCGGCGTCGGCTGGTTCACCGCCGGCACCCCGCTGGCCAGCACCAGGGGCGTGGACTCCCTGGTGAAGGGCCCGGATATCGACGCCGCCCGCAAGCTGGTGAAGGAGTCGGGCTATGACGGCCAGAAGGTCGTCCACATGGCCGCCGGCGACATTCCGGTGAACACCGCCATGGGGCAGATGACGGCGGAGCTCTACAAGCGCATCGGCCTCAACGTCGCCTACACCAGCGTCGACTGGGGCATGATGATCGCGCGCATCCAAAGCCCGGACCCGTCCAGCGAATGGTCCAGCTTCTGTTCCGGCTACACCGGGCTTTCCACCTCCAACCCCGGCGGCCACCGGCCGCTGGCCGGCAACGTGCCCAACCCGCAGATGGAAGCCCTGCGCGCTGCCTGGATGGAAGCCGGCGACCCCGCGGCGCAGAAGCGCATCGCCGAGGAGATGCAGTTGCTCTCGGCGCAAACCCCCGCCTCCGTGCCGTTCGGCCAGTATTTCCTGCCGCATGCCCACAAGGCGGAGCTGAACGGCTTCACCCCGGCCGCGATCGTCGCCTTCTGGGGGGTCAAGCGCGGCTAGGGAGGTCTTGGCGCGGCGGAGTGGACACCCCGCCGCGCCTGCCGTAACACGCCACCGCGTGCGGCCGTCCGGTCGCCGACTCTTCCACCGCCTCGCCCGGACACGCTGCCTTGGACCTCGCTACCCTGCTGCTTCTCGCCGTCGCCGGCTTTGCCGGCGGCGTGATCAACGCTTTGGCCGGCGGCGGAACGCTGGTCACCTTTCCTGCCCTGGTCGGACTCGGCCTGCCGTTGAAGCTGGCGAATGCCACCAGCCAGGTGGCGCTGTGGCCTGGCCGCCTCACCTCGGTGATGGCCCAGCTGAACGACTTCAGGCAGCTCGGCTCCCGCGCCTGGGCCAGCATGGCCCTCGGCCTCGTCGGCGGCTTCCTCGGCGCGCAGCTGCTGATCGTGATGGACCCGAAGGTCTTTCGCGCCCTGGTGCCGTGGCTGATGCTCTGCGCCACGCTGGTGTTCGCCCTTTCGCCCACGATCACCAGGTGGCTCACCGCCAGCGGCCAGGGCAGGCGTTCCGTGCCGATGCAGGTGGTGGGCCGCTTCGTGGAGCTGCTGTTCTGCATCTATGGCGGCTTCTTCGGCGCCGGCCTCGGCGTGTTCCTGATGGCCGGCTACGCCATTGCCGGGATCGAGAACGTGAAGCAGACCAACGTGCTCAAGAACATGATGGGCATGGTCATCACCACCACCTCCGCGCTGACCTTCATCGTCCGTGGGGAGGTGAACTGGCAGGCGGCCACGCCGATGCTGGTAGGCGCCCTCGCCGGCGGCTTCGCCGGCGGCACGCTGGCGCGGGTGATCCCGGCCGCGTGGTTGCGCGGCGTTGTTACCGTCGGCGCTTCTGCCCTTACCGCCTGGTATTTCGTCGCTTGAGGCTAGTGGGTCGCCAGCCGGCGCAGCCATTCCTTGGCGGTGCGTGAGCCCGCCGCCGCCGCGATCCGGAACAGCCGCATCGCCTCCTGCGTGTTCTGCTGCGTGCCCCAGCCATGGTGCAGCA
This sequence comes from Acetobacteraceae bacterium, assembly GCA_044358135.1. Classification (GTDB taxonomy): domain Bacteria; phylum Pseudomonadota; class Alphaproteobacteria; order Acetobacterales; family Acetobacteraceae; genus CAMDGX01. The sequence continues at coordinate 29,735 of JBIKOJ010000020.1, read as the reverse complement.
TCACCGCCAGTTCCGCCGTGGCGGCCGCCGAGCCGTTCTCCGCCGCCCGGCGCAAAAGCGCCACCGCCTGCCGGTCATCGGCGACGGAGCCGCGGCCTGGCTGCAGCTGCATCGCCAGCGTGAAGTCGTACAGGGCCAGCAGGCGCTGGATGCGCGTCTCGCCCTCCAGCCGCACCGCCTGCTGGTACAACCGCAGCGCAGCACCCAGGTCCGGCGCGGTGGCGATGCCTTCATAGGTCATGCGCGCCGCGGCCCGCGCCGCGCGCGGCTCGTTCTGCTCGGCAGCACGCAAATACAGTGAAAGCGCCAGCGCCTCGTCTTTCGCCACGCCCTCGCCGGTTTCGTACAGCCGCCCCAGCGCCAGTTGCGCCTGTGGATGCCGGCGCTCCACCGCGCGCAGGTACCAGGAAGCGGCCTCCGCGATGTTCCGCGGCACCGCGCGGCCGGTCTCGTGGAACACGCCCAGGCGGAACTGCGCCTGCGCCTCGCCCCGGTTGGCCGCGCGCCGATACCAGGGCAGGGCGGCCTCGTCGCTCGCCGTCATGCCGTCCCCGGTCTCGTGCATGGAGCCGATGCGCCGCATCGCCTCGGCATTGCCGCGTTCGACGGCCTGGTGCAGCCAGCGCAGCGCCTCCTCCGGGTTGCGGAACACGCCGCGGCCCTCGGCATGCGCCACGCCCAGCGCCAGCATCGCCCCGGCATGGCCCTGCGCCGCCGCGCGGCGATACCAGTCCAGCGCCCGCACCTCGCTGGCCGGCGTGCCGCGCCCGGCGGCCATCATCGCCGCCAGGTTGGCCTGCGCCTCCGCCATGCCGCGATCGGCGGCGCGCTTGACCCAGGTGAAGCCGGCCGCCTCGTCCTTGGCCACGCCCAGCCCATCGGCGTGCATCAGCCCGATGCGGTTTTCCGCGGGTGCGAAGCCCTGGTCGGCGGCGCGGCGATACCATTGCAGCGCCGCCTCGCGGTCCTGCGCCACGCCGTCGCCGCGATCGTACAGCCCGCCCAGGTTGAACTGCCCCGCCGGCAATCCCTTGTCGGCCGCGCGCCGGAACCAGATCGCCGCCTGCTCCGGCTGCGGCGCCATGCCGCGCCCGGCCTCGTACATCAGCCCTAGCGCGTTCATCGCGCCTGGGTCGCCCTTCTCCGCCGCCGCCAGGAAATGGCTGAAGGCCTCGGCGTCGTCGCGCGGCACGCCGCGGCCGTCCAGGTGCAGGAAGCCCAGCGCCACCCGCGCCGCGGTATGGCCCTGCGCCGCCGCGCGCCCGTACCACAGTGCCGCCGCCACATCGTCCCGCGCGCCGCCCAGCCCCTGCGCATAGGCGCGCGCCAGCACATACTGCCCGTTCGGGTTGCCGATCTCGGCGGCGCGCTGGTACCAGTACAGCGCCCGGGCGGGATCGGGCTGGCCCAGCTGCGTGCCCTCGTACAACGAGCCGAGATTGGCCGCCGCCACCCCGTTGCCCTGGTCGGCCGAGGCCTCGAACAACCCCCGCGCGCGCACCGGGTCCTTCGGCGTGTCGCGCCCGAAGGCGAGCATGAAGCCCAGATTGTTCTGCGCCACCGCCGCACCCTGCGCCGCGGCGCGGCCATACCATTCCATCGCCTGCGCCACGTCGCGCGGCATCCCCGCGCCGTTGTCATAGGCCAGGCCCAGCCGCACCTGGGATGCCGCAAGCCCCTGTTCCGCCGCCCGCCGGTGCCAGCGCAACGCCGCCTCCAGGTCGCGTGCCGTGCCCAGCCCGCCTTCCAGCCGCACCGCGAGCTCGTGCTGCGCCCCGGCATGGCCCTGCTCGGCGGCGGCGCGGAACAGCGTGGTCGCCATTGCCTCGTCGCGCGGAATGCCGCGCCCGGCAGCCACCATCCGCCCCAGCAGGAAGCGCCCGTTGGAATGGCCGCGCTCCACCGCGCGTTGCATCCAGCGCACCGCCTCGGCATCGTCCTGCGCCACGCCCTGGCCCTGCGCCAGCACCCGGCCCCAATCGGCCTGCGCCGCCGGCTCGCCCTTCTGCGCCGCGTTGCGATAGGCCGCCGCAGCGCCCTCCAGGTCGCGCGGCGTGGCGCGCCCGGCCTCCAGGAAGCTCCCCAGCCGCCATTCCGCCACAGCCACGCCCTGCGCCGCGGCATTGCGGTACAGCGCCAGCGCCTCCGCCTCGCGCTCCGGCGTGGCGGGCGCGCGGGCCAGCATGTCGGCGAGCCGCACCTTGGCCACCGCGAAATCCTTCGCCACGGCGCGGCGATACCAGGTTTCCGCCTCGGCCAGGTTGCCGGCGCGCTCCAGCGCCAGCCCCACCGCGTCCTCCGCGGGAGGAAAGCCGCGCTCGGCCGCGCGCCGATTCCAGCGCAGCGCCTCGGTCTCGCTGGCCGGCACGCCGAGCCCGCGCAGATGCATCGCCCCGATCGTGAATTCGGCCGGCGCATGCCCCGCCTCGGCCGCCTGGGTCAGCAGCTTCAGCGCCGCCGCCTCGTCGCGCGGCACGCCACGGCCCTGCAGCAGCAGGTTGCCCAGGTTGAACGCCGCCGCCGGATGCCCCAGCGCCGCCGCCCGCTCGAACCACTGGATCGCCGCCGGGATGTCGGCGGGCGTGCCCTGCTCGCCCATCAGCAGCATGCCCATGGCATTGATCGCCGCCGGATGACCCAACGCCGCCGCGGCGGCAAAGGCGGTGCGCGCCTCTTCCGGCTGGCGCGCGACCATGGCGGCCATCCCGCGCCGAAAGGCCTCCTCCGCCTCCCCGGCGGCGGGGGCCGTGACCGCGGCCGGCGGCACCATTTGGGCCACTGCCGGCAGGGGCAGGGCGGCCAGCAACAAACCAGAAAGGGCAGCGGGCAACTTCACCATTTCGTGAGCATAGCGGCCCGCGGGGGGGCGGCGAAACTACAAAGACAGTTCCGGTTCTATTGCCTCTCCGAGTTGTGTTCCGGGCCCGCGGTGGAGGCATGCCGGTCGACCAGTGCCGCCACCATGCCGGCGCCATAGCAGGCGGCTCCGAACAGCGGTGCCGCTGCCGTGCCCAGCGCATCGGCCAGCGCCCCGGCCAGCACCGGCCCCAGCAGCTGCCCCAGCCCCAGCGCCGCGGTGGCCACGCTGAACGCCCGCGCATAGTCCGCCGCCGAACTGCGCGTGCGCGCCGCGGCCGTGATCAGCGCGGGGATCGCGGCCATCCCCAGCCCTACCAGCGCCGCCCCGGCGAAGGCTGCCGCCGCACCCGGCAGCGCTGCCACCGCTGTCCCGCACGCCGCCAGCCCCATCGCCCCGGGCAGGGCGAAGGCCCGCAGCCGCGCCCGCCCCAGCACCCACAGCGTCAGCAGGCTGCCCAGCAGCGTCGCCACCCCCACGGTGCTCCAGGCCACCACCACCACCGGGGTCGCCGCCCCCTCGGCCGCCAGCCGCGCGCCGGCGAAGGTGGCATAGGCGATGTAGCCCAGCCCGAAGCAGAAATACGTCCCCACCAGCCAGGCCCAGCGCGGCGTGGCCACCGAGGCCAGCCTGAACCCATCTCTGCCGGAGGGTGCGGGCGCCCCCGCCGGCGCCGGAAACCCCAAGGCCAGCACAAGTGCGGCCACCCCCGCCGCCACGAAAGCCAGCCGCCACAGCCCCGGCGCCAACAGCCACGGCGCGGCCAACCCACACCCCAGGATCGCCGCCGCCATCCCGGTCCAGATCAGCACGCTCGCCTGCATGCGTGCGCTCTCGGCCATCCCGCCCAGCACCGTCACCAGGATCGCGATCACCCCCCACCCGGCCCCGAGCCCGGTCAGCAGCCGGCCGGCCCCCAGCACCCACGGCCCCTCGGCGACAACGCACAGCACGGCGCCCGCCACCACCAGCCCATGCCCCAGCCGCCCCAGCCCGCGCAGCCCCAGCCGCCCCGTCAGCGCCGCCCCGGTCAGCGTGCCCAGCAGATACGCGCCGAGATGCACCGCATTCAGCACCCCCGCCGCCGTGTAGCCCAGTCCGAGCTCCCCCCGCAGCGAGGGCAGCACCACCCCATAGCCGAACCGTGCCAGCCCGATATGCAGCGCCGTCCCCAGCGCCCCCCAGGCCAGCAGCCGGATCGGCAGGGCAGGGGCCACTAATCCACCGCCGGCGCGTCGCCGGCCATGCCGAAGGCCTGCCAGCCGCCATCCACGTTCAGCACCACGCCCGAGATGTAGCTGGCCGCCGGCGAGGCCAGGAACCAGATCGCCTCGGCCATCTCCTCCGGCGTGCCCAGCCGCCCCAGCGGTGCGCGCCGGCTGATCGCGGAGGTATCCACCTTCCCCTCCTGCTCCAGCTTGGCCATCAGCGGCGTGCGCACATAGCCAGGCGCGATCGCATTCACCCGGATGCCGCCGCGCCCCCATTCCACCGCCATCGACCGCGTCATGGAATGGATCCCCGCCTTCGCCGCGCCATAGGCGTTGCGCCGGGGCAGCCCCATGTTCCCCGCCAGCGAGCCAAGGTTCACGATCGCCCCTCCACCTTGCGCCAGCATCGCCCGCGCCGCCTCGCGGGAGGCCACGAAAGTGCCCTGCAGGTGGATCGCCAGCAGCTGCATGAAGAACCCGGTCTCCTGCCCCAGCGTCGGCGCCATGGAATCCGGGATGCCCGCATTGTTCACCAGCACGTCGATCCGCCCGAACCGCGCCAGCACGGCGGCCACCGCCGCCTCCACCTGCGCCTCGTCGGCCACGTCGCAGCCCAGGCCGAGATGCGCCGGCCCCAGCTCCGCCGCCCGCGCGATCGCCGCCTCCGCGCGCAGATCGGCGATCGCCACCAGGTGCCCGCCGGCGGCGAACCGCCGCGCCGTCGCCCAGCCGATCCCGTCCGCGCCGCCGGTGACCAGAACAACCGGCGTCATGCGTCGAAGCCCGGCCGCGGGATCTGCTGCATCGTGATCTGAGCCACCCCGCCATCTACGATCAGGTCCTGCCCCGTCACATACCCCGCCCGCGGCGAGGCCAGGTACAGCACCGCATCCGCGATATCCCCCGGCACCCCATACCGCTTCAACGGCGCCAGGCTGGCCCGCGCCGCCGCCACCCCCTGCGCCCGGTAGAACGCTTCCGACATCGGCGTGCGGATCATCCCGGGGCTGACGGAATTGCTCCGCACCCCCATCGGCCCCCATTCCAGCGCCAACTGCCGCGACAGCATCGCCACCCCCGCCTTGCCCGGCGAATACGCGCCGGACTGCCCCTGCGGAAACGACGCGGCGATCGAGGCGATGTGCACCAGCGCCCCCGACTTCCGCTCCAGCATCCCCGCCCCGAAGGCCTGCGCGCACAGCAGGTACCCGGTCAGGTTCACCGCCATCATCGCGTTCCATTCCGCCACCGGCAGCGTCGCCAACGGGCCGGGCCGCAGGATGCCGGCATTGTTCACCAGCACATCCGCCGGGCCGAGCTTCGCCGCCACCTCCGCACACGCCGCCCGCACCGACGCCTCGCTGGAGGTATCGCACCCGATCCCCACCCCGCCGATCTCCGCCGCCGCACTGGCTGCCGCCGCGCCATCCAGGTCCAGCAGCGCCACAAGCGCCCCCTGCGCCGCAAACGCCGCGCCCACCGCGCGCCCGATCCCGCCAGCCCCGCCGGTCACCACGCACACCCGGCCCGCCAGCCCCAGCCACGCATCGGCCATCGCCGTTCCCTCCGCTTCGTTGCCCGAACCGTGGCAGCCCCACCGCGCCCACGCAACGCTCCCGGAACTGCGCCCGTGCATCGTTGCGTGGCAATGCGCTAACCTCGCCACAAAACCAGGAGGACGCGATGACCGACCAGCTTTCCGCCACCTCGCCCGCGCCGCTTACCCAACTCCAGATCGACCAGCGCGTCTTCGACCTCTACGACGAATACTGCCATGGCCACATGGACCGCCGGAGCTTCTTCGCCCAGTGCGCCGCCATCGCCGGCGGCCTCGCCATGGCCCAGGCGCTGATCCCCAACTACGCGCGCGCCCAGACCATCAGCTTCACCGACAGCCGCATCAAGGGCACCTACGTCACCTACGACAGCCCCGGCGGCAACTCCGGCCAGATGCGCGGCTACCTCGTCCAGCCCACCACCCAGGGGCCCTTCGGCACCGTGCTCGTCATCCACGAGAACCGCGGCCTGAACCCCTACATCGAGGATGTCGCCCGCCGTGCCGCCGCCGAAGGCTTCCTCGCCCTCGCGCCCGACGGCCTGCATCCCCTCGGCGGCTACCCCGGCAACGACGATGACGGCCGCGCCCTGCAAACCCGCCTCGACCAGGCCAAGCTGCGCACCGACATGCTGAACAGCGCCAAGTGGCTGAAGGCCCACGCGCTGTCCAACGGCAAGCTCGGCGTTACCGGTTTCTGCTGGGGCGGCGGCACCACCAACTGGCTCGCCGCCACGCTGGGGCCAGACATGCAGGCCGGCGCCCCGTTCTACGGCGCCGCCGCCGCGGCCGATACCGTGGCCAACATCCGCGCCCCGCTGGTCATCCACATGGCCGAGAACGATGCAGGGATCAACGGCCAGTGGCCCGCCTACGAAGCCGCCCTCAAGGCCGGCGGCAAGACCTATGAAGCCCACATCTACCCGGGCACCCAGCACGGCTTCCACAACAACTCCACGCCGCGCTACCAGGAAGCCGCCGCCAAGCTGGCGTGGGAGCGCACTGTGGCTTTGTTCAGCAAGACACTCAAGTAAGGCCTTCTTTTTCTGAAGAAAAAGAAGCAAAAAGACTTCTCTTGCTTGCACGCGTCTCTCCACGGAAAGACGCGTGCAAGCGAACAAAAGTTTTTTGGTTCTTTTTTTCAAAAAAGAACCGCTTCCTTCCCTTCCTTCGCCTCCTGCCGCATCATCCCCCGATGATGCGCAACGACCCCCTCCGCACCGAACACGTCACCACCCGAGACGGCATCCGCCTCGCCACGGACATCCGCGTCCCCGCCGGCCACGGCCCCTGGCCCGTCGTGCTCCAGCGCACCCCCTATGGCCGCCACCTCCCCGGCGGGCGCGAGAACACCGCGGCCAACCCCGCCATCGCCACGCCGGACGAATTCGCCGCCCCCTTCCTCGAAGCCGGCTATGCCACCGTGGTGCAGGACACCCGCGGCCGCTTCGGCAGCGACGGCGCCTTCGTGAAATACCTGACGGACGGCGAAGACGGCGAGGACACCATGCGCTGGCTCCTCGCCCAGCCCTGGTGCAACGGCCAGGTCGTCACCCTCGGCCTCTCCTACGGCGCCCACACCCAGGCCGCCCTCGGTTGCCTCAACCCCCCAGGCCTCCTCGCCCAGGTGCTGGATTGCGGCGGCTTCCTCGATGCCTGGCACCACGGCGTGCGCCAGAACGGCGCCTTCGAACTCCGCCAGGCCACCTGGGCCTACAAGCAGGCCCTGCTCTCCCCGGAAGCCCAGGCCAACCCGGTGATGAAGGCCGCGCTGGAAGCGGAGAACATCTTCGACTGGTTCACCCTGCTGCGCCGCGGCATCCTCTGGAAACCCGGCCACTCCCCGCTGCGCCACCACCCGGACTACGAGGCCTACCTCTTCGACCAGTGGCGCCACGGCGCGCGGGACGATTTCTGGACCCAGCTCGGCATCAGCACCCAAACCTGGCACGACACCTACAGCCAGGCCGCCGTGGTCCACCTCTCCGCCTGGTTCGACCCCTACACGCTCGGCGCCATCGGCAACTTCCAGGGCCTGCGTGCCCGGGGCCCGCAATACCTGATCCTCGGCCCCTGGACCCACGGCGAACGCAGCCGCCGCTTCTCCGGCGACGTCGATTTCGGCGAGGCCGCGCCGATCGATTCCTGGTGCGGCGACTGGCGCCAATACCGCCTGCGCCTGTTCAACCACGCCACCCAGGGCACCCCGAACCCCGAACCCCCGGTCCGCCTCTTCGTCATGGGCGGCGGCAGCGGCACGCGCACGCCGGAAGGACGCCTGGACCACGGCGGCCATTGGATCACCGCGCAGGACTGGCCGCTGCCTGGCACCAGCTTCACGCCCTACCACCTGCACAACACCGGCACCCTCGCCGAAGCCCCCCCGCCCGCCGGCGCTGCCCCGCTCAGCTACGATTTCGACCCCAGCAACCCCGTTCCCACCATCGGCGGCAACCACTCCTCGCTCGACCCGGTCGCCCATCCCGGCAGCTGGAACCAGGTGGAATCCGAAGCCTTCTTCGGCTGCACGCCCCCCCATCTCCCGCTCGCCAGCCGCCCGGACATCCTCGTCTTCCAAACCGAGCCCCTGGCCGCCCCCCTCACCATCGCCGGCCCCATCGAGCTCGACCTCCACGTCTCCACCGACGGCCCGGACACCGATTTCACCGCCAAGCTGATCGACGTCCACCCGTCCAGCGCCGATTACCCCGGCGGCTACGCCATGCTCCTGGCCGACAGCATCGTCCGCCTGCGCTACGCCGAGGATCCTGCCACCCCGCGCCTGCGCCAGCCCGGCGAGATCGTGCACCTGAAAGTGACCATCTTCGCCACCGCCAACCTCTTCCTGCCGGGCCACCGCATCCGGTTGGATATCTCCTCGTCCAACTTCCCGCGCTTCGACGTGAACCCGAACACCGGCGAACCCGAAGGCGCCGCCACCCGCCGCCGCATTGCCCGCAATACCGTGTTCGTGGATGCCAGCCGCCCGAGCCGTGTCGTGCTGCCCATCATCAGCAAGTAAGGAAGCATGTTCTTTTTCGAAAAAAAGAACCAAAAAACTTTTGTTCGTTTGCGCGGCGTTCGACGATGGGCTCCGTACAAACGAATGAAGTCTTTTTTGCTTCTTTTTTCTTCAGAAAAAAGAAGAATCTTCCTTGCCTAAGGAGTCCGACATGACCCCCACCGAGATCGCCGCCAACCTCTGCACCCTGGCCGGCCTGCGCGACACCGCCCCCTTTGAGGTCACCGGCACCGAGCCCGCCCTCCCATCCTCCTTCCGCGTCGACGCCGCCGCCGCCGCCAGCATCGGCGCCGCGGCCCTGGCCGCCGAGGCGACCTGGCGCCACCGCACCGGCGCGGGGCAGGGCGTGTCCATCGACATCCGCCACGCCGCCGCCGAGTTCCGTAGCGAGCGCTACCTGCGCATCGGCGACACACCTCCGAAGGACCCCTGGGACCCCATCGCCGGCGCCTATTCCACCGCCGATGGCTGGGTGCGCCTGCACACCAACTTCCCGCACCACCGCGACGGCATCCTCAGGCTGCTCGCCTGCGCCAACACGAAGGAGGATGTCGCCGCCGCCCTGCGCCGCCGCAAGGCCGAGGCGTTCGAGACGGAAGCCTGGAAGGCCGGCATGTGCGTCAGCGCCTATCGCAGCTTCGCCCAGTGGGATGCCCACCCCCACGCCCAGGCTCTATCCGGTGTCCCGCCGATCCGCATCGAACGCCTGCGCGACGCCGCCCCCATCCCCTTCGCGCCCAACCCCACGCGCCCGCTCGATGGCGTGAAGGTGCTCGATCTCACCCGCGTCATCGCCGGCCCCGTCGCCGGCCGCACCCTGGCCGCCCACGGCGCGGAGGTGCTCTACGTCAGCAGCCCCAACGTCGCGAACCTGCCCAACCTCATTGCCGACACCGGTCGCGGCAAGCGCGCCTGCTCGATCGATCTCGAAACCGAGCAGGGCAGGGCGCAGCTCCGTGCCCTGGTCGAACAGGCCGATATCTTCCTGCAATCCTACCGCCCCGGCGCGCTCGCCAAGCATGGCTTCGGCCCCGCCCAGGTCTCGGCCATGCGCCCTGGCATCGTGGTCGCCACGCTCTCCGCCTATGGCGAAACCGGCCCCTGGGCCGGCAAGCGCGGCTTCGATTCCCTGGTCCAGACCAGCACCGGCTTCAACCACGCCGAAGCCGAGGCCGCCGGCGCCCGCGGCCCCAAGCCGCTCCCCTGCCAGGCGCTCGATCACGCCAGCGGCTATTTCCTCGCCCTCGGCGCCATGGCCGCCCGCCTGCGCCAGGCCCGCGAAGGCGGCAGCTGGAAGGTCAGCGTCTCGCTCGCCACCACCGGCACCTGGCTCCGCAGCCTCGGCCGCATCGACGGCCTCACCGTGCCCGACCCCGACCTTGCCGCCATGGAAGACCTGCTGGAGCCCAGCAGCTTCGGCGCAACCCCCACCCGCACCCTGCGACACGCCGCCCAACTGTCGCAAACCCCGGCAGGCTGGTCGCGTGGCGCTTCCTCGCTCGGCGCCGACGCGCCCTCCTGGCTCACGCCCTGAACAGGAGCCACGCAGGGGCATGGGTGCCAGGAACGCCCTCATCGAAGGCATTTCCGGCACTGGAAAAACCACGGTGGCCGAGGCTTTGACCCGCCGCGGCCATCACGTCATTCACGGCGACCGCGCACTTTCCTATTCCGGCGACCCCGCAACCGGCCAACCCTTGCGGGAACCCGCCCACGAGAGTGATGCGGCAAGGGCCGAGTGGCGGCACGCTCACCACATATGGGATATCGGCACGGTCCGGTCACTGATGGCGGATCACCGCCATCCCATCACCTTCTTCTGTGGCGGATCGCGCAATTTCCACCGGTTCATCGACGGGTTCGACGAGGTATTCGTCCTTCACGTCGACGCCGGAACGCTGAGCCGGCGCCTGGCCGCCAGGCCAATCGACAACTTCGGCGCCACCCCGGCCGAACGCGCCTTGGTGATGCGGCTGCATGCCACGCAAGGCGACATTCCCCAACACGCGATACGCATCGACGCCACGGCACCGATTGACCACGTGGTGGGCGAGATACTCGCGCGCTGCGGCGAGGCGCAACCGACTGTTCGTGGCGCGGATCCGACGAAATGACCCGATAGGCCTGAACATCCCGCGAAGGCGTCGCTGCCGCGCCCCTGCGTACGGAATCAGGCGTGGTCACCGGTATCGAACAGCGGCACGAAGCCACTGAAGATCATCCGCTTGCCATCGAACGGCATGTCCATGTCCTTCATGCGCGGGTCCGTCATCATCTTCTGCTCGGCCGCCTGGCAGGTTTCCTTGTCAGGCCACTCGATCCAGGAAAAGACGACGGTTTCGTCCGGCTTTGCCTGCACCGCCCGCTTGAAATCGGTCACCTTCCCGTCGCGGACATCGTCGCCCCAGGCCTCCACATGCCGCAATGCGCCGAACTCCTTGAATATGGGAGCAGCCTTCGCGGCGGCAGCCAGGTATTCCTCCTTGTTCGCGGTGGGGACCGGCACAACAAACCCTTGAATGTAGCGCATCGTCTGGTTCCTCCGTGGCATCGGTGAAATCGGTATTATCGGAGGAACCGCCGGGACGCGAGTTCGGTTGCCGAATGCGGTCCGAATCCCGGGAACGTGCCATGCCCGCTCAACGTCCGCGTCGTCGTCGTTGGTGAGGCGGCCATTGGGCGAATTGCGATCAATGGACCCGGCGGCAAAATCAAATGTGCCAAACCATGGGAAACCCAGCCCCCCAAGGCCCGCGCGTGACATGCGGTCACCCCTGCGCTAGGTCAGTCGACCCGCTTCAACACCTTGCCTGGGCTGGCCAATGACCTCGTCGAACGACATCCGCGCCACCTTCCTGGATTACTTCGCCCGCCACGGCCACACCGTGGTGGAAAGCAGCCCGCTGGTGCCGCGCAACGACCCCACCCTGATGTTCGCCAATTCCGGGATGGTCCAGTTCAAGAACGTCTTCACCGGCCAGGAGAAGCGCGCCTACAGCCGGGCCACCACCGCGCAGAAATGCGTCCGCGCCGGCGGCAAGCACAACGACCTCGACAATGTCGGCTACACCGCCCGCCACCACACCTTTTTCGAGATGCTGGGCAATTTCTCCTTCGGCGACTACTTCAAGGACCAGGCCATCTACCACGCCTGGACCCTGCTGACGAAGGACTTCGCCCTGCCGAAGGAAAAGCTCCTCGTCACGGTGTATTCGGAAGACGAAGACGCCGCCGCCCTGTGGAAGAAGATCGCCGGGCTGCCGGAAAGCCGCATCATCCGCATCCCCACCGACGACAATTTCTGGCGCATGGGCGAAACCGGCCCCTGCGGCCCCTGCTCGGAAATCTTCTACGACCACGGCGACAAGATCCCCGGCGGCCCCCCGGGCAGCCCCGATGAGGATGGCGACCGCTTCATCGAGATCTGGAACAACGTGTTCATGCAGTTCGAGGAAGGCCCCCCCGGCGTCCGCCGCCCGCTGCCGCGCCCCTCGATCGACACCGGCATGGGCCTGGAGCGTTTCGCCGCCATCCTCCAGGGCAAGCACGACAACTACGACACCGACACGATGCGCGCCCTCATCCTGGCCAGCGCCGAAGCCACCTCCCAGGACCCCGACGGCGCGTTCCGCGCCAGCCACCGCGTGGTGGCCGACCACCTGCGCGCAACGTCGTTCCTCATCGCCGAAGGCGTCATGCCCAGCAACGAGGGCCGCGGCTACGTGCTGCGCCGCATCATGCGCCGCGCCATGCGCCACGCCCACATGATGGGTGCGCGCGACCCGATCATGCACCGCCTCGTCCCCGCCCTGGTGCGCCAGATGGGCAGCGCCTATCCCGAGCTGGTCCGCGGCGAAACGCTGATCGCCGACACGCTCCGCCTGGAGGAAACCCGCTTCAAGGCCATGCTCGATCGCGGCCTCGGCCTGCTCGCCGAGGAAACCGCCATGCTCGCCCCGGGCGACAAGCTCGCCGGCGCCGTCGCCTTCAAGCTCTACGACACTTTCGGCTTCCCGCTCGACCTCACCCAGGACGCGCTGCGCGAGCAGGGCCAGTCGGTCGATTTCGATGGCTTCAACGCCGCCATGGAGGAACAGCGCAAGCGCGCCCGCGCCGCCTGGGCCGGCAGCGGCGAGGCCGCCACCGAAACGGTCTGGTTCGACCTCAAGCAGAAGCTCGGCGCCAGCGAGTTCCTCGGCTACGCCACCGAAGTCGCCGAAGGCGAGATCACCGCCCTCGTCGTCGCCGGCCACCCGGTGCCGAAGGCCGAAGCCGGCCAGGAAGTTGCCGTCATCCTCAACCAAACCCCGTTCTACGCCGAATCCGGCGGCCAGGTCGGCGACACCGGCATCATCGCCGGCCCCGGCTTCACCATCACGATCCACGACACCCAGAAGAAGGTCGGCGACCTCTTCGTCCATCTCGGCCGCGTCACCGAAGGCGCCGCCGAGATCGGCAAGCCCGTCGCCGCCACGGTGGACCACGCCCGCCGCTCCGCCATCCGCGCGCACCACTCCGCCACCCACCTGCTGCACGAAGCCCTGCGCCGCCGCCTCGGCGACCACGTCGCCCAGAAGGGCAGCCTGAACGCGCCCGACCGCCTGCGCTTCGACGTCAGCCAGCCCACCCCCATCACCCGCGACGACCTCGCCGTGGTGGAAGCCGAGGTGAACGCCCGCATCCGCGAGAACGCCGAGGTCACCACCCGGCTCATGACCCCCGACGCCGCCGTGGCCGAAGGGGCCCGCGCCCTGTTCGGCGAGAAATACGGCGAGGAAGTCCGCGTGGTCGCCATGGGTGACGACAATGGCCGCGCCTACTCGATCGAGCTCTGCGGCGGCACCCATGTCCGCCGCACCGGCGATATCGGCCTGATGCGCATCCTCAGCGAAAGCGCGGTTTCCGCCGGTGTCCGCCGCGTGGAAGCCGTGGTCGGCGAAGCCGCCCTGGCCGCCATCGCCGAGAATGACCGCCGCCTGCAGGACGTCGCCATCGCCCTGCGCGCCGCCCCCGCCGAAGTGCCGGAGCGCGTCGCCGCCCTGGTGGAGGAGCGCCGCAAGCTGGAACGCCAGGTGCAGGAGCTGCAGAAGAAGCTCGCCACCGGCGGCACCACCAGTGAGGCCGAAACCGTCAACGGCATCACGCTCGCCGCCCGCAACCTCGGCGAGGTCCCCGCCCGCGACCTCAAGGGCATCGCGGAAGCGATCGGCCAGCAGATCGGCGAAGGCGTCGTCGCCCTCGTCTCCACCGCCGAAGGCAAGGCCAGCATCGTCGTCGCCGTCTCCGCCGGCCTCACCTCCCGCATCAGCGCCGTCAATCTCGTCCGCGCCGCCAGTGCGGCCGTCGGCGGCAAGGGCGGCGGCGGAAGGCCAGACATGGCCCAGGCCGGCGGCCCCGATGCCGGCAGGGCCGACGAAGCCCTGGCCGCGGTGCGGGCAGCGCTCGCGGGCTAAGCGCCGATCGCCAAACGCGCCGGCTCCGGCAGGACCGTTTCCAGCACGCGGCAAAGGTCCTGCCCGCCCTCCTGCCAGAGCGTGAGGTGATCGCCCGGGATCGTGTGGCGCCTGAGGCTCCGCGCGAGCCCGGACCAGCCGAGATCCTCGGGCAGACCGGCGAGGTGCGGCCCACCCCCGGCGCTGCGGATCAGCACGAGATCGAGCGGTGCGGCACCGGCATGGTACTGGGCGGCGATGCGATAGCGCCGTTCGGCGGCCGCCCGCCATGGCGCATCGGGATCCCCTGGTTCCAAGCCGGCGCCGACAGGGGTGGTCGGTGCGTCGATGATCACGACACAGGGCACCGACAAGCCGGCCGCCTGCATCTGCGCACCGAGTTCCCAGGCAAGCCGGCCGCCGAACGACCAGCCGATGGGGATGCCGCCAGGGCGCTCCGCATGGCCGGCAGCGCGAAGGGCCGCGAACATCAGGGCCGCATGCGCCTCCAGGCTATCGGCGGGCCGCGTGGCATCGTCGCCGGCCGGGTCGCGCAACCCCAGCCAGGGCCGCCCCGGCGCCATGAACGGCAGCAACGCCGGAATGCCGTGCCAGCCTCCCCCCACGTCGTGCGGCCAGAGCAGCGGCGCCGCACCGGTGGCCCCCGCCCGCAGCGTGGCGATGGCCGCATGTGCGCTGCCGGCACTGGGGGAGCAGGCCTCGATCCACGCCGCGATGCGGTGCGGCGTGCGCGCGGCGACCACCGCCTCCAGCGGCACCAGCCGGCCGAAATGCTGCTCCAGCGCCACCGCAAGACCGATAATGCCGATGGAATCCGCCCCAAGCGCCAGCAGGTCATGATCGGCCCCTGGTGCGGCAGGGAGCTCGAAGATTTCGGCCGCGATCGCGGCGACAATGGCCGAGGGGCCGTGCGCGTGCCGGGTGTCCGCCACGGCCAGCGCGGCATCGTCGTGCACCAGGGCCGTGCGGTCCACCTTGAAGTTGGGCAGCAGGGCCAGCCGCTCCCGGACCACGAGCGTCGCAGGGACCATCGGCGGCGGCAGGATGCGGCGTAATGCCGCCAGCAGCGCGCCCTGGGTGGGTGCGGTCCCGGTGGGACAGGGCACCACGTGGCCGACCAGTTGCGGTTGCCCGCCGGTCGCCGCCGCCGGCCGCACCAGAACGGCCGCCTCGGCGATGCCGGGCAGCGATTTCAGCGCGACCTCGACGGCCGCGAGCTCCACCCGCTGGCCGCCCAGCTTCACCATCTGGTCCCTGCGGCCGAGATGTTCCAGCAGCCCGTCCGCCCGCCAACGGCCGAGGTCGCCGGTCCGGTAGCGACGCCAGCCGGGGCGGGCGGGATCATCGGAGAAGCGCTCGGCCGTCAATGCTTCGGCACGCCAGTAGCCGCGCGCGATGTAGGGCGAGCACACGACAATCTCGCCGATCTCCCCCGGCGGCACCTCCCGCCCGGTTTCGTCCACCAGCAGGGCGAGCCGGTCTGGCATGGCGTGCCCGACGGGAACGCGGCCTTCCGGCAGCGGGGCATCGCGGGCGACAAAGCGATGGACGTAGATGGTGGAGGCCTCGGTCGCGCCCAGGCCGGTATAGAGCAGCGCATTCGGAAACAGGCGAAAGAACGCGCCCACATCGTCCCGGTCCACACGGTCCCCGGCAACGTAGCCAAGACGGACGCAGGGCAGCGGCGGCGTATCGGCGGCGGCCAGGTGCCGGAGCAGTGCAGGCACCGAATGGTAGATCGAAGGTGCCGTGTCGCGCAGGAACGCCGCCATGGCAGCGGTGCCGTGGTACGGCGGCTGGATGTGCAGGCTGGCGCCGGTGAGCAGAGCCGCCCAGATGTCGCGCACGGCGCCCACGGTGGCCGGGGAGTAGAACGAGGTCAGCCGGTCCTGCGGCGCGAGATGGGCTGCGTTGGCGTATTGCATCACGTCGTGCAGCAGGCCGCGGTGGTCCTGGAACACCCCTTTCGGTGCGCCGGTGCTGCCGGAGGTATAGAGGATCCAGGCGATGGCCGCCGGATCGGGCGGGGCGATCGGCCGGGCGCCGTCGGTCAGGTTTTCCAGATCGATGACCGGAATGCCGGGCACCAGTGCTACGGCACGGTCCACCAGCGCTCCGGCGCTGACGATCGCGGCAAGGCCGGCATTCGCTGCGATGGCGGCGAGGCGGGCTGCAGGGTGCTGCGCATCGAGCGGCACATAGGCGGCCCCCGCCCGCAGGATGCCGAGCATGGCGGCCGGGGTGCGCGCCTCATGCCCCAGCAGGATGCCGACCGGCGCGCCGGGCGGAACAGCGGCGGCAACGCAAGCGGCGATGCTGTCCGCAAGGCGGGACAGCTCCGCGTAGGTGAACGCGCGCTGGGCGTCGGCCACGGCGAGGCGGCTGGCATGGGCCGATGCGATGGCCGCAAAGCGGGCAGGCACGCTGGCGCGCAGGGCGCTGTCGGGGAAGGGAACGAAGGCACGGTCCACCGGCCCGCCATGGTCGATCGGGCGCGGGTTCGACAGCCCAGGCGTCGTTTCAGACATCGCACCCATCTTTCCCAGGCCGGACAGAAACCCCAATCGCCAGGAGGCTTCCTGCCTCGGACCTATGGGCCAGGCGCGTTGCGATTTGGTGAAATGCCGGGCGCCGGGGAACCACCCCGGCCGTGCCGATGGTTCAGCACCCCGGCATCGCCTGGTCGGCTCAGGCGTGCAGCCCCGGCGCCTCATGCCCGGTACGGGCCACGTATTCCGTGTAGCCGCCGTCGTACTGGTGCACCCCGTCTTCCGTCAGTTCCAGCACCCGGTTCGACAGCGCGCCGAGGAAATGCCGGTCATGCGAGACGAACAGCATCGTGCCTTCGTATTGCGACAACGCGCCGATCAGCATCTCCTTGGTGCCCATGTCCAGGTGGTTGGTCGGCTCGTCCAGCACCAGCAGGTTGGGCGGGTCGAACAGCATCAGCGCCATCACCAGCCGGGCCTTCTCGCCGCCGGAGAGCACGCGGCACTTCTTCTCCACGTCGTCGCCGGGGAAGCCGAAGCAGCCGGCCAGGGCGCGCAGCGCGCTTTGCGCGGCGCGCGGGTGCTCGCGCTCCAACGCCTCGAACACCGTCATGTCGCCGTCGAGCAGTTCCATCGCGTGCTGGGCGAAGTAGCCCATCTTCACGCTGCCGCCGACCGCCACCGTGCCGGCATCGGGCGCGGTGGTGCCGGTGACCAGCTTCAGCAGCGTGGACTTGCCGGCCCCGTTCACCCCCAGCACGGCGCAGCGCTCGCGCCTGCGCACCAGCAGGTCCAGCCCCTGGTAGATCACCCGGCTGCCGTAGCTTTTGTGCACGCCCTTCAGGTTCACCACATCGTCGCCGGAGCGCGGGGCGGGCGGGAAATCGAACTGAAGCGATTGCCGGCGGCGCGGCGGCTCCACCCGGTCGATCTTCTCCAGCTTCTTCACCCGGCTCTGCACCTGGCTGGCGTGGGAGGCGCGGGCCTTGAAGCGCTCAATGAACTTGATCTCCTTGGCCAGCATCGCCTGCTGGCGCTCGAACTGCGCCTGCTGGTGCTTTTCGTTCAGCGCGCGCTGCTGCTCGTAGAACTCGTAGTTGCCGGAAAAGCTGGTCAGCGTGCCGCCATCGATCTCGATCACCCGGCCCACCACGCGGTTCATGAACTCGCGGTCGTGGGAGGTGAGCATCAGCGCGCCGTCGTAGTTGGCGAGGAACTGCTCCAGCCAGATCAGGCTCTCCAGGTCCAGATGGTTGCTCGGTTCGTCGAGCAGCATCACGTCGGGCCGCATCAGCAGGATGCGGGCCAGCGCCACGCGCATCTTCCAGCCGCCCGAAAGGGCGCCCACGTCGCCGTCCATCATCTCCTGGCTGAACGAGAGGCCCGCGAGCACCTCGCGCGCCCGGCTTTCCAGCTCGTAGCCGCCGAGCGCCTCGAAGCGGGCCTGCACCTCACCGAAGCGTTCGATGATCTCGTCCATCCGGTCCATCTGGTCCGGATCCGCCATGGCGGCTTCCAGGTCGCGCAGCTCGGCGGCCACGCCCGAGACGTCGCCGGCGCCGTCCATCACCTCGGCCACCGCGCTGCGGCCGGCCATTTCGCCCACGTCCTGGCTGAAGAAGCCGATGGTCACGCCGCGATCGACCAGCACCTGGCCTTCATCGGCCTGCTCCTGGCCGGTGATGAGGCGGAACACCGTGGTCTTGCCGGCGCCGTTGGGGCCGACGAGGCCGATCTTCTCGCCGCGCTGCAGGGCGGCCGAGGCCTCGATGAACAGAAGCTGGCGGCCGTTCTGCTTGGTGACGTTGTCGAGACGGATCATGGCGCGGCGGGCCCGGGGCGGTTGTGCCGCGCCTTATGCCAAACGCTGCTGCGCTGCACCATCGGGCGCGCCGCGCACCAGCCCGGCGAACAGGGCGGCAACCAGGGCGATGGCCCCGGCGGCGAGGAAGATCGGCAGGTAGCTGCCCAGATGGTCGCGCAGCACGCCGCCGGCAAAGGCGGCCACGCCGCTGCCGATCTGGTGGATGGCGTTGATCCAGCCATACATCAGGCTGCCGCGCTCGGATCCGAAATGCTGGGTGCACAGCTTCACCATCGGCGGCACCGTGGCGACCCAATCGAGCCCGTTCACGATCACCACGATGGCGAAGCCCACCGGGCTGTCGAAGCTGAAGGGCAGGAAGGCCAGCGCGATGGCGCGGGTGGTGAAGTAGCCGATCAGCAGAAAGCGGCTGTCGAACCGGTCCGTCAGCCAGCCTGAGGCGAGCGCGCCGATCACGTTGAACACGCCCATGGCGGCAACAACGCCCGCGCTCTGCACCGCGGTGAAGCCGAACTCCATGCAGGCCGGGATCATGTGGGTGCCGACGAAGCCGTTGGAGGTGGCGCCGCAGATCACGAAGGCGCCGGCCAGCAGCAGGAAGGTGCGGTTGCGCAACCCCTCGCCAAGGGCCGAGACGGTGCGGGCGAACGGATTGCCGGCGGGCGGCGGCACGGGGCGCGGTGGGCCGGTTTCGCCATAGGGGCGCAGGCCGACCTGTTCCGGCCGGTCGCGCATCCACAGGGCGGTGACCGGAATGAGGGCGGCAAGCACGCCGGCGATGGCCAGCACCATGGCGCGCCAGCCGAACGCCTCGCTGGTCCAGGCCAGCAGCGGCAGCAGCAGCAGCGTGCCGGCCGCGGCCCCGGCGGTGAGCGCGCCGGTGACCACCCCGCGGTGCACCGTGAACCAGCGCCCGGCAACCACCGGCACCAGCACCATCGAGATCACGCCGCCGCCGAGCCCGGCCACCAGGCCCCACAGCACCGTGAGCTGCCAGGTGGCGGTGATCAGCGGCGTGGCGGCGGCACCGGCCACGATCAGGGCCAACGAGGCCAACACCGTGCGGCGCACGCCCCAGCGGTCCATCACCGCCACGGCGAAGGGGCCGATCAGGCCATACAGCAGCAGGTTGATCCCGAAGGCGAAGGAGATCGCGCCGGCGCTCCAGCCGAACTCGCGCTGCAGCGGCGGCAGCAGCACGCCGGGTGCGGCGCGCATGCCGGCGGAGGCCGCGAGCACCAGCAGCGTGACGCCGGCGACGACCCAGGCATAGTGCAGGCGGGGCATGGCGATCCTCCGGCCGCATGGATACCGGGCAGGGGGCGCCGCGGCCAGGGTCGCGCCGAATTTTTCAGTTGTTAATGCGCAGCGTCTATCGGGGCGAGGATTAGTAAAGGCCCGATCCCCATGCTCGCAGCCCTTCCCATTGCCTGGCGCATCCACGCCACCACCCTGCTGGCCGTGCTGGGGATGATCTCCATCGCCACGCTGGCCGTGCTGGAGACAACGCGCGAGCAGGAGACGGGACGGCGTGCGGTGCTACAGCATGTGGTGGAATCCGCGGCGGCCATTGCCGGCGCCTATCACGCCGAGGAGGTCGCCGGGCGGATGCCGCGGGCGCAGGCGCAGGCGGCGGCGGTGCAGGCGATGCGGGCGATCCGCTATCGCGGCGAGGAATACGTGTGGGTGAACGACATGACCCCGCGCATGGTGATGCACCCGTTCCGGCCGGACCTGGAGGGCAAGGAGATCGGCGCGATCGCCGACCCGAACGGGTTCCGGCTGTTCGAGGCCTTCGTGGCCACGGTGAAGCGCGATGGCAGCGGCGTGGTGCCGTATCTGTGGCCGCGGCCGGGCAGTGCTTCGGCGGTGGAGAAGATGTCCTTCGTGCAGGGCTTCGCGCCATGGGGTTGGGTGATCGGGTCTGGCCTGTATGTGGACGATTTGCGCGCCGAGCAGCGCGCGACGCTGTTGCACGATGCCGGGATGGTGCTGCTGGGCGTGGTGACGATGGTGGGGCTGGCGACGCTGGTGGCCAACGGCATCGTGCGGCCGCTGCGCCAGGTAACGGGCGCGACGGCCCGGCTGGCGGGTGGCGAGCTTGAGGCGGAGGTGCCGGCGCAGGCGCGGCGCGACGAGATCGGCGTGCTGGCGCGCGCACTGGACGGGTTCCGGCAGGACGGCATCGCCAAGCGGCGGCTGGAGGCGGAGGCGCGGGCCGAGCGGGCGGCGCGGGACCGGCGGCAGGCGGCGATGGAACGGCATACGGCGGATTTCGGCGGCTCCGTCTCCGGCGTGATGCGGATGCTGACGGAATCGGCCGAGGCGATCCGCGAGACGGCGGGTACGGTGGCGATGGCTGGGCGCGGCACGCGCGATGCGGCGGAGGTGAGCAGCCAGGGCGCGCGCGAGTCGACCGAAAGCCTTACCCAGGTGGCGGCGGCGACGGAGGAGCTTTCGGCCAGCGTGGGCGAGATCGCCCGGCAGGTGGCCGGGGCAGCGGATGCCGCCGCGCGGGCCGTGAACCGGGCCGATGCGACCTCTGAGCGCATCCGCAGCCTGACGGAGGCGGCGGCGCAGATCGGCAATGTGGTGCAGCTGATCCAGGATGTGGCCGGGCGGACCAACCTGCTGGCGCTGAATGCGACGATCGAGGCGGCGCGGGCCGGGGAGGCCGGCAAGGGCTTCGCGGTGGTCGCGGCCGAGGTGAAGCAGCTGGCCGAGCAGACGCGGCGCGCGACCGAGGAGATCTCCCGCCAGGTGGGCGGCATCCAGGCTGCCACCGGCGAGGCCGTGGCCGCCGTGGCCGAGGTGGGTGAGGCGATCGGCCATGTGAACGGCATTGCCGCGGCGATCGCCGCCGCGGTGGAACAGCAGGGGGCGGCGACGCGCGAGATTGCCGGGCAGGTGAACGGCGTGGCCGGCCGCACCGTGGCGGTGCGCGATGCCATGGGCTCCCTGCACGACATGGCCGAGGACAGCATGCGGGCCGGCGATGCCGTGCTGTCTTCCGCGGAGGAGGTGGCGCGGGTGGCCGAGACGCTGAAGAGCGAGGTGGACCTGTTCCTGGCCTCGGCACAGGACGCCGGGACGGACCGGCGGCGGCAGGAGCGCGTTCTGGGCCTGGATCTGCCCTGCGTGCTGCTGCTGCCGGGCAACGCGGCGCGGCCGGTGCGCCTGGTGGATGTGGCGCGCGGCGGTGCCGGGCTGCGGGTGGCCGGCGCGCATGCGCTGATGCCGGGCATTGGCCTTGCGGTGCAATTGCCGGGCGAGACCAACCCGGTGCAGGCCCGCGTGGCGCGGGTGGCGGGCGAGACCGTGGCCGTGGTGTTCCGCCAGGACGCCGAGGCGATGACGCTGGTGGAGCGGGTGCTGGCGCGCCTGGAGCAGCCGGAGGCGGCCTGAGCCTATTCCCCGCCGCGCAGGGTGCGCACGAAGCCGGCGTTCCAGCGCGTGTAGCCCGGCTGGACGAAGGCGAGCCTCTGCCGCAGCAGGGCGTGGGCATCGCGCAGGCGGTGGAAGGGGATCGACGGGTACAGGTGGTGCTCGGCGTGGAACGGCATGTCCCACATCAGCAGGCGCACGAGGCGGTTGGTGAGGGTGGTGCGGGTGTTGGTGAGGCCGTTGCGGTCCAGCGTGCAGCCGGTGTGCTCGGCCAGCAGGTAGCCGCGCAGGAAGGGCTGGCCGATGAGCTGCGGCAGGATCCAGAACAGGAACGGCGTCTGCCAGCCCCAGATCAGGGCGGAGCCGATGGCGGCCCCGGCGACGGTGAGCGACATGGCGCGCACGCTGCGGATCACGCCGGGGCGCTGGCGGTCGTTGATGTAGAAGTATTTCGGCCCGGTCATGTCGCCGCGCCAGGCGTCGGCGATCATGGTCAGGCGGGCGCGGAAATAGCCGGCGCCCAGGATGCGCAGCGCGTATTGGCCCAGCGTTTTCGGCTCCGGCAGCATCAGCTCCGGGTCCTGGCCCGGCACGTTGGTGTGGCGGTGATGAATGTAGTGGAAGGCCGCATAGAAGTGGCTGGATTGCAGCGCCGGCAGGAAGGTGAGCCAGCCCACGATCTGATTGGCGCGGGTGGAGGTGAACACCGTCTGGTGCATGGTTTCGTGCGAGGGGGCGAAGAGGGCCACCTGCACCAGGGCGAGGGCGAGCAGCGCCGGCAGCAGCCACCAGCCCTGCGCCACCGCGACGCCCCAGCCGGCGAGGCCGAGCAGGGTGAGGTGGATGGCAAGGCGGATGGCGCCCGGCCAGTTGGAGCGGACGGAAAGCGCGCGCAGTTCGTCATTCGCGAGGACGCGGTCGGTGGTGGCCATTCTGTGCTCCCGGGATTGGCCGGATTGGGCCATGCCCCGGGGGCGGGAGGCAAGCGTTTCGTGACGGTTCAGAACGCGATCGTGCTGCGCGGGACGGTGTGGCATGGGTGGAACCGCGGACACCTCATACGGAGGGTTGGGCGGGGCAGGATGCGGGCATGAGTCATCGCCGCGGGACGCGCGGTTTTCGGGACGGATTCGGGGTGTTTTTGGGCGTGCTGTGGTTATGGGGGGGCGCGGGCAGCCTGCGCGGGGCGCGGTGCGGGCGCGTGGTGGCCTGAGAGGGTCATGCCGCGGTTGGGGGTGCCGCGCAGGAGCCAGCCGAGTTCGGCGCGAAGCTGGAGAACGCGGCGGAGGGCGTAGGGATTCTGGGCGGAGTCCAGGTCGTCGGCGAAATCGGTGTTGGTGGAGAAGAGCCAGTCCTGGCGCAGGAGGTGGCGCGTGCGGGCGGTGGGCTCGGCCTTCGTGAAGGCGGCGAGCAGGGCCAGCAGCAGGAGCTTCAACGTGGCCGGAATGCGGGCGTGCAGGATCGCCCGCGCCCAGGGGCGCGGTGCGTCGGCTTCGCTCGGTGCGGCGGGTTGATGGGTCATCACCGGTGAATGTCGCACAGGCAATACCGGTGAGGTAGGAAAAAATTATCGATTTGTGCGATTTAACGGGGCGTGATGGAGGTTCACGCTAACTTGCGCTGGTGGCTGGTTGGGGCCCAGGCAGGCAAAGCGTTCACGGAGGGCACGGAGAAGAAATAGCATGTGAGGGAGGAGAGATGGCGGAACTGCTCTGCGTTCCGCCCTATTCGGGGTGGTGAAGGTGCGGACTCAGGAAGTCTTTTTGCTTCTTTTTCTTCAGAAAAAGAAGATCTTTTTTGACTTCTAAGAAAATCCTGATGATCTTGATTTCATTTTTAGTGTCGGACCATCAGGGGGTGGGCAAAATTCCATGGGTTGTTGCGCGGATGGAGTCACCCCGCACCCAACCCTTGATCCGCTTCGCGGCTCAAGCCCCCAAGGGGAGAGGGCTTTAGGTGACGCCGGGCCATGGGCGATTGGCAGTGCGTTACCGCATGGCGGGTGGGAGGCAGAAGGCGAAGTCGCAGCCTTGGTCGGCCTGGGTGACTTCGTCGATGTAGAGCTTGAGGTAGCCGCGGTCGCTGCCGGGGTGGGCGGGGGGTGGGACCCATTCGGCGCGGCGGCGGGCGAGTTCGGTGTCGGATACCAGCAGGTCGATGGTGCGCTTGGTGGCATCGAGGCGGATGCGGTCGCCGTTCTGGACCAGGCCGAGGGGGCCGCCGACGGCGGATTCCGGGGTGATGTGCAGGACGATGGTGCCGAAGGCGGTGCCGGACATGCGGGCATCGGAGATGCGCACCATGTCTTTCACGCCGGTGCGGGCGAGTTTGCGGGGGATGGGGATGTAGCCGGCTTCGGGCATGCCGGGGGCGCCCTTGGGGCCGGCGTGGCGCAGGACGAGGACGTCGTCGGGCGTGACGTCGAGGTCGTCGGAATCGAGGCGGGCGGCCATGTCGGCCAGGCCGTCGAAGACCACGGCGCGGCCTTCGTGGACCATGAGCTTTTCGCTGGCGGCCGAGCGCTTGATGAGGGCACCGCCGGGGGCGAGGTTGCCGGAGAGGACGGCGAGGCCGCCGCCGACGGCGATGGGGTTTTCGCGGGTGCGGATGACGGTCTGGCCGGGGATGTCTTCCGCCCCCGCGGCGTAGTCGGCGAGCGTGCCGCCGGCGACGGTGAGGGTGGAGAGGTCGAGGTGGGGGCTGATTTCGCGCAGGAGCTTGGGCACGCCGCCGGCCCAGTGGAAATGCTCCATGTAGTGGTCGCCGGAGGGCTTGAGATCGACCAGCACCGGGACTTCGAGGCCCATGCGGTCGAAGGCTTCCATGTCGATCTTGATGCCGAGGCGGGCGGCGACGGCGGTGAAGTGGACGACGGCGTTGGTGGAGCCGCCGATGGCCTGCAGCACGGTGAAGGCGTTGCGGAAGGCGGTTTCCGTCATGATGTCCGACGGCTTGCGGCCGGACTTGGCGAGCGCGACGGCGGCGGCGCCGGAGGCTTCGGCGAGGCGGATGCGGTCGGCGTGGGTGGCCGGGGCGGAGCCGGCGCCGGGGAGGCACATGCCGAGGGTTTCGGTCATGCAACCGACGGTGCTGGCGGTGCCCATCACCATGCAGGTGCCCTTGGTGGGGGCGAGGCGGCCGGAGATGGCGTCGATCTCCGCCTCGTCGATCCGGCCGGCGCGAAAGTCGGCCCACATGCGGCGGCAATCGGTGCAGGCGCCGAGCACCTCGCCCTTGTGGTGGCCGACCAGCATGGGGCCGGTGGGCAGCACGATGGCGGGGATGTCGGCGCTGGCCGCGCCCATCAGCAGGGCGGGGATGGTCTTGTCGCAGCCGCCGATGAGCACCACGGCGTCCATCGGCTGGGCGCGGACCATTTCCTCCGTATCGAGCGCCATGAGGTTGCGCAGGAACATGGAGGTGGGGTGGCTGAAGCTTTCGTGGATGGAGACGGTGGGGAACTTCATCGGCATGCCGCCGGCCAGCATGATGCCGCGCTTGGCGGCCTCGATCAGGTCCGGCACGTTGCCGTGGCAGGGGTTGAAATCGGAGTAGGTGTCGGTGATGCCGATGATCGGGCGGTCCAGCGCGTCATCCGTGTAGCCCATGGCCTTGATGAAGACGCGGCGCATGAACAGGGAGAATTCGGCGTCGCCGTAGGTGGCGAGGCCCTTGCGCAGGCCGGTCTTCTTGGCGTTGGAACCGTCGGTCATCGTGGGCTTACTCCGCGGCGAACTGCACCGGCGCGAGGCCGGGGATGGGGGCGTGGGTGATGGCGCTCATGCGTTCGCGCACATCGGAGAGGGTGAAGCGCAAATCGGCGACGTTGGGGTTGGCCTTCATGGCGGCGACGATGGAGCCGGCGAGATAGGCTTCGGCGTTGGCGCGGGTGTCGAACAGGTAGAGGCCGCCGACATTGTTGCCTTCGCCGTCGAGCCAGATTTTCCATTGCAGGCCGGCGACGGCGAGGAATTTCTGGCCGGTGGCGTCGGTGTAGCGGCGGGCCCATTCCTCGGCGGTGACGTTCTGGAAGCGGTAGTTGATCTGCAGCACGACCATGGCGGGTCCTCCTGGGTTTGGGTGAGACTAGGGCATGCGAATGGTGGCGCGATAGGCGTGCCAGGTGGCGTGGCCGAGCAGCGGCAGGGTGATGGCGAGGCCGATATAGCCGGCGAGCAGGCCGGCGCCGGCGAAGAGCACCACGAGCGCGGCCCAGACGGCCATGGCGCGGGCGTTCAGCACCACGGCGACGACGCTGGTGACCAGGGCCTCCAGCAGGCCGACCTTGCGATCGAGCATGAGCGGCAGGGAGAAGGCGCCGGCGGCGAAGGCGATGGTGGCCATGACGCCGCCGACCAGGGTGCCGACGAAGAGGAAGGACAGGCCCTCCGTGGTGAAGAGGGTGGCGTTCACCAGGGCCTGCACGTCGAGCATGGCGTAGGGGAAGAAGATCGCGAAGATCAGCGCGGCGAAGCGCATCCAGAGCACGAGGAAGGCGACCAGGGCCAGGCCGAGGCAGAGGATGGGGCCTGGGTTGGCCTTCCAGGCGGCGAGGGCGGCGGCGAGGGCGGGGGGGCGGCCGGCTTCGACGTCTCGGCTGAGCGCGTAGTAGCCGACGGTGAGCGAGGGGCCGACGAGCAGGAAGCCGACCATCAGCGGGGCGGTGAGGTAGAAGTAGCCGGCGAGTGCCAGGCCGGCGGTGAGCGCGAAGCCGGCGACCACCACGATGAGGCCGATGGCGATGCTGGCGGCGGGAGCGGTGCGGA
This sequence comes from Acetobacteraceae bacterium, assembly GCA_044358135.1. Taxonomy (GTDB): domain Bacteria; phylum Pseudomonadota; class Alphaproteobacteria; order Acetobacterales; family Acetobacteraceae; genus CAMDGX01. The sequence goes on along the minus strand of JBIKOJ010000020.1, from coordinate 3,173 downwards.
AATCCCGCCAGCCGGCGGCGAGCCAGCGGAACGGCTCCTCCGTGCCCACGGCGCGGATGCGCTCGGCATAGGGCAGGCCGGAGCGGGCGAAATCAGCCTCGGTGTGGTCGATTTCAGGGTGGTTGGGCATGTCGCTCCCTCCAGAGTCACGCTCCGGTTGGGGGGCAGTATGGCGCGGCTTCAGCGAACGACAAAGAAGCGGATCAGCACGCCCTCGGGGTGGCGCTGGCCGGTGGCGACGAAGATGTGGCGGGCGAGCCATTCGTGCGGGCCGGCGGGGGCCTCGAAGACCGGGGTGGTGCGGAAGTAGATCAGGGCGGGATCGACGGCCTCGCCGGCGTTGAGGCGGGCGAGCACTTCGGGCGGGCCGTGGCGGAGGCCGCGGTTGACGACGCCGATCAGGGTGCCGTCGGTGGCTTCGATGGTGTAGCGGGCGGTGAGGTCGATGAGGCCGTCGGGCTGGACGAGTTGCCAGTCGGCCCCGCCGGGGATGACGTGGCCGGTGAGGAGGGGGCCGGCGACGGTGCCGCCGGTGATGGGGATGACGCGGCGCTCGCCGCCATGGACCTGGCCGAGGGAGAAGCGGGGGGAGACGGAGACGGCGGCCTCGAAGGCGTATTCGAGGGTGGGGACTTGGTGTTGCATCGGGGGACGATGCCCGCCGCCCGCTTGCGGGGCAAGGCGGGTGGCGGCAGAAGGCGGGGGAAGCAAGGGAGAGCACCATGGATCTCAACGGCATCTCGGCCATCGTGACCGGCGGCGCATCGGGGCTGGGAGGTGCCACGGCGCGGGCGATGGCGGCGGCGGGGGCGAGGCTGACGATCGTGGACGTGAATCGCGAGGCGGCGGAGGCGATGGCGCGCGCGTTGGGCGGTATTGCGGCGGTGTGCGACGTGGCCAATGCCGAGGCGGCGGAGCAGGCCTTCGCGCTGGCGCGGGCGGCGCATGGGCCGGCGCGGGTGCTGGTGAACTGTGCGGGGATCGGCACCGCCGGGCGCATCGTGGGCAAGGACGGGCCGCTGGCGCTGGGCGCCTATGAGCGGGTGATCCGGGTGAACCTGATCGGCACGTTCAACATGCTGCGGCTGGCGGCGGCCGAGATGAGTGCGGCGGAACCCTGCGCGGATGGGGAGCGCGGGGTGATCATCAACACCGCCTCCGTGGCCGCCTATGAGGGGCAGGTGGGGCAGGCGGCCTATGCCAGTTCCAAGGCCGGGGTGGTGGGGCTGACGCTGCCGGCGGCGCGGGAGCTTTCGCGCTTCGGCGTGCGGGTGGTGACGATCGCGCCCGGGCTGTTCATGACGCCGATGATGGCCAGCCTGCCGGCGGAGATCCAGAAGTCGCTCGGCGATTCCGTGCCGTATCCGCCGCGGCTGGGGCAGCCGGAGGAGTATGCGTCGCTGGCGATGCATATCGTGGCGAACCGGATGCTGAACGGCGAGACCATAAGGCTGGATGGGGCGCTGCGGATGGCGCCTCGCTAGCGCCGTCGGCGCGTTCCGGCCAGGGCCAGCAGCGCCGGGGCGAGCAGGGCGAGGGACAGCGGTTCCGGCACGGCGGTGGCCAGCGCGGTGATGTTGTCCACGCCGAGCACGCCGGCGACCGGGTCTGGTTCGTCGGCGCCGGTGCTGTGGATGAGGCGCAGCAGGGTGACGTTGCCGAGCAGGGCGGCGGGGCTGCCGACGAGGGTGGCCAGCCCGGCTGTGTCCACCGGCAGCACCACATGGGTCCAGCCGCTGCCGGCGGGCAGCACGGCGGCGGCGGTGGTGACGGCGATGTTGAGCGGCGGGCCGGGGATCGGGTCTTCCAGCAGCAGGCGGATGGTGAGGTCGCTGGTGCCGAGGTTGATCAGGTCCATGGCAATGGCAGCGACCCCTGTCGCGGCGTAGTTGCCGGCCCATTGCGCCACGTTCATCGCCGCGAGCCGGCTGCCGGGGCCGGTGCCGCCCTGGGCGGTGACCTGGAGGAAGGCGTCGCCCGCGCCTTGCGGCCCGCCGGTGGCGATCACCTGCGGTGGCACCGGGGGCATGGCGCCGAACGGGCCGCCGCCGGCGAACCAGGTTTCGGTGGTGCCGCTCCCGAAGGTATCGGCCTGGCCGAGCGTGATGGCGGCGGCCGGGGTGGCGGCGAGGCAGAGCGCCAGGGTGGCGCCGGCAAGCAGGTGTCGCATGGGTCCCCCATCGTGATGGGGAGCGCGCTGGCGCCTGTCGCCCGGCGGTCCCCGGCTCGGCACGTACGTGGGTTGTGCGGGCAGAGTGAAGCGGGCGGGGCGTTGCTGCGAATCACGCGCGCGCGAGAGCGGGCTATTCCGGCGCGGGCGGGCTCGCGAGGCGGTGGAGCAGGGCCAGGAGCTGCTCGCGCCCGCCGGGGCCGAGGCGTTCGGCGAGGCGGGATTCGTGGGCAGCGGCGCGGGCTTCGAGGCGGGCGAGGGTTTCGGTGCCCAGCTTGGTGAGGAACAGGCCGCGGGCGCGGCGGTCCCCGGGCACCACGCGGCGTTCGGCCAGGCCGCGCTGTTCCAGGCCGTCGATCAGGGGAACCAGGTTGGTGGGCTGGATGCCGAGGGCGAAGCCGACCTGGATCTGGCGCAGGCCGGGATTGCGGGCGAGCACGACGAGGATGGCGAAGGGGAGGGGGCGCATGTCCTCGGCCGCGAAGCTGGCCTGCAGCTCCTCCAGCACCTGGGCCTGGGCGGTCCGCAGGGCGTGGTGGAGCATGGTGGCGAGCGGGCCGAGATCGACGGCGGCGTCGTCGTTCGCGGGCGGGGGCGGCGGCGTGTTCATGCGCGGCGAGCCTATCCGCTGGTGGGCGCGGCGGCCAGGGCAGGATGGGATGCTGCCCAGGCTGTAAGCGGGGTGTAGGATTTATGTGGCATTTCGAGACATGGCCGGTGCCCGGAGTGCGGGCGCCAGATGCCTGCGAGTGACCCATGCCCCCAGCAGCGGCTTTGCGTCCCGACCTTTTCCGACTGATCGCGGGGTGCCGTGCGGGCACGGTCTCGCTGTGGCTGGCGATGGCGATCCCGTTGTTCCTGGTGGCCGGGGGCGTGGCGCTGAACGTGGGCGAGGCGCTGCTGGCGCGCCAGAAGGTGCAGCTGGCCGCCGATCTTGCCGCGCAGGCCGGCGCCATCTCCTACGGGCGGGATGTGGATGCGCAGCGGGCGGCGGGGGTGGCGG